>JABDEM010000018.1 GCA_013287085.1 Gammaproteobacteria bacterium
AAAAACCTATTTTGGCTATTGTGGGGGGCTCTAAAGTATCCACTAAGTTGGCTTTATTAGAATCTTTAGTTCAAAAAGTCGATTATTTAATTGTAGGCGGCGGTATTGCGAATACTTTTATTGCAGCCGAAGGTTATGCGGTAGGAAAATCACTTTATGAGCCGGATCTTTTAGATGAAGCTGAGCGTTTAATCATAGCTGCTAAAAGTCGCGGCGCAGAAATTATTGTGCCCACCGATGTTGTGGTTGGCGAAAAACTTTCTGAAGAGTCCGAAAGTTCGATCCGTTTAGTATCACAAGTGGATGATGATGAAAAAATTTATGATATAGGCCCTGATACCGCACAACATCTTGCTACTATTATTGATAAAGCGAAAACGATTTTATGGAATGGTCCAGTGGGTGCTTTTGAAATTTCACATTTTGCTGAAGGAACCAAAGCGATTGCTCTGGCGATTGCTAATAGCAAAGCGTTTAGTATCGCAGGCGGTGGAGACACACTCGCTGCGATAGAAGAGTTTGGTATCGCCGATAAAATCGGCTACATTTCAACAGGCGGCGGTGCATTTCTTACTTTCTTGGAAGGTAAAAAATTGCCTGCTATTGCAGCATTAGAAGAAAGTACTAAAAAAAGTGAAAAAATCTCATGAAACCATTACGTCGTACGAAAATTGTTATAACCTTAGGTCCTGCGGTTGATGATCCAGAAGTAATGCAACGAGTGATAGCGAATGGCGCCGATGTTTTCCGCGCTAATTTTTCGCATGGTGATTTAGCGACTCACGAAAAACGCATTGATCAAGTGAGACAAATTGCAAAAAGTCAGGGCAAAGAAGTGGCAATTTTAGTTGATTTGCAAGGCCCTAAAATTCGTATTAGTCGTTTCAAAAACAAAAAAATAATCTTAAAAGAAGGTCAATCTTTTGTATTGGATACGGATTTAGGAACCAATGATGGAACGGAAGAAACCGTCGGTCTAGATTATAAAACTCTCCCTAAAGATGTACACGCGGGCGATACTTTATTGTTAGATGATGGCCGCATTGTGATGCAAGTTAAAAAAGTGCAGGGCGGACAAATTCATTGTATTGTGTTAGCAGGCGGTGATCTTTCAGATAATAAAGGCATTAACCGTTTAGGGGGTGGGCTATCAGCTGAAGCACTCACTGATAAAGACAAACAAGATATTAAAGATGCCGCACGTCTGCATGCGGATTATTTAGCCGTTTCATTCCCCAGAAATGGAAAAGATATTCATCAGGCTCGTGATTTATTAAAAGCAGCCGGGGGACACGCGGGAATTATTGCAAAAATAGAACGTACGGAAGCAATTGATAATTTAAATGATATTTTAGAAGCTTCTGACGCGGTCATGGTCGCACGTGGTGATTTAGGTGTTGAGATTGGCGATGCAGAATTGCCTGCGGCGCAAAAATTAATTATTCGCAGCGCGCGCAAATTTTGTAAACCCGTTATTACCGCCACTCAAATGTTAGATTCGATGACCAATAGCCCCATTCCAACACGAGCAGAAGTATTAGACGTTGCCAATGCAGTATTAGATGGAACGGATGCGGTGATGTTATCGCAAGAAACCGCAGTCGGAAAATATCCCGATAAAGCGGTCGCTGCGATGGATAGAATTTGTTTAAGCGCCGAAAAAAATCCGAGCTCAAAAGCATTGCGTCATCGTGTGGACGCTCGATTTGAGAGGGTCGATGAAGCGATTGCCGTTGCAACAATGAATACCGCCAATCATTTAGATATTAAAGCGATTATTGCTCTAACAGAATCCGGCACTACGGCTTTACTAATGTCACGCGTTAAATCCAATATTCCCATTTATGGTTTAAGTCCACATATTACGACGCTAAGACGCTTAGCGCTTTACCGTGGCGTTTATCCTATTTTATTTGATGCAAGACATACGGATAGAAGAATTCTAAATCAATCCGCTGTTTCAGAATTACAAAACCGCGAAATTATTGATAATGGCGATTTAGTGATTTTGACGAAAGGCGATTTGATTGGAGTGCACGGTTCTACTAACTCAATGAAAATTGTGACGGTTGGTAGTTTGCCTAAAGTTGAGTTATAACAAAAACAAGAAGGAAATTTATTATGAATACACAGAGAAGACCGTCTCAAGAAATTACACTAACCCCAGCAGATCTTTATGCTTTGCTTCTCAAAGCTAAAGAAGGCGATGCTGAGAAATTGCTTAGATCAAAAATTAATTTGACAGAAGAGCAAATGCTAGCGATTAGAAGAAACCATGCAGATCAAACTAGATCTCCTGCAGGCGCTCCTAGACAGCTACAGGATGCTCGTTAAAGATGGAAAAAAAAGGGAAGGATCCCCAAAGTGCGGAAGCGTTACATGCGTTGGGGATCGCTTCCGCTCAATCAAGAAATTATCGTGATGCCATAAACTATTTAAAAAAAGCGGTAGAACTAGACCCTAAAAATCCTGTGTTGCAATTGCATTTAGCGAATGCCTTAAAGCTAGAATCATTATTTTCTGAAGCAGAGAAAGTCTTAAAAAAAATCATCGCAGATCATCCAGATTATATTCAGGCTTATCATAATCTAGGCACTACTTATTTTGATTTAGGTAAGCTAGAAGATGCTATTTATTATTATCAATTAGCGATTTCGAAAGCCCCCAAATATCAAGATGCTTATTACAATTTGGGTTTGGCTTTGTTAAAAAATAATAATTATGTTGAGGCGATTAAAGCATTTCAGGATTTGTTAAAACTACAACCCGAACATTTTGCCGGACGATTTCATTTAGCTTGCGCGCTACTTAAAGATGATAAAATAGAAGAGTCTCTAAAAGAATTTTTATTAATCGACGCCTCCCATCCTTATCATTTAGAAACCCAAATCAATATGGCGACTGCTTTTTTAAAAAAAGGCAAATTAGTAGAAGCCAAACAACATTATTTGCGAGCCTTATCGCTCGCCCCAGAAGATGTGCAGATTCTATTTAATTTGGGTGTCGTGAGCATGCAACAAGGTATCGTTGATAGCGCGATTCGATATTATCAACGCTGCGTAGAAATAGATGCCGATTATTTCCCCGCCTATAATAATTTAGGCGTAGCCTTTTTAACCAAACACCAACATGATTTTGCGCTACGTTATTTTCGCGAAGCGCTACGTATCCAACCCAGCAATAAATCACTACAACATATTATTAAAGTTATTTCTGAAAACCAAAAATTATTAACATCACCTCCAGAATACATCCAAACGCTTTTTGATTCATATGCAGAGCATTATGATTACCATTTATTACAAGGCTTAAACTATCAAGTTCCGCAAATTTTATTTCAAGCGGTCAGCAAATATTTAACTTCTGATTTGGACATACTCGATTTAGGTTGCGGTACCGGTTTGTGTGGGCTTTACTTTAAACCGAATGCCAAAAAATTAGTGGGCGTTGATTTATCAGAAAAAATGTTAGCTTTTGCCAAAGAAAAAAATTGTTATGACGAATTAATTTGCGCGGAAATAAATACCTATTTAGCGAACACTAAAGATCAATTTGATATAGTCATAGCAGGCGATGCATTAGTGTATGTCGGCGACTTAACGGATGTTTTTAGTAATGTCAGTAAAATACTTAAAAAAGACGGTTTATTTTTGTTTAATGCGGAAATATCTGCAAAGAAAGAATTTGTTTTATTGCCTACAGGCAGATTTGCGCATCAAAAAGCGTGGATTACTAAACTTGCTAAAACCAATAATCTAGAAGTTCTGCACTATCAAACAATTGTTTCCCGTCTGCAAAACAATGAGCCCTTAGAGGGGCAGGTGTTTGTCTTGCGGCGTTTGTAATCAATCTGATATACTCCCCGCGTAAATTTCTAACACGCCTCGCTTTTTAATCACCCCTTTTCTCAATTTCAAACAGCCCCAAGCCCCCATTTCTTTTTAGGAAGGATGGCTTATAGTTTGCGAAAAAAGGCGGTTGACGTTAGGCACACATTGTCATAATATAAAGGAGTAACGATGGATATAATATTTGATTGGAATGATGAAAAAAATAGCACATTAAGAGTCTCGCGCGGTATAGGCTTCGAGGAAATTTAGAGGCTATGGAGAATGGTGATTTGTTAGCTGTAGAGGAGCATCCAAACTCAGAGAAATATAAGAATCAAAAAATATATGTGGTCGAAATTAATGATTATGTCTACTTAGTACCCTTTTTAAGAGATGGGAATAAAATATTTCTTAAAACTATTATTCCTAATCGAAAAGCCACAAAAAAATATCTGAATAAATAAGGAGAAGTTATGAAGCAAAAAAAAATCAGATTAAGCCCGGAAGAAAAGGCGATAAAAAATTCCTTTAATCGTGGAGAGTGGAAGTCAGCTTCTAACGCAAAAAAGGAAATGGCACTGGCAAAAAAAGCAGCAAAAAACTTTTCGCGTAAAGATGCAAGAATTAATATTCGACTATCGAGCAGTGATTTAGAGCGTATTAAAGAAAAAGCAGCTGTCGAGGGTATTCCTTACCAAACCTTGATTGCTAGTATTTTACATAAATACGCTGCTGGTTAATTTCTCATCTTGGTATTAAATAACAACCCTCTTTGAAAAAGAGGGTGTGTGAAGGTTTTTAACGCGGGCTTAGCGCGGCCGCAGCTGCTGGACCCTCAACCTTAGGCGCCGTCTCATGTTTTCTCTTCGCAGCACGTTCAGGCCCATTGTGCTTCACCCAGTCAGTATAGAGATATTGAAACTCTTCATTATCTGCATAACTTTCTTTAGGCTTAGATACAAGATTATATAAATATTGAGTTTCATGTTGTCGTGAGCTTACCCAATAAGTCCAGTAATTATAATGTCTTGCATTTGCAGTCAATGATAGCAACGTTAATCTCCCAATACCGTTGTGCACAGCCTCTCTTAGTGAATGCTCGGGAGTGTTTAGTGTATGCTGCATTTGTCCAATTCCGGTCGGAACACTTTTTTTCCAAATGGTTTTTGTTTTCCAATATTCCTCATCCTTAATAATATCCAGCAACACTTCAGGTGTTGCTACTAGCTTCCAAGGATTTTTTGTTAAACGCATTTTGCCAAAGGCATAAGTATCGCCAAAGTAGAAATTTTTCCCTTCAGCGGAAGGCACTGCCTTATGCTTATTATAATTATCCGATGCCATTTGCAAGGTGGCATCATACATTTTTTTTAATAGTTCCGAGAGTTCTTTGGGCGGAAGATGAATCAGTTCTTCGATGGTGGGGGATTTAAAAAGACCCTCTGCTTTAGATTCTTCACCTCTAGCCTGATTATATTCCAAAAGAATTTTATCAACTCCATCCGTAGCAGCAAATAATAAATCATCGTCTTGAAAATCTTCTATACTAACTTCTAATTCACGAACTGCCTTACTGTATTCATCCATGCGTTTTTGATAGTCAGGAGAAGTGAGATCTATAGCTGTTGGCATAAGTACGTTAGCTGTTTCATGTTTGGCCTTACGTAAGGGCTTAACTGCACCTTCGAGGCTTAATTGATATATTTCATTGCCACCTATACCGAAACTTACGACTTTAGTCCTGCCTGTTGGTGTAACAAAAGGAATGGCTAAACTGATTGTAAATTGACTGGCTATTTCTCTTAAGCCGTGGAGAGCTTGAAAAGTGTATCTTCCTGGTTCATCGCAAATACTATTGATGCTACGTATTAAACCTTGCGCAAGTTGCGCCACTCTTGCTCTTCCGGAGGCATTATCTTCAAAAGTTGATGCTACATCTGATTTAAATTTTAAAATAGCGGCTTTAATGTTGGGATCGTTGGTGATTTGAGGAATATGTTCTGGCTTAGAGGATTTAGAGCCGCCATCTGCAATTAATAAATAAGGGTAATCTTCTGTTAAGTGAACGGCAAAGGCATCGGTACCTATCCATGTCCGCTGGCTCGCATCGTCTATTCTTGAATCAGCAATTAAAGAACCTAAGCTTCCTGTTACTAGTGACTCTATGGGGGAAACATACTCTTCCGAATATTTAGAATTTCCTACAGTGCGGGGCCCTTGTTCAGGATCAGCATTGGTGCCCTCTAAAGGTAAAGGCTTAATACGAATGGAACCTACGTTAAATAAAATAGGAGGAAACGGTTTAGCAGGTTTTTCACTTGGCATTTTATTCTCTTTGATAAGGTTAATAAGAAAATTGAGTGGGCCAGACAATAGAGGGTGGTACAACATTTGTCAATATGCTAAATTTGAAGCATTATCGTGCTCAAAAGGACACTATGAAAAAGTACGGGTTGCTAATAATAGCCTTACTAGGAACATGGATACTCACTTCCTGTTCGACCAACCCTTTTCAAAGCTGTAGCTATCCTTGCGCAAATCGCGATCTTTTAACTGAAACTTGGTTACAGCAAGTCAATGCTAACCCCGAACGCTGGATTTGTAATGCCTCCCACTGGTTTTTAACGGGGGAACCCAATGAGCTTGAATGTTATGCCCGAGGGCCGTTTGTTAAAGCAATGACCGTGTCTGAAGTCCATGTGCCTGATTTTACCAATCTTAAAGTGAGTGGAAATTTTAGGATTCAATTGATAGGTCAGCAACGCCATAATTCTGTAGTGATCGTAGGGCCTAATGATCAAGTGGTACGCGCGGCGGTTGAAATGCGGGATTGTACGTTATCCATACATCCAACCAGAGAGTGCCCGGGACCAGTGGATCAAGTCATCATTCGTATTGGGTTACGTAATTTAAATAATATTACTTATGCGGGCACAGGATTAATAGAAGGTCGCGATATTACCAGTAATGCTTTAAGTATTACTTCTTTTGGTAGCGGTAATATTTTATTAATGGGCGCTATGAATCTTACTAATGTAACGCAATGGGGTTCGGGAACTATTACAGTCATGGGAGTGTGCGCACCTTGTCTTAATGTTTTAGTCAATGGCTGTGGTAGCGTTAATTTAAGTGGTCGCTTAGGATTAAGATCTATTACGCATTGCGGCAATGGAATCATTAATTTAATTGGGGCTGATACCAGCGGATTAACTATTTATGCAACAGGGAATGGTTTAACAACGGTCGTAGGCTATGCCAATGTTAGAAGAATTGTCGCAAGAGATTGTAGTCGCGTTTATCTTTATTGGGTGAATGCGAATATTGTTGACCTAACAGCGACAGAGGGCGCGCGCATTGGTTTAGCGGGGATTACGAATTGTTTGAATGCTAATCTTTCGGGAAGTTCACGCTTTGAAGGCCGATATTTACATGCAGATAATGTCTTTGTTCATACTTTTAATACTTCACATGCCAATGTTGCGCCAGATACTAAAATCTTTGCAGCGTCGTCACAAAGCAGCACGATTTATTTCTTAGGTTCACCGAAAATGGTTTCTAAATATACCCAACAACCGGGCTTGGTTTTAGGTTTGGATAATGAAATTCAAGTCATGCCTTGTGTGGGTTTGGCGCCACCTAATGTCGTTCGCTGTCCTGAAGTGTCCTGTGGTGTTCAGGTGACGCCTTATAAATTGTCATATTTCCGCTGACATTTTAATATGTTTATCATTGAGCCCCAAAGACGATCCAATTGGGCCGACTAATGATTTCAATAAGCTGCTGCTAGCTCTGCTATAGTCTTTGTAGTGATTGACTTTAAATTCTTTTTGCATGACATCTGAAACATTTCCTAATCCATCGACTAAACCTAATTTTAAAGCGCTTTGACCTGACCAAAAATCACCGGTAAATAAACTTTCAGGCGGTGCGGTTAATTTACCTTTACGTCCTTCTAACACTACTTGATTAAAGTTTTGATGCACTTCATTGATGATGCTATTTACTTTGTCCTGATCTTCTTTGGTTTGCGGTAAGAACATATCTAAACGATCTTTATTGGAACCTGAAATATAAACTCGACGTTCAATTCCCACTTTTTTCAATAGCTCGGGGAAACCAAAGCCTTTCATGGCAACACCAATAGATCCAGTAATAGTATTAGGATTGACATAAATTTTATCAGCGCTTACCGCAACATAATAAGCACCCGAGGCTAAAGTATCTTCCCCGACGACGATCACTTCTTTGTGATATTTTTTCTTAAACCCTAAAATCGCATCGTGAATAATTGCAGATTGGACGGGTGATCCGCCACCAGAATCGATATCCAAAATCACCCCTTTGGCTTCTCGGTCTGAAAAAGCGCTTTTTAATTGCGGGATGACTTGATCTGCGGAAAAACTTTCCCCTGAGCCAATATTGCCTTCTAACTGGATTAACGCGACATAGCCTTTGCCACCTTCTCCGTAAAGTGTCGTCATTTCATTGGTCCCCGAAAAGGACCACATTAAAAATATAATAATTAAAAGCACAATAAAAAACCGAAAATTTTTCCAACGACGGTCCGAGCGCTTTTCTTTAATGAGTTCGCGGACTAAAACTGCGTTTAAGTCAGAAGGAGTGAAGGAGTCTTTCATGTTTGGTTACCTTTAGTCATAATGAACGCTATACTTATAAGTTGTAGTTACAGGATAGAACTATGGCAGATTATACTCTCAATATGACAGCAGGTGTTACTCCTGTAAGCCAAGATATTTATGATCTACATATGACCATATTTTGGATTTGCGTGGCGATTGGCGTAGTTGTTTTTAGTGTGATGTTTTATGCCATGTTTTACCATCGTAAATCCAGAGGGGTAGAACCCGCCCGGTTTCATGAACATCTTTGGGTTGAGATCGCTTGGACTATTATCCCTTGTTTTATTCTCGTTGCGATGGCGATTCCTGCTACTCGCGTATTAGTCCATATGAATGACGTTGCAAAACCGGATGTGACGATTAAGATTACGGGCTATCAATGGAAATGGCGTTATGAATATCTGGAACAAGGAATTAATTTTTTCAGTAATATTGTCATGACACCTAAGAATGAAAATTATTTACGTACTGTCGATAAACCTTTAGTTGTGCCTATCCATAAAAAAATTCGATTTTTAGTGACAGCTAATGATGTAATTCATTCTTGGTGGGTGCCAGATTTAGGTGTGAAGCGCGATGCTATTCCTGGATTTATTAATGAAAGTTGGGCCAGAATCAACAGAGCTGGAACTTATCATGGGCAATGCGCAGAATTATGCGGGATGCATCATGCTTATATGCCTATAGTCGTTGTTGCAATGGCAGAAACGGATTTTAATAATTGGGTATTAGCACAAAAAGGATTACCTGTTCCCGGAATGCCACAGCCGGTGGTCGGCGGTACCGTCGCAGCGGGTCCTCCTGCAGCGCCAAAACAATATACGATGCAAGAATTAATGCAGCAGGGAGAAAAAGTATTTTTAAGTACTTGCGCTGTCTGCCATCAAGCAACAGGTTTAGGTTTGCCGCCTACTTTTCCTGCGTTAAAAGGCAGTAAAACAGCAACTGGACCAAAAGACCAACATATTGCAACAGTCTTAAATGGGCGACCTGGTACTGCTATGCAAGCTTTTAAAGAACAATTAAGTGATGATGATTTAGCCGCAGTCATTACTTACGAGCGTAATGCTTGGGGAAATAATATGAAAGATATGGTTCAACCTGCTGAGATTCAAAAAGCAAAAGGAGGTAAATAAAAATGAATTTTATAAAACGTTGGTTATTTACCACTAATCACAAAGACATTGGAACTTTGTATTTATTTTTAAGTTTAACCATGTTTTTTATAGCAGGCGCATTTGCGATGTTAATTCGCGCTGAATTATTGCGACCGGGAGCGTTGCTTTTTAATCCTGAATTTTATAATCAATTAGTGACGATGCATGGGTTGATTATGATTTTTGGTGCCATCATGCCGGCTTTTGTAGGATTAGCCAATTGGATGATTCCGTTGATGATAGGTGCGCCTGATATGGCGTTACCGAGATTAAATAATTGGAGCTTTTGGATTTTACCTTTTGCCTTTGGGATTATGCTAAGCACTTTTTTCATGCAAGGCTCAGCGCCGAATTTTGGTTGGACAATGTATGCGCCACTCTCAACCACTTATGGACCCAAGAGTACGGATTTTTTAATTGTCTCTATTCATCTTTTAGGAGTTTC
Source organism: Gammaproteobacteria bacterium (assembly GCA_013287085.1). Taxonomy (GTDB): domain Bacteria; phylum Pseudomonadota; class Gammaproteobacteria; order DSM-16500; family DSM-16500; genus JABDEM01. Next base: position 10,073 of record JABDEM010000018.1, read on the forward strand.
ATCTATTTTAGGTGCGATTAATATTATCGCGACCATTTTAAATTTACGCACTCCCGGCATGACCCTTATGAAAATGCCTTTGTTTGTGTGGAGTTGGTTAATCACTTCTTTTTTATTAATCGCTGTGATGCCGGTATTAGCTGGTGTTGTGACGATGATGTTATTTGATCGTAATTTTGGAACGAGTTTTTTTACGGCAGCAGGGGGTGGTGATCCTGTGCTGTATCAACATTTGTTTTGGTTTTTTGGCCACCCTGAAGTTTATATTATGATATTGCCTGGATTTGGTATTATTTCAGAAATCATCCCGACTTTTGCGCGCAAAAAATTATTTGGCTATACATTCATGGTTGCAGCAATTGCGAGCATTGCGTTTCTATCTTTTGTAGTTTGGGCGCATCATATGTTTACAACAGGTATGACACTCTCCGCACAATTATTTTTTATGTATACCACGATGTTAATTGCAGTTCCTACGGGAATTAAAGTATTTAATTGGGTAGCGACTATGTACAAAGGCGCACTGACCTTTGAAACGCCTATGTTGTTTGCTGTCGCTTTTGTTATTTTATTTTCTATAGGCGGATTTTCAGGATTGATGTTGGCGATTGTGCCTGCCGATTATCAGTATCAAGACACTTATTTTGTAGTGGCGCATTTTCATTATGTTTTAGTATCAGGCGCTTTATTTAGTATTATGGCCGGCGTTTATTATTGGTTACCGAAATGGACCGGGCATTACTATAATGAAACATTAGGCAAAATTCATTTTTGGCTAACGGCTATTTTTATGAATGTAACTTTTTTTCCTATGCATTTTTTAGGTTTAGCAGGAATGCCTCGAAGAATTCCTGATTATGCTTTGCAATTTACCGATTTTAATTTTATAGCAAGTATTGGTGCATTTGTATTAGGCTTTGCCCAACTTATTTTTCTTTATAATATTTTTTCTTGTATTTGGGGCGGAAAAACAGCACCGGTTTGTGCATGGGAAGGAGCGCAAGGGTTGGAATGGACTGTGCCATCAGGGTTAGATCATGCTTAAAAAATCTATTTATATCCCAGCTTTAGTTGCAGTCATTATGTTTGGATTTACTTTTGCCATGGTGCCGGTTTATAACGCTTTATGTAATGTCACCGGTTTAAATACTGCAGTCCCTGTATCACTAGCACCACCTGATTATAACCGCGCGATTCTCATCCAATTTGTGACAGCGAATAATAGAAATTTACCGTGGGATTTTTATCCCTTACAAACGAGTATAAATGTTCATCCGAATGAAAATGCAAAAGTATTTTTTTATTTTAAAAATAATTCTACGCATACAATGACAGTCCAAGCGATTCCTAGTATTACACCGGGACCTGCAGTATCTCACTTTCATAAAATAGAATGTTTTTGTTTTCAAAAACAAACTTTAAATCCAGGTCAAACGTTAACCGTTCCTCTGGTATTTAGATTAGATAATGATGTTTCAGGCGATGTGTCAACCGTAACTTTAGGCTATACCTTGTTTGATGTGACTAACCAAAAGAAGGCGACTGCATGAGCAATAATAATTATTTTGTGCCCCATTCTACGCGCTGGCCTATGGTGGGTTGTTTAGCTTTATTTTTTATGGCAATTGGACTCGTCAATATTTTGCATGGCGAACATTGGGGTCCGTATATTTTGCTAGCCGGGATTATTTTATTAACGATTATGCTATTTGGTTGGTTTGGAACGGTCATTGATGAAGGACTACAAGGCTTGCACAGTCCACTCATGGATAAATCTTATCGCTGGGGAATGGTATGGTTTATTGTTTCTGAAATCGCTTTCTTCGGCATATTTTTTATGGCGTTATTTTATATTCGCATGTTTGTGGTGCCAGAATTAGGCGGACATTGGGGTTATCCTGAAACCCATACGGTTTTATGGCCAGAATTTAAATCCGCTTGGCCTTTATTAGTAACGCCTAATCCAGCCGCTTTCCCCAGTATTAAAGAAGTGATTCCTGTTTTTGGAATTCCTGCCTTGAATACTTTTCTTTTGTTAAGTAGCGCTGTGGCAGTCACCTGGTCGCATTGGGGTTTGTTAAAAAATCGCCGTTCCCAAATGTTGATGGGTTTGATTCTAACTATAGTATTAGGTCTTATTTTCTTAAGTTGCCAGGCTTTTGAATATGGTGAGGCTTATAGGCAGTATAATCTCACTTTAAAAAGCGGAGTCTATGGCACGACATTTTTTATGCTGACGGGGTTTCATGCGCTGCACGTGACGGTTGGCTTAATGATGCTCAGCGTGGTTTTGGTGCGCTGTATAAAAGGTCATTTTTTGCCCGAACACCATTTTGCATTTGAAGCCGTTTCTTGGTATTGGCATTTTGTTGATGTAGTATGGCTGTTTTTATTTGTGTTGGTGTATTGGCTGTGAGGTTTTTATGTCGTGGTTAATTAATGCGGGGCAAGTGGATAAGTTTAGAAAAAATCAAAAAAACTTAGTGATTTTAGATGCGAGTTATCATCACGCTGAGAATGAGCGTAATGCCAAACAAGAGTTTGCTGAAAAACATATTGTGGACGCACAATTTTTTGATATCGATTTTTTCAGTGACCCGAATGCTGAATTACCCCATACGTTAATAACAGATGAAAAGATTATCAGCGAAAAAATGTCTAGTTTAGGTATACGCAATGATATGAAAATTATTATTTATGATAATAGTGATCTTCATTCAGCGGCTCGTGCTTTATGGATGTTTAAAGTGTTTGGCCATGATCCGCAGTTGCTTTATATCTTAGATGGGGGTTTTAAAGCTTGGGAGCTCTATGATGGCAAAACCGAATCAGGCCTTTCATCCTCTTCTTCTAAAACCTATACTGCGCGCTTACAACCCCAGTATTTGCGCACCTTGGATCAAGTAAAAGAAAACTATCATCATCCTAAAGAACAAATATTAGACGCAAGACACCCGATTCGTTATGCGGGAGGGCATATCCCTGGAAGTATCTGTTTTCCTTATTTCACGATGTATGAGAAAGATGGTCTTTTAAAACCCTTAGAGAAAATTCGCAAACAAATGCTCGATGTCGCTATTGATTTAAAGAGTCCCATTATAGCCTCTTGTGGCTCAGGCATTACGGCGGCTACTTTGGACTTAGTGCTGGATCTTATGGGACATGCCCCGCATGCACTATATGATGGATCCTGGAGTGAATGGGGTAATCCTAAGCTTTATCCAGGGGAAACTAGCCTAGATGAAAGACCTGTAGAAACCTGTGTTGATGGCTAATTTTATGCTATAATGCTCCCCAATTAATAACCTATAAAAAAGGTGAATATATGAACGGGATTATACAGCTACCATGGTGGGGTTATATCGTCGTTACCCTTGTTTTGACTCAAATAACTATCCTTAGTGTGACCATTTACTTACATCGCCACCAAGCGCATAGGGCGCTGGAGTTACATCCTATTGCCAGTCATTTTTTTAGGTTTTGGCTGTGGCTTACCACGGGTATGGTGACCAAAGAATTTACTGCTATACATCGTAAACACCATGCGCGAGTAGAGACCGAAGAAGATCCCCATAGCCCCCAAATTCGTGGTATTCGGACAGTCTTATTTCAAGGTACTGAACTTTATCGCAAAGAATCGCGTAATCAAGAGACTTTAGAGCGCTATGGCGAAGGCACACCCGATGATTGGATGGAGCGCTATGTGTATACAGGCCGTAGCAAAATGGGCGTTGTCTCTATGTTATTGATTGATCTTGTTTTATTTGGACCCGTGGGTTTAACTATTTGGGCTATTCAAATGTCCTGGATTCCTTTTTGGGCAACCGGTGTGATCAATGGCCTTGCTCACTATGTGGGTTATCGCAATTTTGAATGTGAAGATGCATCGCGCAATATTACTCCTATCGCATTTTTTATTGGTGGGGAAGAGTTACACAATAATCACCATACCTACGGTACTTCCGCTAAGTTCTCCGTAAAATGGTGGGAAGTGGATGTAGGTTGGGGTGTGATTCGATTATTACAGTTTTTTGGCTTAGCCAAGCCAAAACGTATTCCACCCAAAGAATATCTTGCACCTAATAAAACTTCTGTCGATACGGATACGGTTAAAGCACTGATTACCAATCGTTTCCAAGTATTATCCCGTTATAGCAAAGAAGTGATTCGACCGGTATTAATCCAAGAGCGTCAACGCGCAAGCGAAGCCGGCCAAGCGATGTTACGTCGTGCACGAAAATTACTATCGCGCGAAGCTTCATTGATTAAAACAAGCGACCAGCAAAAGTCTTTAACCGAAGTATTAAATCATTTCGGTTCTTTAAATGTGGTTTATCAATTTCGTTTAAAACTCCAAACCATTTGGGCTAAAGGCACTGCTTCACAAAAAGATTTAGTTGAAGCTTTACAAGAATGGTGTCACCAAGCAGAAGCAACCGGTATTGATGCTTTACGAGAATTCGTCAAACGCGTTAAAGCTTATACTACTTTACAAAGCGCTTCTTGATAATTATTTCAAGACCAAAAAAAACGCCCCGTAAGGGGCGTTTTAGTTCTGCCGATCAACCTTTTAACTTTATGGATTAGTTGGAGCGGTATAAGGATAAGCAACGCAAGTGTAAACAAATTCCGCACTGCCACCAGCTCTATTTCCTAACTTAAAGCTGTCATTGTGAGTCCAACGAGTGGTCTTTCTTAGCTTGTTGATTTGTAACCAAGAGCTAGAAGGCGCCGCATAATTTGTCCAAGCTGCTAAAGTTCCATTAAAACCCTGACCATTTTTGCCAGTATCTTTTTGCATTGCAGCGCCATCTAAACTCACGCTATCAAATTCAGTATCGTTGTGATCAGGAATAAATTTAATACCAAAGTTGCCGGTGTTATAAGAATTAGTGATCTGGCAAACGATATTATAATCAAAATCTTTAGGTAGCTTTCCCAAGCCTACGGTTTCATCTTTTCCAGCTTTGACAAGTCCTGAACCTAATTGAATGGCGCCATTATCAGCAAATGCGTTAGCGGAAGTTAAAGCAGCCATAGTTACACAAGCAGCTATTATTTTTTTCATATCAAACATCTCCTTAGTTAATAGATTGGGTATATTCCCATAGGAGAAGTTGGTTTAGTATTCGGTAGTTTTACGGTATGAAAAGATCCCGCACGAGAGGTGCGAGATCATATAGAGTGGAAATTACGAGATTTTAGATTCAACAAACTTCACATGCATCCCAAATTTGCCAGTTTCTTTGTTGAAAGCAAAGGGATCAAACATCATTTTTTCGAGTTTTTCAGTGGTGGTACGTTTATTTTTGGTAGTGGTGCGGTAGTAACCGGTTTTTCTACCTTCTTTGTTGGTTCCAGTGGATACTAATTTAATTTTTTCACGCATGATTCAATACTCTTATCTGGGTTCTAGGTTTTAGTTAGCAGCGTCACGTAAAGCTTTTTCACGTAACTTGATATCATTTAGTACTTTTTCGATGCCGTGCTTATCGATAATTCGCATCGCGCGGGTGGTTACACGTAGTGTGATCCAACGTTTTTCATTGGCTAACCAGAAACGCTTCTTTTGTAGGTTAGGGAAAAACCGTCTGCCCGTTTTATTGTTCGCGTGGGATACGTTATTTCCCACCATAGGGCGCTTTTGGGTAACTTTACATACTTTTGCCATGATCCTTTCTCCAAATCTAAACTTTAAGGGCAGGTTGGTGTTTATACCAAAATTATGGACATGAGGCAAGGTTTTCTAAACCAGAGCCTCCCCGGTCATTTTTTCTAAGATCTTTAGGGGGGCAAGATTGGGGTCTGCCATTCCACTGACGGGTAAGTAAAAAGTCTGTTCTAGCGCGTATTGGCCAGACATCGCAGCATGAGAAACCTGGTCAGTTTGCACGATCCAACTGCTTCCTGGCGGGAAGTGAACGGTCTCCTGCGGGACTTTAGCTTGGTAGTCTAAATCTGCTTTCATTGCGTCATGAATTTGTAACATTAAATGGTCATAAAGTGACCGATATTTTTTGGTGATGCGTAATAGATGTAACAGTTTTGCGCTCCCCCAAAGCGGTTTTTTAGTGCGGGGTAAAAAGGTCTTAGCGACCTCGGGAAAAGGTTCTCCCAGCCGCCATACGCGATCTTCGCCATGAGGATTCACGTTGGTAAAGACGCGCAATATGCGTAATCCTTGCATAGGCGTTGCCGGAAAAGCATCGACATGTAGCCTAGTATCATCTTTGCGATAAGAAGAAATCCGACCAGAAATCGCCACCGGTCGGTAACTGGTTCTACCTAAAATTAAAGTCGGCGCATAATGCGGAAAAATTTTAGTGACTAATTGGTGCGCGTGCTCTGCATAACGCGTCAGTAATCCCTTAAGTTGGGGTTCTTGGCTTCCCGCCCCTTTAACGCAATCTCTTCTAGGGTTAAGACTAATATTTTTAGCTTTGTTATTACTTAGTTCGGGGGTGAAAAGAGATTCTTCTTTCGAGCTAAACTTAAAAGAAAGCTTAGGGATATAGAGCACTTTTCCCTGTTCCAGCGCATGAATGGCGTCATTATTTTCGGGGGCTTCATCCCATTGCTTAATAGTTAATAACTCTAACATTTCTAAATTCGACCTGTTTCAGCTAACGATAGGCAATTATTACTCCCTACGATGATATGGTCAATCAATACTATATCTATCAAATTCAAGGCTTTTTTGACTAACTGAGTTATTTCATAATCGGTGGTGCTTGGGGATGTATCCCCGGACGGATGGTTATGCGCTAAAATAATTTTAGCCGCATTATGAATTAAAGCGCGTTTAATAATTTCGCGCGGATAAACCATCACTTCATTGATACTGCCATAGAATAATTCTTCATAAGCTAGGATTCTATGCTGATTATCGAGAAATAAGCAGGCAAACACTTCTTGCGTATGTTTACGCAAACGTGCGGCAATCCAGCGTTTAGTTTGGGGGCTATTATTTAATTTTTCACCCAGAGGTAACGTTTCTTCGAGATAACGCCGCCAAAGTTCCATCGCCGCATTGAGCATAAAAAAATTAGGTTTAGCACGCAGTAATTTTTTTAAAGAACCGAATTCTTGTAGTAATTCCTGGGCGAGCTTTAACGCATTCTCCGCAGAATTATTGGACAAAAAAACAGCAAGTAGCTCTGCCGTAGGCTTTTCCTTGAGGGTCTGAAGTGGTATCTTTGTACGCATGATAAATTTCCTGGTTAATAAACAAATTATAGTTGGGGTGACAGGCGGGATTGCGGCTTATAAAAGCGCTGATTTAGTCAGACGCTTGCGCGACAAAGGCGCTGTGGTTCGCGTGGTCATGACGGAAAATGCGAAGCAATTTATTACACCCTTAACCCTACAAGCCGTCTCTGGCAATCCAGTCCACGATGATTTATTTGATGCAAAAGCAGAAGCGGCTATGGGACATATTGAATTAGCACGTTGGGCGGATGCTGTTTTGATAGCACCAGCAACGGCTGATTGCATAGCAACTTTAACGAGAGGTGAAGCGGGGGATTTGTTAACCACGCTTTGTTTAGCAACGCGGGCTAAGATTGCAATAGCACCTGCGATGAATCAAGCGATGTGGAATCATACAAAGACGCAAGAAAACATTCAAGCGTTGCAATCCAAAGGAATATTTATTTTTGGCCCGGGTGAAGGAAGTCAAGCGTGTGGTGAAGTAGGATTCGGACGCATGCTTGAGCCTACAGAATTAGCGGATGCCTTATCAGAAATTTTCTCAACAGGAATTTTAGCGGGGAAAAATGTTTTAGTCACAGCAGGTCCAACACGCGAAGCTATAGATGATGTGAGATTTATTACAAACGCCAGTTCTGGAAAAATGGGTTATGCGATGGCAGAAGCCGCACATGAGGCGGGAGCGATAGTGACTTTAATCAGCGGACCTGTTGAAAAACAAAAACCAAAAGCTATTCATTGTATTGATGTAGTGAGCGCTGATGAAATGCTCAAGGCGGTTATGGAAAATATTACTACTTGTGATATTTTTATTAGTGTTGCGGCCGTATCAGATTATCGCTCCAAAAATCCCATGAGTGGAAAAATCCCTAAACAAGAAAGTTCATTGACCTTAGAATTAGAATATACCACTGATATTGTTAAAAACGTTGCAGCGCTTAAATCACGACCTTTTGTCGTTGGATTTGCAGCACAAGCGGATCAGTTAGTAGAAAAAGCAAAAGATAAATTACACCATAAAAAATTAGATATGATTATTGCAAATCAACTTTCAGGATTTGCAAGTGATGAGAATGAAGTGACGGTTTTGTGGAATGAAAACCAAAAAAGTTTTACCAAAATGCCTAAGCCAAAATTAGCGAGGGAGTTAATTCAATTGATCGCAGGAGTGAGTCATGATTCAAGTCAAAGTTCTTGATAGTAGAATTGGTAGTGTTTATCCCATGCCGCGTTATGAAACCGCACATTCTGCGGGAATGGATTTGCGAGCGTGCATTGATCAAGCTCTTACAATAAAGCCAGGTGAGGCGCATTTAATTCCAACCGGACTTTCTATTTATATTGGTGATCCTAATCTTGCTGCAGTGATTTTGCCGCGTTCAGGTTTGGGCCATAAACATGGTTTAGTATTAGGAAATTTAGTGGGTTTGATTGATGCGGATTATCAAGGTCCTCTGATGATTTCTTGTTGGAAGCGGGGAGATACTTCTTATACTATTGAACCTGGGGACAGAATTGCACAATTAGTTTTTTTACCCATTGTGCGCGCCAAGTTTGATATCGTTGAAGATTTTGTAAGTACAGAACGCGGTGTGGGTGGTTTTGGACATTCAGGAAAAAATTAATTTATGCTAAAAACAAAACTTCAAATTGATCCGTCTATATTTAGAACCTACGATATTCGCGGTATTGTCGGGAAAACACTCACTGAACCTTTAGTGCATGAATTAGGCCGTGCTATTGGAAGTTTGGCTGTCGAAAAAGGCGAAAAAAGAATTGCTGTCGCGCGCGATGGAAGATTATCCGGTGAAGTTTTAAAGGAAGCACTCTGCGCTGGAATATTAGAAACAGGGTGTGATGTTATTGATGTAGGAATGATTCCAACACCTCTTTTGTATTACTCAACCTTTGTTTTTGAAACTCAATCCGGTGTAATGTTAACGGGAAGTCATAATCCAGCAGAATATAACGGTTTAAAATGCGTGATGGTAGGACAAGCGCTTTCTGAGGAAGCGATTCAAGATTTATATCATCGCATTCAAGAACAACGTTATGTGACAGGGGCTGGTGAGCGCTATGAATTAGAAATGATTGAGAGATATGTGGATCATGTGGGTCGTAATGTTCAATTAAAACGTCCTTTAAAAATAGTCGTCGATGCGGGAAATGGTGTAGCCGGTGTTGTTGCTCCAAAACTTTATAAAGCTTTAGGTTGCGAGGTTCAAGAATTATTTTGTGATATAGATGGAACATTCCCTAATCATCATCCCGATCCAAGTGATCCTAAAAACTTACAAGATTTAATTAAAGCCGTCAAAAAATCAGGGGCTGATTTAGGTATGGCGTTTGATGGTGATGGTGATCGCTTAGGAGTGGTCACATCGTGGGGAGAAATTATTTCACCCGATCGATTAATGATGTTATTTTCAAAAGCAGTACTGGAAGAATTTCCCGGCGCTAAAATTATTTACGATGTCAAATGCAGCAATCATTTAGGTGAAGCGATTAAATCCTGGGGCGGTGAGCCTATTATGTGGAAAACGGGGCATTCACTCATTAAAGCAAAATTAGCAGAAACCCGCGCGGTATTAGCAGGTGAAATGAGCGGCCATATTTTCTTTAAAGATCGCTGGTATGGTTTTGATGATGCTTTGTATGCTGGCGCAAGATTATTAGAAATCCTCGCAAGATATGAGGGCGATTGTGGTGATTTGTTCCGTGCGTTACCAGAAAGCGTCATTACTCCAGAATTAAAAATTAATTTATCCGATCATGAAAAACATGCCATGATTGATGAGCTTATTAAGCGCGCGCATTTTCCAGATGCAGAAATATCAACTTTAGATGGCTTACGTGTGAATTTTTCCAATGGCTGGGGTTTGATTAGATCTTCTAACACTACCCCCTGTTTGATTTTACGTTTTGAAGCAGAAAGTGAAGCCGTATTAAAAACCATTCAAAACCAATTTCGTGAATTATTACTAAGTGTAAAACCCGAATGGGCACTGCCATTTTGACAGAATATGATATAGCTATAATTGGCGGCGGCATTGTAGGCAGTGTAGCCGCACTTTTGCTTTCTCAACAATCTTCTTTAAAAATTGCTTTAATCGATGAAAATAAAAAAACAGATTCTTTTTCCAGAGTCAGCGCTATTTCCCCCGCTTCCAAAAAAATATTTCAATCTTTAAATTGTTGGTCTGCAATAGAATTAAAAGGCGCAAGTCCCTATTTAAAAATGTTCGTTTGGGATGCAGAAAGTGAAGGAAAAATTGAATTTAATAGTTCAGATATCGCCGAAAATGATTTAGGTTTTATTATTGAAGATGCAGTTATAAAAGCGAGTTTAAGTGAAGCACTTTCAAAACAAAAAAATATTGAGCTTTTGTCTAAAAAATTAGATTCTCTAGAATCAGTTTCCGCAAAATTAATCATAGGAGCTGATGGCGCAAATTCTTGGGTGCGCGAACAAACTTCCCTTTGTATGAAAGAAGCAGATTACGGTCATACTGCCATAGTGACCACGGTTAAAACAGAAACCCCACATCAAAAAACCGCTTGGCAGCGTTTTTTAAAAAATGGCCCGCTGGCTTTTTTACCGCTGATTGATCCCAATACTTCTTCTATTGTATGGTCGATGGATCCAGAGCATGCCAATAAATTACTAGCTTTATCGGATGATGATTTTTGTGCTGAGCTTTCAGAAGCTTTTGATCATAAGTTAGGGAAAGTCACTCATTGTACTAAACGGTTTTCTTTTCCACTGCGTATGCGTCACGTGAAAAATTATATTCAAGATAATATTGTATTAATAGGGGATGCCGCGCACACCCTTCATCCTTTAGCAGGTCTTGGGCTTAATTTAGGATTAAAAGACGCGAAATGTTTAGCGGAGTTTATTTTAGCGGCTTTCCAAAAGGGCCGAGATTTTTCAAGTTTTAATACTTTACGAAAATACGAACGCGCACGCAAAAGTGATAATGCGTTGATGATCAAAACCATTGGTTTATTAAAAGAATTATTTGCTAGTGAAAAAGTTGCGTTAAAATCTCTTCGGAGCACAGGGCTTAATGTTTTAAATCAAATGCCTATCTTTAAAAATTTATTAATGCAGTATCATTTTAAATAAATTTTTATTTACGCTTAGCAGGGCGCATCACCGCACATAATTCTTTTGCGAAAGCTTTATCGTCGTTGTTAGATAGATAGGAAACCACATGTTTAAATCTTTCTTGGTCTGAAATACCTGGTTGTGATATATTGCGCTGAGCGAATAAAGTCATTCTGCTTGTAGATGATGACCAAAATCTCTTACGCTTATGATAGCTGGTTAAAGCTTCCTGATATTCTTCCTGAGTAAACGAAGGGTTAGAAACACGTGATGTCGCAGCAGCGGGGTAATAAAGTGCGCCAAAGGATGGGCTATTTGAACGCTGTTTATTTTTGTCTGCAACAACGATGGCTTTGTATTGGTTGTTGTTATGTGTACCTAACTTAATTAAGTAATTAGGGTAATTAGATTTAATCGTTAGCAAGATTAAAGGAATCACTAGAATTGCCAAAATAATGCCTGATATAAGCAACAGGGTAGGTAAAAGTGGTGAGCCTAAAAAAGCTGCTATAGCAGTGGCTGTCTCTAAAATTGCAAAAAGAACTGTAAGCGCTTTCCCAGGTTTGTCAAAGAAGTCCGCAAACAGAAAAAAAGTATTTGTAGCAGAACTGATGCATATTTTGCCGTTATCCCGATAGAATATACTATTTTTTGAACCTTTAATTAGGCAATGATAATAATAATCTTTATCTTTATTATAAAGCTCATCAAATAAACCTTCTGCAAGTGAATCTTCTGCGGAATCACTACTACGACCAGCTCCTTCACATTGTTGTAGTGAAATTTTTAAGCGAGGATCTGCGTCATCTGGGAGTGGTGAATTTTTATTTTTTCGAACTGATGGATGCTGGATAAGTTTTAGTAAATTAACTATATGATTACGTTTATATATATCGCCCGTGCCCGATGATATACCAAAACAACCTCTCAAACCGTGTCCAAACACTACAATTTTTGATTGATTGTCGGCTTCTCTTAAAGGTTGAAATTTTTCAGCATTGGAGTTGGCTAGATTTCCCTCGGCATCAAAATCTTCAGGTGAAATCCAGATAACGACTCGTTCAGGATGACGATGACTTGAATAGTGATGGTGATCACTACTTTCACCTTCTTTTACACTGTAAAAATCAATGCAAATATATTTAGAATATTTGGCCGCTTTTCTTGCTGCAGATAAGCTCATGATTTTTTATCCGGTGATTTCATAGAACACCATTTTAGCAGCCCAAGCTTAAGGAAATATTAAGGGAATAAAAAATAAAATAGCATATTAATCAATGGGTTAATCACTTAAGATTTCCTTAAGGTTGGTTTGTTATAGTAAGCGCCTGAATCCAAGACTACAGGCATCTAAATGAGAGCAGGTCAACAAGCTGAATTAAAATCGACTCGGATTGATATTTCCAACGGTTGGAAAGCGGATGATTTTTTTCCGAATTATCCAGGAGAAGGGGAAGTGTTAGAATTCGACAAGACTTTTGTGGGAAGAGTACCCCATAGGGCATTTCCTCATAATCTACTTGAAGAGAGCAGCGAACCTGCTTATAAATTCGTTCCTCTAGGGGAAAATAAGTTTATTGTATATTTACCACTACACTCACGACAGCCTTGGGGTCTTCATTCCGTTTTAGTCATTTATAGTTTTTCTGATCAGGGAATGGAGCGCCTCTACGAAATACCCTTTAAACCTTATAGTTGTATCACCTTTTTCGCACCTAATAAATTAATTTGCGGAATTAATAATAAATTAGATATTTATGAATTTAATGCAGATCACCAACCCATACATATATCTACTGTTACTTTTAACCATAATAAACGCGAAAGAGCATGTAAGATTTTAATGCCTGTTGATAAGGATCGCGTACTCTGCCAAATGCATGCTGATTTATATATTATGAATGTAAATGACCGCACTTTTAGACTTCTTACGACAGTTTATTCCGTTAAGTGTGTTTTACCGACTTTAGGAATTGCAGTGGTTCATGATGACGATGGGCTAAACGCTCTTGATCTTGAGACGGGAGAAAAAGTTGAATTTATAGTAGAAGGAAAAGATTTTCCTAGCTACAAATTTCAAGCAGTTGGAAAAGATGGCTACGTTAGGTATTTAGAGGTGGAATCTAGCGATACGGGGTGGTCATCTTATGATAGATTTTCCGACGGAACAGAAAAGTTTTACAAATACAGAGCGCCACAACTCGTATTGTTTTTAAATCAATCAAAAGAAGAATACCAGGCAGAATTAGTAGGAGCATTGCAAGTTCATCTCGAACCTAAAGACGTTGCTTCGCTTGTCTCAGAGTACGAGGGAAGAAGTTTTGTAGGATATTGCCAAGTAGAGAATGAGAAAAGAAAGGCGACGGAAAGAGTGCTGGCTGAAGCCAAAAGACGTTTGGCTGATGAACAAATGCATTTAAAGGCTGTTTTTGGTTATTTGGTTAAACGCGATAAACAAGTTTTCCATTATGCAGATTTTAAAGAAAGATTAGAAGATTTTGTGGATTGTCTTATCGCAAGAGAATCTGGTGTTGAATTACCTACGCTAAATCAAAAATTTAATGCTGTTTCTCATCGCTATAATTCGCGTTTTTTCCCCTGTATCACTTTTAAGTGGCAAGGAACCGAAAACTATAAGAAGGTTCGAGCTAATCTTGAAGGTATCAGCGATCAAGCAGTGGGCTCTTTTTTAAAGGGACTCAAGAATAAGCAAGGATATTTTTCGCGAGAAGTTGCGGAATTGATTGAGAAGAGGTATGCATTGCGAAAACATCAAAGCTCTGGAAGGCGAGCTACTTTGGTATAAATTATTTTTTAAAATCAAAAAATATTCGTTGATGTTTCTCAACAGGAATCGCTTTTCTCGCTTCATATACTTTATTTAAATCAATGGTTGCATAAATTATTCCAGCCTCAGTCCCTTCTTTTTTTGCAATAATATTACCCCAAGGAGCTACAATAAGAGAATTTCCATAAGTCTTTCTTCCATTGGAATGTAAACCACCTTGTGCCGCGCCTATTAAGTAACAAAAATTTTCAATGGCGCGACTTCTGGTTAATACCTCCCAATGGGCTTCCCCTGTGGGAACAGTAAATGCAGAAGGCAGTATAAAAATCTCCGCACCTTTATTAAATAAACAGCGAAATAATTCAGGAAAACGAACATCATAACAAACCGCAAGACCTAATTTTCCAAAGGGCGTATCAACAACGACTATCTCATTTCCAGGTTGAATGGTGTCCGATTCACGGTGAGTTTCGTGATCAGAAATAGTCACATCAAACAAATGCATTTTGTCATAACGTGCAACTAAATTACCTTGAGCATCAAAGACGAGTGACGAAGCTCTTACTTTATTAGCGTCATCAGATTCTATCGGAATCGTTCCACCCACAATCCAGATATTATTTGCTTTAGCTTGTACTGAGAGAAAATGTTGAATTTTTCCCTGACCCAATTTTTCTTTTACTAAAACTTTGTCGCTAGGCTTTAGTCCCATAATTGCAAAATTTTCAGGTAAGACAACTAATTCAGCTTTATTTTTGGCAGCTTCGGTAATTAATTGTTTAGCCATTGCTAAATTATCATTAATATTATGTGAGGAACACATTTGGATGGCGGCGATGGTTGTGGGCATTTTGGGTTTTCCCTAAATTTGTATTTCTGGCGCAAGCGAAGCTCGTTTTGAAATCATAGCAGCACTTGATATTACGCACAAATAGAGCATTAGCATTAAACCAATCATAGTGTTAGTCGACATACCAAGAATCCAAAGTCCAATAGAGGCCCCCACGCCAATTAATCCATAAGCTCTGATCACCATTCCTTTTTGATTAGTGGCACGTTCTTCAAGGCCGATTCTATCAAGTATAGCTAGTGCGATAACTTCGTACATAAAGGCGGAAAGAGTGACTAGAAGAAAGAATAGAATAGTGGTGAAAGAGAAGGAATCCGTAGCCCAATTCCAGGAAATTGCACCTAGGAAAGTCATGGTTGTGATAATTGTTGTTAAAATTAGATTGGATAATAAACTAAATTCTTTAGGATTTTTTGAAGTGCAGATTACTGGTTGATTGTAACTATTCCATTCTAAGCTAATGGTGAAAGTCCTGCAGAAAACTGCAGCTAGGGAAACCCCGAGATAGAAAAAGGCTAAAATAAATGAACTAAAATAAGCTGAAACATAATGTGTAAGATTGAAAACAGTGGCTTGAATACCGATAGTTAGCAGAACAACGCTTATACTTAATTTCCATCCCCATATTTTTTCATCTTGATTTGATTTAATTTCTCTTGTAGGTTTTTGAGCTTCTTCAATAGGATTAGAAACAGTTTTCTGATTCGCCTTAATATTTGCCACTATGTCTAAACTGCCCGCGCAAAATTGCAAAATAACATCTATTATTAATGCTGCAGACATTGCAATATCAATATTAATCACTTTCCAAGCAATTAAACCCGCAATCATGCCGGTATAATATCCAAACTCTACCCAGGCAATGCGTTGTTGTAATCCAGCGGCTGCTGAAGCACGTAAAACTCGAGAATAAAACCAAAAACCAAAGCGGACACATAAAAGAACAAAAAACATTAATCCCGCTATGTCGGTTATTTTCCCATCAACTGCATAAGAGTTAAAAATAAATAATAGAATGAGGGAAGATATTCCACAAAGTGCCGAAAAAGAATATCCAACAATTTTGGCCCAATTTTTAGGAATAGATTGTAAAAAAACAAGGCCTAGTACACTGCCCACAAAAAAGGATAAAATGGCGCTACCATGAATATATGGTGAATTAATAATTCCAATACCTTTTCCTAAGATTGTTCCACCGCCTAAGGCCGCTAGGAAATTAGCTATTGCTAATAAATAATAATGCGCTGATTTTTCATTCATGGATAATCCAGCCAAAAATATTCCTTATAAATGAGCCCTGATCTTTTCATTATTTTTTGATTCACTTTTCTCAGTATTGCTGGGTGAAACACGAGTAAATTGGGTAATGGCATCTGCATGTTGAGGAAAGAGAGCAGATAAAGCTTTCCTATCGGCTAATTCAAAATCTTCAAATTCAAACCCTGGATTTACCGCACAACCCACTAAAGAATAAGACTTTTTATCAGCAGGTTCTGCCGCAAACCAATCACCAGCAGCTATAGCGAGTTGAAAAACAGCATTAGGGTCTTTTAATGGGTCACCTAATAAGGTGGTAGTTAAAATACCTTTGTTATTAATAACATAAATTTTTACTGGAGATCCTTTATAATAATGCCAGATTTCATCCGATTTTAATTTATGCCAAGCGGAAAAATCATTTCCTTTCAGGAGATAGTAGATTGACGTACCTGCACTTCTTTCTTCGTCATGGTAACGACTTTTGTCAGTAGATTTAACTTTGTTATTAGCTTTAAATACTTGAGAATAATAACCACCTTCTGGATGGGGTTTTAAAGCTAAAGACGTTATTATTTCTGAAGCTTCTATTTCTGCTTCAGAAGAACCTGCTGATTTAGCTTCCTCTACATGAGATTTTTTTAAATCAAGTTTAAGTAATAAGGCATCTACTATTTTTAATAACACTTTTGCAGCAGCTTCAGCGCTTCCTGCAATATCTGATTCATGAATTTTATCATCCGATCCATCTTGATTTAATACATTACTGATTCCGCGAATAGCCAACACTGGAAATTTTAATAACCAAGCCACTTGATAAATAGCTGAGGTTTCCATATCTATTGCGGAGGGATTTTGACTTTTAATTCTATCAAACAACTCTTGTGGTGCTGGGAATGTGTTAGAGCTTACCGCGGTACCATGTTGGATTGTTATATTTGGGACATCTATACTGGATGCAATAGCTAAAAGCTCTTCATCGGCAGTATAAGTTGATGGAAAAATTTTATTTTTAAGCGGGTGTCTTAAACAGCCTTCAAAGGGAGTGCCTTTAAGAATAGAGAACGCACCTTGAATTTCCGCTTCAAAAGCTTTATCGATAATAATAACATCACGTAGTTTTAGCCCAGATTTAATTCCACCTGCGGTTCCTGTTAAGAAAACATAATCGGGGTGAAAGTAATCGTGGATTAATGTCACAATACTTGCTGCAAAAGTGGTTCCTAATCCAGTGCTAGCTAATAAAATTTGTTTTCCATTATAGTTATAAACTTTAAATTCAAATTCATGAATGTTTAAAATTGTACACTTTTGGCCAGAAAAAAATTTATGATAATACTCTTGTTCTTCAGGCATGGCGGATAGGATGGCGAAGTCTATTTTTGAAGTGCTTTTATTGGTAGGGGACATAATTTTTCCTAGCTCTTTGTTAACGGCTTTAATTGAAAGAGAATCATTTCATCCTCGCTCAGCTTTTACAATCAAAGACCAGAAAACAACAGGGAAATGATTAGTGTTTTTAAGGTTTAACTGTTTGAGAAATTCATTGCAATAATCGTCAAGAAATTCTTCTTTCTTTTCTATGGGAACCTGTTTAACGTTAGCCATAGATGAATCAAAGAAAGCAATTAGACTTTCGCGCGAGTCAAAATTATAAGTCAGTTCTTCTTCGGAAATTTCAATGTCTTTCAGCCCAGCCTGTACCAATATATTTTTGTAGGCATCAACATCAAAAAATGAACGTGGATTCACATAATTTTTAAAATAGGGTAACCATTTAGAATTTCCGCAAATTCCATCCAGTGCATAATGGTATATAGATTTCTTATGTGATAATAACAAAACAATCTTGGCGTTTTTTACCGCGGCCCTAGCAATTCCATACAAGGTTTTTTCCTGATCTTTTATCCAATGTAAACAATTAAAAGAAGTAATTAAATCAAATTGATTAATAAATTTATTTTTGCTTCCATCCATCTGCATAAAACCCAGGTTTTGTTGTGCTTGATATGTTTTAGCAGCATGTTCTACCATGAAGAAAGAAACATCAGTGCCTATCACACACCCTTCGTTTGCTAGTTCGGCAAGTTCGAAAGTAATTTTTCCATCGCCACAGCCTATATCAAGGATGCGGGAACAAGGATCGATTTCTATAGTTTTTAAAATGCCCATAGCGAAATTATATTGTAACGCATTGTTTTTACTGTAGGTTTCAGGGTTGTTGTATACATGTGTTGACATGGAAGTATCCAATAAATATTTTTAAGCTCATGCTAGTGATGAGCAATAAGAACCGTATGATATACATATTTGTAATTTTAATAAATCCTATCTTTAGAAGTTCCTATATTTTTTTTATAATTTCAAGGGCTATTTGTGTTGGTAATAATTTGAAATTTCTTAGAAGATCCTCTGTGCTACCTGATTGACCGCACCAATCTATAGGCCATGCCATAGAGAGGAGTAGGGTTTCAACTCCGATATGTTTTAAGCAAGAAATAAAACCATGCAATCCATAATGGTCTTCTATAACAAATGCGCATTCTACATTTTTTAGAAGTTTAGTTATTTCTTCGATATCTAAAGGCCAGATTTTGCAAAAATGGAGAATACCAATATTAACTCCTTGTTCTTCAAGAATTTTTTGGGTTGCAAGAGCTAATTGAGTGCTAAAACCATAGCTAATTATAGCCGTTCTACTTGGAGAACCTAGCCATCTTACTAATCCATTACCTGTTGGTAAAGTTAGCTGTGCTGGATCACGCGGTAATCGTATGTATGAGGAGTTATTATCAAATAAAATACTATCAACTGCTTTTAGAACATCTTCAGAATCGGATGGTGCCCATACACTCATTTTAGGAAGAGATGTCATTAAGGCAATATCATTAAGTGAGACATGTGTTTTTCCATTCTTTCCATTGCAAGCGCCTGCATGCGAGCCAACTAAGGTTACAGGCATTTCAGTTTGCATGATAGAAACCCTTATTTGATCGTAGGCTCGATAACATAGAAATGCCGCAAAAGAAAATACCCATGGTCGTGCTCCGGTAGTAGCAAGGCCAGCGGCAAGAGAGACCATATTTTGCTCTGCGATACCTGCATTTATAAATTTATCCGGGTGTTTAGCTGCAAAATTTTCAGCGCCTTCTGAGTCAGCTAGATCACCGTCTATAACCCAAATTCGTGAATCTTCATCTGCTTTTTTTGCCAAGTAAGTACTGCATATGTATCCTAATCTCTCATTCATACTTCTAATTCCAATAAAGCTTGTTGATATTCCGATTCAGTAAGGATTGCCCAATGAGAATTTTCTGGTTCTTTTTCAAACTGAGAAATACCAAAACCCTTTTTAGTTCTAGCAATTACTATTGAGGGGGAGTCGATTTCATTTTTTATGAGATCAAAAGCATTTTTTAATTCTTGGGTATTGTGGCCGTCAACTTCTAATACTTTCCAACCAAACGACTTCCATTTCTCACATAATTCGGGAACTGGTAATTGTTGTAATAATTTATTATATTTATAGCCGTATTCTTGCGCACCATTAGCATCTATAACTGCATGTAGATTGTTAACTTTATATCTGGAGGCAAGCATCGCAGCTTCCCATACTTGTCCTTCTTGGCATTCGCCATCACCTAACACTACCCAAACATGCGCATCGGTTTTACTTAGACCTATTGCCATTCCTAATCCAGCAGATAGACCTTGCCCCAAAGATCCTGTTGAAAAATCAACACCATTTGTTATTAGCATGTCAGGATGGCCTTCTAAGCCGCTCATAAAGTTTCCAAAAGAAAAAAGCTTGTTTTCTTCTATTAGGCTTAATTTAGATAATACGCAGTATAATGCGCTAGCAGTGTGGCCTTTAGATAATATTAAACGGTCTCTAGTTGGAGAGCCAAAGAAATTTTTTTTGGGACTTAATATTTCTGTGTACAATACATGAAGGATGTCAATGACACTTAGGGCGCCACCGTAATGACCACCTCCAGTTGAATGTAGTACATCAATAAGTTTTTTTCGGATTAGTTTAGAATCAATATTCATATGTGATAAGCTATGTAACATAAAATTAATCTCTCATAATAAATTGTTCAACCTAGTATGTAATCAACTGACCTTGTAGTTTAAATCAATTGGCATAAGCTCAGAAAAGGTTGCTTTTTTATTGTATTGAGACCACTTTTTCAAAGCCATTGTTATAATTTTGGAGGAATTATAAAAATCTTCTAATGATAAAAATTCATGATCGGTGTGGTCCAAGCTACTATCGCCAGGCCCATAAGCTATCATGTCACAGTCCCATGATTTCTTTAGTCTATTCATAAAAGAAGCTCCAGTTTTAGAAACAAATACAGGTTCTTTCCCTGCTAATTTTATAACTTGATAGAATGACTTGGCTAGGTCCGTGGTTTTTGAAAAAAGAGCCGCAGGAGCCGCACACAAAATATTGAAAGTCGCTTTAGGATTCGTGTTTTTAAATTCTGTAAGTGCGTCTTCTAATTTCTCGATGCTAACTTTATCGGAATACCTAAAATTAATAAGAATTTTAGATTTTTCACAATGATCCTCATACCAGGATGACATTTCTCTTAATGAAACGTCTTCAACTCCTAGAGATCTCATGCGGTGCCTTAAAGAGTTATAAATTTCAATAAGTTGGTCGGAAGTTGAAATATAATCTTTAGAAGCGCTATGACTTGCAAAGGCGGTAGTAAAAATTTCAATTCTAAAAATTCCTCTATACCCTAATGTAATCTTTGTTGTATTGCTGGGTTCGCCAATAATAACACTATCAGCGGTGTAATTTTCTCTGACAAACTCACCACCCTTTGCTGTGTAAATCTCTTCTTCGACACCACCAACAAGTAGAATTTCTAAGTCTTTAGAATCAACAAATTCATAACAAGCTTCAATAAAAGCAGCATATGTTCCCTTGGCGTCAACGGCACCTCGTGCAAATATTTTTTCTGATTCTTTTTTAAATGGAATATTCCCCGGAACAGTATCTATGTGACCTAATAGTAAAATTTTCTTTTTACCTGTGCCTATTTTTGATACTATGTTTCCAGCCTCATCAATATATGTATTAATACCTCTTTGTTGAAGCTTAAAGGCTATGTAGGAGGCCAAACGATTCTCGTGCCTCGAAACTGAAGGGATATGTAGCATTTTAATAAGCAATTCTTCGCTATCACAGGAAGGTTTAATTTTCCAAATATGGGAAGTCAAAGCATGATCCATTTTAGTAATAGGGAAGTTGTTTTGGCTAGATGATATGGTGGTGAAAATGGCACCTTTGCTATTTGATACCGCATAAATGGCGGCCCTCATTTTTTGTTTCATTCTGCCTTGAATAAAATCAAGAGATATATTTTCATTTATATATAAATCGTTAAGAGTGCTTTCTGAATTTTTAATATCTTTCAAAATCCCATTAGATTTTGTTAAAAAATGTAAATAGTCTGCATTAGCTTGTACCGCTATAGTGGCTGCTAGCATATCAGCATCAACATTAATGTTTAAATTATTTTGCCAAGCTATAGGAGGAGCTATTATCAAGATATCCAAAGCGTTGAGTAGGCTAGCAAGCAATTCTAAGTCGACTATTGTAGGGATTCCTACCATAGATTCTCTCTCAATCTGAAATTTATCCCCCGATTTAACTTTTAATGCGGAATATTTTTCACCAATTATGAGGCGATTATCAGCTCCCAAAAGACAAGAATATCGTAACTTTAATTTTGATAAGTGTTTAGTTATTTCAGGGAATACAATAGTTTTATATGCCTTTTCAATCAAGTCCATTTCTTGTTTACCACAAAACCTTGCTTTGTCACCATTAGCCATCTCAATAAATTTAATTGTGTGGTTTTCTTTTTCAAAAAGCTTCTCAATAGCATAACTACCTCCCGCTACTAAAATAACTTTTTCTCCTTTTCCGACTAATCTAGCAAGTTCAGGATAAAATTGTTCAGATTCAAAAATATCTCTGCCGCCGAGTTTAACTATTGTTAAACAGTTTGTTATGGCCATACTGCATTACTCCCTAATCCTAAGTTAATATCAAAACCATATAATTTATTTAAAGTTTGTATTGCATTTCCTGCGCCGCCTTTAACCAGGTTATCTATTGCGGCTGTTATAACAAAATGATTACTAGTTTTGTCAACAGCAAAACCAATCTCACAATCGTTTGTTCCTTGGACTGATTTAATGCTTGGAAATTTTTCATTACCTTTTTTAAAACAGGTAATATGATGGAAAGGATGATTCTTGTAATAATTTCGAAATAGGCTATAGAGCTCAGTTTCGGTTAATTTCCGTTTTGTATTGCCATGAACATGAACTAAAATACCCCTGGTTATATCGATACTAGTAACTGTAAGGAAAACACGTTTTATATCCAGGGTAAAATTATTGAGATATTGCTTAATTTCTGGTGCGTGTCTATGATGCAAAAGTTTATATGTTTTTGCGTTATTTGCCCGAATAGAATGACTATCAGACTGTGTTTTTCCACTACCCGAGGATCCAACCTTTGCATCAATAATTATCTCTTCCCCAAGCAAATCGTTTTCTGCTAAGGGACATAAAGCGTAAATAGCTGCGCTGGCGATACATCCTGGCATGTTCAAAATGGTTGCTGAAAAATCATTTGTAAAATCAGGAATAACATATTTATTATCAATGACATTTTGTACTAAGAGACTTTTTGGGTAGTATTCTTGTATTTCCTTTAAATTATTAAGGCGAAAATCACCGCTAACATTAATAATTTTTTTAGTTTTAGATAAAACCTTAGTTAAAATATTTGGTAATACACCGATCGGTAAAGCAGATATAACAACATCTGACGTGCACAAATTATCAATACTATTGAATTTCATCGTTTTAAAAAAATGATGTCTTCTTAATGGAGGGAATAATGCAGATGGAAGCTCCCCATTATAA
>JABDEM010000019.1 GCA_013287085.1 Gammaproteobacteria bacterium
TAGCTTCCATGAAAATGAAACTAATGAACATCAATAATAGAAATATTGGCAAAGAAGGAGACCTTATTAATGAAGAAATGCTAGCTTCAGAAGAACTTTATGAAAAATTCTTTAAAGAACAAGGATTATCAAAAAATGAATCAGCTTTATTATTAAACTATTTAAGACGTGAAAAATTTTTTGAAACAGAGCAATCGGAATTCAACGATATATTAAATTTAGAAAAACCATCTCGCATTGAATTTCAAATATTACTTGAAGCTACTATTAGAGAAAGGAGCAATGATAAACCTAAATTTGACCAAATGATGCGAAGACTGGCACCGCAACCGTTGGGTCAATTAGAAGAAAAAATTCCATCTCAAGTGAGGCCTGTAGGAGCTTTGTATCCAATAAACAAAAACCCTTCTACTTATTTTCAACGTAACGGGCAAACACATGTAATAGCTACCCTTACAAGCTGCGCATTAGGAACTGCTATATTTTTAATTCCGGGAGTTAATTTTAGCGCAATTGCTTTCATTCTTGTAATGAGTGGGACCGCTGCTTTATTGAATATAGGCGTGGCTATTAAAGATCAGTGCTATAATCAACGTAACTTGGTTCCAAATCTTCATTAAGGAACCTCTACGTTAGAAAATTTTGATAACAAGATGCACAGGATTTACTATTTAATGAGCAATAAAGGTGTCATATATGGACACCTTTTCTGACACCTTTTCTTAAGTCCAAAAGAAAAAAGCACACCAAAGTTATGTTTACGATGTTACACTTGATACAAGCAACATGACGCCTTTTGAAGCTGAAAAATTGATTATGGGTTCATTATTCAATCGATAAGAAGTATACTTTTTTGACAAGCTTAGAACGAGCCCAAAATGAATCATCACGCTATAAACTCTCTTTCACTAAAGCACGACTTTAGCCCTGTGCTGAAACTAGCAATTCCTCTGATTTTGACAGGGGCTTTTCAATCCTCTCTTGGGTTCTTCGAGAACATTTTTTTAGCCCATTTAGGTCGTGAGGTGTTAGCAGCGAGTGCGTTGGTGTCATGGTTATTTTTTACGATGATTTCTATCATTTTTGGCACATTGAGCTCAGTGAATGTATTAATTTCGCATCGATATGGCGCAAAAGATCATGAAGGTGTTACGCTTGTACTTCGCGATGCGTTTTTACTCGCATTATTACTAACTTTACCTACTTTTCTCTTGTTTTGGTATGCATCTGACATTCTCTCCCTGTTTGGACAAAAACCCGAATTAGTCGCATTAGCTAAATTGTATTTACATGCATTAGCGTGGGGATTGTTTCCTAAATTTCTTTTAATAGTTTCATTTGAACTGGTCATTGGCCTGGGACATTCGCGTACTATCATGGTTTTCACAATATTATCGATTCCATTGTATATTTTATTTAGTTATGTCCTGATATTTGGAAAATTTGGATTCCCTATGCTTGCAATTGCCGGTGCCGGATGGGGAATGACATTTGCAGATTGGATTATTGCCACTATCGTATGCATATTATTGTGGTTAAGTAAAACTTATAAGCGGTACATTCGATCCATCTTTACTTTGGTTAAACCGTTTTATTTATGGGAACTATTATGCATTGGCGTACCGATGGGCGCGATGTTTTGCGTGGAAACCGGTTATTTCTTTTTGATGACACTAGCCATGGGTTGGATCAGTGTTGCAACACTGGCTGCGAATCAAATTGCTTTTCAATACCTAGGTTTCTTAACAAGCGTCGTTTTTTCTATATCACAAGCCCTGACTGTACGCATGGGACATTTATTGGGAGCAAATGAATTCAATGGGGCTAAACGTTCCGCTTATGCTGGTATTATTTTGTCCCTTGTTTTTATGCTACTTATCGCACAATTATATTGGTTCTTTCCAGGCATACTCATTTCGGTTGATTTAAATATTAATAATCATGCCAATTCAGAGACTGTTCATCTTGCTACACTATTCTTATTCATTTGTGGTTTTTTTCAAATCTTTGAATCCATCCGTTTATCATTGTTCGGCGCTTTACGAGGATTGAAAGATACAAAATTTACGTTAATAACTTCCATCATCGGCTTTTGGTGCATTTCACTACCCATTGGGTATCTTTTTTCTATCCCACTAAGCTTTGGTGGCGCAGGATTTTGGTGGGCGATGGTAGCTGGGGCATTTTGTAGCGTGATATTACTGTATAAGCGCTTTTGCTTCATAATATCGCGATCAAGCATGACTCCAAAATTTTTATAACTGGCTAGATTTTATATGAAACGAGGAAAATTCTTTAAACAGATTAGGGGGCTGATAAACTAAGAAACAAAGGGGTCAAGTATCAAATTGAAAGAGGTTTCATCAAGGCATTTCAAATTTAATTTATATAACATATAATTTCGCAAATTCCTCCAGCTTATCTCGTTAAATCTAATTTTAAATTTCATTTGACCAATCCAACTTACACCTCATTAAAATACAACAACAAGGAAATCTATGCCTCGACCTTTAAGAATTGAATATGAAAACGCATGGTATCACGTGATGAATCGTGGTGCTAACCATCAAAATATATACAAAAATAGCCAACACTATGAGATTTTTTTAGATTTGTTAAATGAAATTTCAAAAAAATTTTACATTGAGATTCATGGCTATTGTCTTATGGGCAATCACTACCATTTACTCATCTGTACTCCTTTGGCTAATCTAGGAAGAGCTATGCGGCATTTAGATGGGATATATACTCAAAAATTTAATCGTAGTGAAACTCGAGATGGTTCTCTATTTAGAGGTCGATACAAATCGATATTAGTTCAATCTGAAAAATATTTATTACAACTCAGTCGATATATCCATCTAAACCCAACCTCAGCCCATTTGTGCGAAAATCCCTATGAATACCCTTGGTCAAGTTTACAATACTATATGAACGAAAAGTGTCTCATCCCCTGGTTAAAAACAGACACAATATTAGGTCACTTTAGCAAACCTAATCAATTTACTTTCTATAAGGAATTTATTAATCAAGGAATTGACTCAGAAATTAGTGCTTTTTATGACAAGAAGAAACTACTATCTATTTTGGGCACCAAAGAATTCATCAATAGTAAATTAATTACAATTAAAAACAAAACACCTTATAAACCTGATATTAACAGAACAATACCAATACTAGATACCAGAATAGTCTTAAATGTAGTTAAAAATTATTTCAAAATTGAAGAAAATACCTTAATAGATAAAACTCCTGGTAAAGAAAATATATTTAAAATGACTGCTATTTATTTACTAAGTCAATTAGGACAACTTAACAATACTAAAATTGCTTCATATTTTAATGTTTGTCCTGCTAACATAGGTTTAAATTTAAAAAAATTCGAATGCATAATTCAAGATGATTTTGCATTACAAAAAATCATTAATGAACTTACCCAACAATTAGACATGAACCTCTTTCAATTTGATACTTGACCCCATTGGTCCTCAATAAAACTTGTACTAAATAAAAAAATATGGTCTAATTACGACCTATTTTTCCGGGGACTTCAAAAAGGAAATTATTATGCATTCTGCTCTCTTCAGACCAGCGCAACCTGCTTCATCAAAGACTCTCAAAGTAATGCTCGTGGGAGATCCAGATTATAAACCTACTTTACGTGATAGTTTAGCACCTAGCCGAGGGGAAATTATCACAACGATAGGGATTGATTTCAGAATAGCGCAATATGAAGACACTAAATTTCAAATTTGGGATACCGCCGGTCAAGAACGCTTTAGAGAAATAGCGTCATCTTATACAAGAGGCGCTCATATTGTTCTTTTTTGCGTAAAAACAGGAGAAGATTTAGAAAAATTTTATGGAAGCCTCGTCGATAATAAACAGATATCTTGCTTTGCCATGACACACATTCAAGTAGGTACTCCTGAGGAAATCGCTGCGTCTGCATTAAGTATTCAAGAAACAGCGAAGAAACTAAATTTATCTACGTTTAATGCAACGACTGAAAATATTTTAAAAATTCTAGCTTCTAAAAATCCAGCAGAATTAATTGCAGAACAGAACCTTGAAGCTAACGCTAGACCATTTGTGATTAAAAATGCTTTGGTTAAACATCAAGAAAACGGATGGCTCCCAGAAGCGGTAGCCCAATTGGTCGTGGACTATGACGCATATACTCCTTCATCAAAAAAGCTGCGTTAACAAAACAATGGGAAGTAGGCATGAACCTCATTCAATTTGATACTTGACCCCATTGGTCCCCATTTATATGTTCTATGTTGATACTTGACACCTTTTCTCTTTTGACACCTTTTCTCTTTCTCAATAGACCCCTTTTTCCTCTTGACCCTGCTAGTTCTTTGCTAATTCTCCTGTCATATCAATAGCTTATTTTGCAAACAAAATATGGCATTTATTGCGCATTTAGTATAATATATGACCACAATTTTATTAATAAAACAAAACGAGGTCTTTATGAAAAGCGGTAGAAAACGCCAAAGAAGTAGTGACGAAATTATAAACTCAAGCCTTGCCAAAAAACGCCTCAATGCGTTAATAGCAGCAGTTGATTCCATTGAATCAGCAGCAAGTAGCAGTGAATCTGAAATTTCATCAAGCAACTCCTCATCTCGCGCAGAAAGTCCTTCTGTAGAAGAATTAACAAAGTCTGTCGATCAATGGAGCATAGCAAATTGTTCCAAGATTTGGACTAACCCTACTGCCTTAAAACAAGACCCCAGCCGAAAGATGGGTGGTAGCTTTAAGATCACTCCTACTTTAAGACCTTGACATAAAGGGGTCATGAAAATTAGCATGCCCAATGCTAACACTTGGCCCCTTTCAATCTTTCATTAGCCGGGATTACATTTATGAAAAAAACTTACGCTATTTTTACATCAATTATTTTATTAGCTTGCGCGACTCATGCATCAGCTATGAGCATTAATTTTAAAAATAATACAAAAGTAACCCTTCAAGTACCTCTATTTGGAATCGCTTTAGCGCCCACGGAAAATTATTCCATGAACCTATCTGATGATTCTAATGATAATAATGAATCATTTGATGAATCGATCAATGAGATTCTTCCTCTCTATCAATATAACGGGGCTTCTATTTGTACTCGTGAAAAAACGCAAATCCCACTCAATAAATACATTAGCAGCCTAACTCCTAATATTAATGAGTTCTCTAAGCTGGTGAATGGTTTTGATGAAAAGAAACTTAACTCTGTGGAATATGCGGTTTCTCAAGATGAAATTAGCGGTGCTTTCATCTGCATGCTGAATTTTAATTAGGAACTTATGTCTAAAAAAGGTCTTCGTAAAACGCAAAATGCCATTGAAGATTACCAACGTCTCTATAATCTAGATCCCTCTGGCGCTTTGAAGCTAATGGATGTGACTAAAGGTCATGATGATAGTGCGATTGTCACTTTTCAAATAACAGATGAGGCTCAGTGTCCTACCTATCTACTTTTATTAGATAATTTATTATTAAATCTCAATTGTAAACATCAATGGGTACGCGATTTAGTCTGGGATAGAGAAAAAGATCATCTCGCAGCACATCATAGAGGTATTTCAACACGGAGTTCTCATTACCACATTCGCTTGAATGCGATGAGTGATGTTCCCAAACTCTTAAAATTAATTAGCAGTTATCAACGCAATCCAGCAATGAAGGATGATTTTGAAAGCTATCGCAATTATTATTCAAAACCGGCTAATAAACAC
The DNA here is from genome assembly GCA_013287085.1 of Gammaproteobacteria bacterium. GTDB lineage: Bacteria > Pseudomonadota > Gammaproteobacteria > DSM-16500 > DSM-16500 > JABDEM01. The sequence goes on from JABDEM010000019.1 coordinate 5,742, forward strand.
CGTTTCTTTTTCGGCTATGAGAATGCTTGTTTAAAAGATCCTATTAAACCACTCATTGCGCCTAAAAGTGTTGAAAGTGCTTGTGAAGAGATGGGTTTCACTTTAGAAGAGATTGATCTTGATCCCTGTACACCACAAGAGCCACATTTTTTCGATATAAACTTAATTAAAGATAACCTCTTACTTTCACCGGATGAGATACGCACCCATGAATCTTCTATGGTAAATAATGGTGTCGCAGCGATAACTGCAACCCTAGCTCTATTTCTTACATTGATAATGTGTCGTCGACGTTTCAATAATAACGAGCAACCCGCTAACCGATTAGGATTGCATCGCTGAGACTATGTTTACCGCCAAAAATTTAAGCCCAAGAAAACAAACCTTTCTCGAATCAGAGAAACCTAATCCAAGTTATCTTGCAGACGCAGAATTATCGGCTTTAATTACTCATTATCAAACCAAATTAAATATCACTATTTACCTAAGCCATCGTACTCAAGGCTGGGAAAAAGAAATTCAAAAACTTCAATTAAAACTTAAACCCAATGAAACCCTGGGTTATATTTATGCGGTTCATGCAAAAATAGCTGTACCGCATTTTGATGTATTGATCTTAACGCGCGATAAAATCATACGACCTATCCAATGGAATGGACGTTTATTTTTATCCCTGCCTTATTTTGGTTTAGATGAACATTTAGAAGTGTGCGATCTTGAACAAGAAGAAAAAAATTCTAAAAAATTTCCAGAGACGCCCCAAAAAACACAGAGAATATGCGCCACCTTAGGTTTACTGCATTTAAAAGAACTTTTAAAAAACAATGCTCAGCAATTAAAAGAATTCACTTTATGCTTTCAATATTATCCCACTTGGCAAGATGAGGAGGATGAACCCAGAGAACTTTGTCAGTTCTTTTTCCCCTCTCCTCAACCCTTACGTTATTCTGAAGTGAATTCCTACAATAAAATTTTAGTCGAAATACTTATGAATACGGAAGCTGCAGAAAAAGTAGCCGTAAAAGGAACCTCGTTTTGGGTAAGAAGTTTGCATAAAATTTTAATCGACTCGATTGATATTGCTAAAGCCTTAGGAGATCAACACATTTTAGCCGATAATCAAAAATTATTAGCAGCTCTCCCGGAATTTCGCAAAAAATGGCACCAAGAATTTCTCAATGCCGACCAAAAACGTGCAGCTATGTATATCCAAAACATTAATTTTTACCTACCCTATAGAAACTACAAGATGCGCAAGAAAGTATTTGATACAATAGGTGTTCCATCCCATAAGGTTTAAACATGTCAGAATACGAAAACGACCACCCTGAAAAACCCAGTAAAAGCCAACGCAAAAGAGACTCAACCAATTTGCAAAAAATCGGTGAGGCGCTTATTGAGTTATCTGAATCGCAATTAGATAAAATTACATTGCCTGATGATTTGCGCGAAGCGGTTTTATTTGCTCACACTTTAAAATCCCATGAATCTATACGACGTCACTTACAATTCATTGGGAAATTAATGCGAAATGTCGATGCTGAACCTATTGAATTAGCGATATCCAAAATAAAATCTGACAGCAATATAAGTACGGCTAAATTTCATCGAATTGAAAAATGGCGTGATAAATTGATTACGGAAGGTGATACTGAATTACAAAATTTTATAGAAAAATATCCTGAAGCCGACAGGCAACAGCTTCGCCAAATCGTACGTAAAGCTCAATTTGATCGTAAAAATAATAAAAATACGGGTGGTGAAACTGAGCTTTTTAGATATTTACGTGACATTTTGTCTTAGTAAATCGATAAAAAAGCAACAACGCAATTATTCCAAATAGAATATTTAATACCGTCGTATAATTAAAATGAATGGAAATTTCGGCAAGGGATATATTTCTTTGCAGAGGAATAAGTTTAAAAAATTGAAACACACATTCTAGAATTAATGCGCTGAGTGCCATCGCAACATAATAAATTCCAAAAATAACCAGCATCATTTTAAAACCATAATATTTTCTATAAATATCAAGAATCGGTAATACGATGAGATCTGCAAAAATAAAAGCAATCACTCCGCCAAAGCTAATACCTCCACTCCATAAAACAACTGCTAAGGGCACATTTCCTACTGAACAAACAAAAGAGAAAATGGCAATAATAGGCCCAATCAATGGCCCCCAAAATAGTGAAAGTGTTGGATGTGACTGAAGAAAAAAAGCCGTCCAAAAATGATTAGGTACCCAAGCGGATAAAGCACCTGCAATCAATAAACCTAAAACCACATCTTTCCATATGGCCATTACATCCATCATAAAATAATGACTAATCGCAGTGAGAGGTCCTATTGCTGACGCATCCATTTCAGCATGAACATGACCTCCCGTTTTTCCAGAGACACCAAGCTCTGCCATTTCTTTTGCTTGATTGATAAAATTATTGGAAATCAAACGTCGAAAAAGCATCGCGACGATATAAACCATTAATATTCCGCCAAGAAATTCAGCCGCCGTAAATTGCCACCCTAAAAGCAAGAACATAATGATACCCAATTCAATCACTAAATTCGTTGAAGCTAATTGAAAACCCATTGCTGCAATAAAATCAGCGCCTTTTCGAATGATAGAGCGCGTTAAAGCAACGGCGGCGTAAGAACACGAGGAAGAAGCAGCACCCAACCCACAAGCTATAGCGAGCGACTTCGGCGAGGAATCAGGTAATAACTTACTCATATGCCCTTTAGGCACGAGCGCTTGAACAATAGCCGATAAACCAAGACCTAAAACCAAGGCCCAAAAGATCTCCCAACCCATTTGAAAAGCCATTTGTAGCGCATGCATAAGTGCTAGCATAATCCTCCTGATTATTTTTTGTGCAAAATATCCCTAAAAGTCGTACCAAAACCGCTCTTATTGGTTTATAATTGCGCGATAAAAATAAACAACAACGAGGATCAGTTTATGCAATCGGCTGCAGAAGAACAACCCAGAGATTTAGCCCCTGCTGAAAGAGAGAAATTCCCTTCCTCCGAAGGTTTAGGTTATTTGCAGTTTCAAGTAGAAAAACTTAAAAAATTATTAATTAAGTATTATGTTCCACCCGAAAGGCAAACCGTTGACCCAGAAAACCCTCTTTCTCACTTAACCACCGTCAACAAATCCATTGTAAGAGCCATAGGACAACTGAATCGTCTGGAGGAAGGTTCTCACGATTTATTAATACGCTTTCTCGATGGCATTAGCCCGCTTAAAGAAGCTAAAGAAGATCCAAAATCAGAGATTGAAACACAAGAAAAAGAGCTTTTAGAAATTCGAAAAATTATTGGGTATTTAAAGTTAACTCATGGATTTGTCAATCGTCTCACCACCTACCTTCAATATGGACTTCACCCTGACTTTAGCGATGAAGAACGTGCCTTACAAAAAGAATTTGAAACCACAAAAAAAGCCATAGAAATTTTACAACAAAATCTTAAAAAGAAATATTCACAATTAATTGTCTATACCGCTAAAGAATCCATTACCCCTTTTCGAAATAAAATGGAAAAGGAAATTAATGATCTTACTAAACCTCTCATGATTCTTCTTAAAAAATGTCCTGCTTCGTCTATTAAATTAAAATCTGATATTAAAGAAGCAGAAGAAGCTCTCAAACCTGCTTCAGAAAGACTACAAATACAAATGTTAGCAACCTATATAAATTTGGTCTATTTCTATTTTATTGAAAATGGGATGCCAAATATTGAAGAAGCTCGCACCTGGATACCCGTAGTTTTAAAGGACCTTGATACTATCACTGAAAAATCCTTGGAACTCGATGTAACCGTTGCAGATAATCTACACTGCATAAGATTAGCTAACTTTGCCAATGAACTTTTTGCTATAGCCTATGAAAAATATCTGACAATAAATTTGCAACAAACATCCGTTGAAGCGAAAACCGAAACCCAACCTTATCGCATTAACGCAGATAAACTAACCAAATTAACCTCCAAATGTGATTTGTACCAATCAGATGTGCTTATGTTCATGCTTCATAGTGGCATATCTCAATTCTTAAAGCAGATTAAAGATGGGTATAATCAAAAAGCAAAAGATATAAAAGAACAGTTCAAAAACCCCAAATTAATGAAATTACCAGAACAGAAAGGAGATCAAGAATCTAACGAAATTATTTTAGCTCATTTCATCGAAAAATTTTATGATCATTGTCTATTAACCAAACAAGTAAAAGATAAATTACCAAAAAATCGTACTGATCAAGATTATCTAAACGCATTTGATAGGATAGTTGAATTAAAAAGAATTTATGAAAAACTTTTAACAGATGAAGGGTTAAAGTTTTTAAAAAACATAGATGCATTAAATCGTTTTTGGGTACCCATTAAAGAATTAATTAAGCAGATACTAGAATTAAGTGAAAAACTTGTATTTGAATCATCGCTGGATGAATTAACCAAGCGCCAAAAAGCTTTTGCATTATTGAATCATTTATATCAAATCCTATCTATAGATATGCCTATCCATGGTTTACCGAGTATTGAATTTCCCGAGGATGAAAAGAAAGCACTTAAAGCTATTTTACTTCGCTTTGTTCATCTTGTTTCGGCAGAACAGGCAAAAACAATGGAGTCCGAATTAGACGCACAATTTAATAGTAATACTATTTTCACGTGCACATCTCTTTTAAAACATAATCTTTGGAAAACAAAAGAAGTCGATCAAGAAGAAAAAGCTGCAGCGCCCTTACCAAGTGCAGAATCAGCTCCTAAAGATAAACCAAGAAAAAAACCTAAAGGCAAAAAAGCAAAACCTGCCGTAGTAGAAATTTCTGAAGAGAGTGACCCTATTAATCTTGAGCTCTTAGCACAACGAAGCCTTGTGTTATCTCAATCCATTGCTTTAGATGAGGTAACCGCTAGAACTATTGTGAATGTTAAAATGAAGTTACTGCTTCAAGAATCTGAGGAAGCTTATCATAAAAGAAATACGAATCGTGTTCTTTCTATTGCTTACCAAAGACAAAACATACTACTAATCGAAGCCCCCGTATCTGAAAGCAAAAGTGAAGCCGTATCTGAAGCTTCAGCTCCTCATTTAGAAATTGATATCGCCAAACAACTTTCTGAAATGTATTTACAAGCTTATTTTAAAATTCACAGCCGGGGTGAAAAAAAGTTATCGACAGAAGCTTTAATTAAACTATATCAGGATATTATTTTAAAAGCTGAGCAACAACCTCTTTCAAAATCAACTCTAGAATGGATTATTAAAGCAGAGCTTGAAATCATTCATTTTAATTTAATGGAAGCAGAAGAATTGACAAAAATTCAAGTGAATGTCGTGGATGCTCGCGGTAAATCTATCATCAATAATAAAACCAAAAAAAGAAATGCGGCTCTCGCTGAAAATTTAGTAAAAGCCGATGGGCATTTAGAAAACTTACAAAAAAATATGGCACGTCTTAAAACAATGATTCCTAAACCAACACCCGATGAAGAAACTTTGTTCAAACATTTAGATGAAACCTTTTCTTTTTTAATTGCGACTCATAAAGATATTCTGGGCTCAAATCAAAATTGGCTATCAGACACTTATACTTTATCGGTTAATGAACAAAAACAAGCGCATGCTGTTATTGGGCAAGAAGAAATGAAAAGACGCCATGCCGCACGCAAAGCTAAAGCGAAATTAGATTTGAGTCACAGCCCTTCTTTCTTCAAAGGCCCTCCTGCTTTAATTGGTTCTTCAAGCCCAGCAAGTTTAAGTCCTGCATCCGATAGCCCCGTGGGCGCTGTATCGCCAGCATCCTCCGCCTCAATTGAAAGGGATGATGCTTCTCTGACGGTTTATGGAAAAAAACGCATAGATTTATTAGAAATGTTAAGTAGCTTGAATAGTCTTTCAGAAAAATTAAAAACCTACTCAAAAGTGCCTGTTCCTGCAATAGTAAAACCTGATAATCGCGAAAAATCACGTATTCCATCCGTTGGCCCCAATGGACAATTTGCTATAGCGCCAGGGGCTAAAGCAAGAATAGAGTTTCTTAGACAAAATCGTGGAAAACAAATTGTTTTTAGAGGAGGCAGCCCATAGAGGATTTAAGTGTATAATAATACAATTAGAATTCAGGGAGGAAAACATGCGTAGTTTAATGATCATTATTTTAGGGTTGCTTGCCCAAACATCCGTCTTAGCTGGCGATTTTACCCTCAAATCCTCTGCATTCAATAATAACGAAAAAATTCCGATTTTATATACGTGTGACGGTCAAAACATTTCGCCCCCGCTTAGCTGGACTAATGCACCCGCCAATACGGAATCTTTCGTTTTAATTGTAGCTAGCCCCGATTGGGGCCCCCACAAGGTCTATCTCTGGACTCTTTACAATCTTCCGAGTGATAACAAAAATTTAAAAGAAGGCGCTAATAAGCATTTACCGGAAGAAACCTTAGTCGGCAAAACTTTCTATAATGATGCAAAATATTACGGCCCTTGTCCTCCTGATAACCTTTTACATCATTATGTTTATACACTTTATGCAATAAATACTAAGTTAATGCCTATTGATGCTATGGATCCTGATGAATTGCTTACCAAAATTAAACCTAATATTTTAAAAACAGCGGAATTAAGGGGGTCGTTTAGCCATTAACCAATTAAAATCCTGGTCTTCTAGTTTTTTCACTCGCTTTATCGTGATCAGAGACTTGCAAGACTTTAGTAACAGGATAGGTTGTTTTTAATTCTTCTTTATCTTCATCATCCGAATCTTCCTCATGCACATTCAAAGTTCCATATTCACCCTCTTTCGAAATAAAAAAAGTGGGACTGAATGCAAAAAATGTTCTAAAATTCTCACGAGGTATAGGATCTTTTTCTATTTTTCTACAAATATTATCAATAATCTCTTCCACTTTTTCCAAATCATGCTCACCCGGAGTCGTATCATCAGCATGACAAATAATAATTTGTAAAAGTTTGGGATCTTTCACATCTTTTAAAAACTTTTCTATCGTTTGACGAAAATTAAGACTGGATTCTTCATCAGCATGTTCACTATAGGAATGATATAACTGTATTTTTGAATCCGCTGTTTTTGGCGCATAAATAAAGCCAATCCCCTTACAAAGCCCTAAACCATTCGTCCAAAGATGAGAAGGGGTCACCTCTCCTTCCCAGCAATGGGGTTTTTTTGCACCACCATCATAAATACGATTTTTAATTTCGATTTCTTTAATCATAAAAAAGTCCTCTTGTGGTCGATACCTTATGTAGTTTTTAGTATAATTATAGCGTGATTATTCGATAAAGAGCTTTATTTTATGCCTATACAGGGTAAGTATATTCAGTTAGAACCTCTTTCATTTTCACATTTTGATTCATTAAAACAGGCAGCGGATGTTGGGCGTATCTGGAACTACATGCCACAAATAGCGACCGCACCTTTTTTTCAAAAATGGTTTGATGAGCGCATTGAGAAGATGCAAAAAAAAGTAGAAATTACTTATGTTGTCCGTGATATTCATGAAAAACATCTGGTAGGTTGCGTGGGTATCCATGACTTATCTTTTGAGCATAAACGTTTAACCCTTTCGTGTTGGTACAATCCAAAAGCTTGGGGTACTTCTGCTAATCATGAAGCTCTGCTGCTTATCATGCGTGAGGCATTTGAAGTTTGGAAAATGAATCGCGTTGAATTGGGTACTGATCCGCGTAATCTGCAATCATTGAATGTTATTAAAAAATTGGGGGCCACAGAGGAGGGTTATTTACGCTCACATATGATTCATCATAATGGTTTGGTAACAGACACTTTACTTTTTAGTATTCTTTCGACTGAATGGGATAGGGTAAAATATAGATTAGAAAATAGAATCAATAAGTTAGGAGAAAGAAGAAGCAAGAAAAGATCAGTAATGCTGTAATTTAGCCCAATCTGTGGTATATTTGCACAATAACTATTATTATGCATAACGAGGGCACAGCTATCATGGGAACTCCACGACTATCAAACATGGGATTTGGAGCATTTAAGCCATATACCCGCAAGCCACCTTCCACACAATCTTCCCCCTCTAGATCCCCGGTTCCCCAAGGGCCCATCCCTAGCCCTTCCCCTGAACCCCAAGGACCCTCCAGAACTAACAGCCCAGTTCAGCAGGAACTAATCTTTTTTTATAACCGTTTGATGATGAGAAAAGAAGCCAATTTACTCACTCTTAATAGAATATCTCCTATCAGCCGCCGAGAAATAGATCAAAAGGAGCTACAACTTGAACAAGAACAAGTTGCGATTATTACTCTACTCGTTATAACTTGCACTCAATATTGCGATCCAACCGAACTTCAACCAATGGCTAACCCCACGCTCCTCGCAATGGCTAAAGTGAACCGTATTATTGATGAAATCAAAGGAGCTCCTTCACGGCAGGAAGAAGACGAATACGAAAAAGCTAGAGTTATCGTGGGACAAGAAAGAAATAAATTAGAAAAAGAATTGCGCAAATTTCTTGAAGAGCAAGAAGATAATCTTGATAATTGTTTAAAACAATCTTTTACATCCTTAAGAGCGCGCGAAGATTATTCCAAAGAATCTGAAGAAAAATTATACGCTTCTGCTGAAACGGCTTTGAATGATTTAGACCAGGTGAAAAAATCTATCAAAGAAGGCGCAGAACTTTCTCATGGGTTAATTATAAAGTTAGACACTGCGCGGCTAAAATTTGTCACTGAGAAAATACAATTAGAAGCAAACTTAACAGATTATTTAGAGACACCAGTGGCTTCTAAAGCTACGCATTTTCGTGTATAAACCCCTTAAATAAAATGAGGAGTAAAAAATGGATACCCGTAGAAAAAAACGCAAACCCTCTTTAGATCCTATTGAAGATAGTTTTCCTTCTTCAACCCAAGGTATTCGCAAACGTCTAAAACAAAAATTAAAGCTTAAACCTGCAGAATCCTCACCTCCTTTTGAATTTGCTGATATTCAATTTGCCCAACCTCAAGAACCCACTTCATCACTAGAGGATGATTATGTTCCACTTCCATTACCTCCATTAGAAGAAAAAGAAAAAGCTCCAAAGCCAGCAGCAGTCCCAATTAAAGCAGCAGCCCCTATTCCAGCTTTACCCCTAGAACGCACTTTGAGCTCGCCCGTTCAATTTAAATATGCAAACTCTCAAACCTCGCAAGAACATTTTCAATTACCAGATGGCGATGAATGCGCTCAAGACCCCTATAAAGATTTATCTCCCCTAGGAGCCCCCAGTGGCAGCAAGCGGATTTAACGAATCACTGGCAAATTGCATTGATAAAGTATATGCCGATCAGGATGCAGTCGATGTTGTTTTCTTTGTAGAAAAAAATTTTGCAGCACTGGATCAAGATTTAGAAAATTATAAATCCTGTATACTTCTTTATTATTACCACAAAATTGCCGGCGCTAATAATTTTCCGGAAAATTATGAAAAATGGTCAGCAAAAACTTTAGCTTATTTAACGAAAGCTTATCAATTAGAAGAAAATGACCCTTTGGTTTTAAGATTAATTATAGCAGAATGGAGAAATGGATTAGAAAGCATAAAAAAATTCTCATTTATAAATGGTCACTATTTTGAAAGCTCTGCTAAGTGGGGATGTATACGCGTTAATCACTTAAAATACATTATTACCCAAAAAGCGGAACAAGGTGAGCGCGAATTTCAATTTCAGCAAGCCCTGTTTTTTCCAGCTAAAACCAAATTGGGTAGTGGCGAATTAATTTTAAATAAAGAAGCGCAAAAATTATGGCTAAAAAAAGCTACCGCACAAGGTCATCTTGAAGCGGAACAGGAACTTAAAAAATTAGCCCGCTCAGTTAAATTTCGATAAAAATTTAACATATATATCCACGATAGCTTCTGGCTCTTCCATAAACAATAAATGACTACCCCCTTTAACAATTTCTAACTGACTTCCAGGAATATTTTTTTGCAATAAGGGCGCGGCACTCACATCAAATACATGATCTTGATCACCCCAAATAATTAACGTTGGCATAGGAAAATTAAAGACAGCATCAAAATCTCCGCTGTGTTTTTGCACCACTTCCCAAATTTTTAAATCTTCGGCTTGATTATTTTTATATTTAGTTAAAATAGTATTAATTATTTCTTCACTTAATTCCGGTGGATGAACAAACAATAACTGCAGCTCTTGATTAAGTTCGTCTTTGGTTAGAGGAATAAAAGGGTTATGTCCTGCTTTTATTAAATTATCTACAGGACTTAGTATAGGCGAATGAATACCTAAAGGTGCCCCAATAAAAGCCAGAGAAACTACTTCACTAGGATAACTTTTCGCATAGAGCGCCGCGATCATTCCACCCATCGAATTTCCTGCTAAATTAATTTTATGTAAATGTAATTTCACCATTAATTGATGCAGTAATTTAACTTGATATTCTAATGAATAATCTTTTTCTGGAAGCTCGGGAACGACTACGTGATAGCCTTTTTGAGTTAATAAAGGCACCCATTTATCCCACTGGTTTTTTGAAGCAAAAAGTCCATGCAGCAATACGACATTCTGACTCGCATACGTTAGCATCGAAAAACTTAAAAAAAGCAATGTGAAGATTATTCTAAACACTTTTTACCCTCTCCCAAAAAAATGCTTGCTAAAGTTAATTTATCCTATATAATTTTGCCCGGTAGCTAGGATTGCTACAGGAATACAACGCAGGATGCGATGCATGAGAAGTTTGTCACAGCTTTTTACCTATAGCAAAGATTTATCAGAATTTAGAAATTCTGATAGCTCCCGAATCCCTACAGAATCTACTATTAAAGCAGTCATCATTGATATTAGCGGGCCCACCACTAACAAATTTTCAAAACCTCAAGATTATATCCCTTTGATCCAACAATTAATAAGCTTGGGCTATAAAGTCGCTATCACCACTGATCATACTGAAATAGATTTTAATCTCACCCAGTTCAATTGCCATGTTGATGTGCTGGTTACCCGGGAAAAAGCAGCCCATCCTTTTAGTACTCTTAAAAGTATGGAATTGTTAGGAGTCGCTAAACCACGCTCTATGATACGAATCAGCGGCATTTTTGCTGGAATTAAAGAAGGCCTAGAGCTCGGTTGTTGGACTGCTAGCCTAGTAGATTCCAAATCCGATGCGTTATTATCCGCTGCCGATTACTCCATTAAAACCCCATTAGATTTATTAAAAATCCTACCCGACATTCAAATGCGTATGCAGCGCGGTGAATTACCCAATGGCCTAACCCACAAACCTTCACCACCACCGACTAAATCCACCGAACAAACCCCCGTATTAAGCTCATTTAGATAAAAAGCTCCTTGAACTTAGCAGCCCAAGTTGCTTTAATACGCTCTCACTAATGCGCCCGTAGCTCAGTTGGATAGAGTATCTGGCTTCGAACCAGAGGGTCGGGAGTTCGAATCTCTCCGGGCGCGCCATGAATTCAGGGGTCTTCCAGAAAATTGAATCAGTGCATTACCCTGGAGTTTCTACCCACCTATACACCTCGTCATGGACGACCGACGCTTTTCAGGACTCATTGAAATTTCTAACCCTTGGGATTGCTCTTTTTGAATAATTTCTTGCTCTACTTTAATGACGTCATCTTTTAAGTCTTCAACCACATCAGCCAATACTGTTTTTAGACCAGGGGATTTAGCTTCGATTTGTGCTTTTTCATTCGTAACTTTAATAAGCGCTTCCCGATACCGTCTTAACGCTTCTAATGACTTAGAAGGATGTAATTTACTTGCAATTAGATTCTGAGATAACATAGATAATTCTCCTCATTGGACTGCTAAAACTCCATTCGATCTATTTCATCATTAACTAACACCACACATTGCGACGCAAAAAGCATTTTCTTACCCAAACTAAGCGTTTTAAGACCGCGTCTTTTGAGACTCTTGACGTTATTCTTAGGCAGCGCTAGATGATCGCTTAAAATAAAAACGGGATCCGATTCTATTTGAGTTTTTCGAATATCATCACCCTTGGGATCTAACAAATAAACGGGACGTGTTTCAATTAATTTTCCCACTAAGCGTTCAAAACCAAATCCACTGATTTCAAGACCGAGGGCTAATTTTTTTGTTTCATCTTTTTGTAAACCCTGGCTCTCTTTTAAAGCTTTTTCTATAAGATCTAAAACAGCTGTCTCATGAAATCCAGCCATGGATACTCCGCTGGATAATTTAATCGTACGAGGAAAGTCTTCAGAGCTATCAAGAATAATATAGACTTCTATATCATCTCTAAAACCATTAGAAACAAAAAATGCATTCATAACAGAATGAGCAATCACTTCCAAATGTGCACTGCTGCCGATTTGTGATCTAATTTTTTCCCAACGGGTAGAGCCTTTACGGGCTCTGATAATATAAGTTCTCATGTGTAGGATTATTCAACATTCGCAGAATGAAAACTAGCCATATTTTTTAAATAACTCGCAAAACGATTTAATTCAATAATTTTATCCACGGCATCCAAAGATAAAGCTACTCCTGGCATACCAAAAACGACCGCACTCTCAGGATCTTGTATTAATGTATGTCCATGCGCTTTTTTAAGCGCTAACATTCCTTCAGCGCCGTCATTGCCCATGCCAGTTAACAAAATACCAATCGCGGACTCACCGCAAACTTCCGCAACAGATTTAAGTAGCTCTGTGGCGGAGGGACGGAAACCTGAAACGAGTTCGCCTTTCACTAAATGAGCTATTAACTGCCCATCTTTTCTAATCACTTTTAAATGGAAATCATCGGGTGCAAAATAAACAATACCAGGGTTTAGCAATTCCCCTTGTTCAGCTATTTTTACACGAAGATCTATATTATTATTCAGCCATTTTGCAAAACCCTCAATAAAGCCTAATGTCATATGCTGGACAATCACAATAGGAAGAGAAAAATCATCTGGTAAATTGGATAAAATCATTTTCAGTGCTTGTGGACCCCCTACTGAAGTGCCGATTGCAATAAGCTCGTAATTATTTAAGGGCTTAACTTTTGGTACATGAGCTTTCGTTAAGGTCTTTTTGGTAAAGCGTCTTTTTATGACTTTTATTTGTGCCATATTTCGAATAGTAGAAATAATATTATTTTTTATGCTTTCAAAATGGGGAGAATTAATATTAACCGGTTTTTCTAAAACACTTAAAGCCCCTGCTTCTAATGCATAAAAAGAAGCATTTAATTCTATATCTTGAAGTTTAGAGCTAATAACTACAATGGGTAACGGACATTCAGACATAATAAGACGTGTCGCTTCAATGCCACTCATCAACGGCATATGAACATCCATTGTCACTATATCAGGTTTTAAAAGACGAACTTGGTTTAAAGCTTCTTGGCCATTTTTAGCGTAACCCACAATCTCAAAATCAGGCGCCGACTGAAAAATATGTTTCAGTATCAGCGTCTCAGTTTCAGAATCATCGACTATTAGTAGTTTAATCATAGTTACACCAGTTGTGCCACAATGTCTAATAAAGCACCCGACTCAAATTCATTTTTAACAATATAGGCATCTGCGCCGACTTCAATGCCACGAGCTTTTTCTGCATCACTGCCTAAAGAAGTCACGATAATAACGGGTAAATAGTTTAATTGATTATTTTTTTTCACTTGCTCAGTTAAAGTAAATCCGTCCATTATAGGCATAGTCACATCCGTTATTAATAATGAAAATTTTTGTTTTTGCAGAAGATCTAAAGCTTCTTTGCCATTAACCGCAACTGTTACTTGATAATTATTATTTTCAAGAATCGATTTCTCGAGTGTTCTCGTAGTAATAGAATCATCGACAACTAATATATGAGGTCTTTCAGTCGTTGGGACAACGCTATTTTCCTGTTTTATTCTATTGACTGATTTTAAGCGCAAGGCCGTTGCAACTAATTCATTTGAATTTAAAACAATTACAATCTGATTTCGCTCTAAAAGAGTCGCGCCTGCAACACAAGGCAGATGAGTCAATGGCTGTTGTAATGCTTTGATAACAATTTCCCGCTCACCTATAATTTCATCCACTAAAAAACCCACTGGATTTATACCTGATTTAATCACAATCACGAATAACTTAGCTTGCGATAGTGCTTCAATTTTCTCTAACTGAAGCACCTCTACCAATGCATGCAATGGCACAGGATGATTCGCTTGCAACAGAACTTGATTACCTTCAACTTCATGTACCTCTTCAGGTTTTAATGTCAACACACAATCTATTGATTGAGTTGGAATAACAAAAAGTTGATTCATAGATTTGACCAGTAAGCCACGCTCACTCGATAAAGTTAAGGGCACGTGGATGATAAATTCTGTTCCAAGCTTTGGTTCAGTTTTAAAACTTAATTGGCCCTTAAGAGCTACAATGTTCGCCCGTACCACATCTAACCCCACACCTCTTCCTGAAATATTCGTTAAAATTTCTTTAGTAGAAAATCCAGATTGAAATATTAATTCAAGAATTTCTTCTTGACTCATTTTTTCAATTTCGGCATCTGTGAAAAGCCCTTTTTGTTTCAGTTTTTGAATAATTTTATTAATATCGATTCCAGCACCATCATCTGCAATACTAATCGATATCAGACTTCCTTCATCTTTTAATAAGATTTGAATATGGCCTTTGCTAGGTTTTCCTAGTTCTTTTCGTGCTTCAGGGCTCTCAATTCCATGATCAATAGCATTACGTATAAGATGCATTAGAGGATCTTTCAAGCCATCAAGAACTAATTTATCTATTTTTATATCCTCACCTATAATAGTTAAATCAATCTCTTTTTTAAGTTGCGCGCACAAATCCCTGACATAGCGTGGCATGGTATGAAGTATGTGACTCGCAGGAATTAAACGCAGCATTCTGACTTCTTCTTGTATTGAATTAGCCAAGGTTGAAAATTCGTTGGCTTGTGAGCGCATACTTTTATTAAGTGTTTTTGTAAGCTGATTTAATTCAGAAAAACAATCGTTTCCCGATAATATTAGATGTTTTAATCGATCATTTTGATTGACTTTTAATTGTTCATTTAGTGTTCCTTGTAATTTTTGCCAAAGCTTGTGAAATTGCTCTGACTTAGCGCTCATCTCTGTCACTTCAGAGTAATGATCATCAATAGAAATTTTATTAACTTGCATCTCTTCTACTAAAGTTGACAATTTATCTAATTTTTCTATCTCTACACGGATAGATTCAAGCTGATCCTCGGATCCCTGACTAGCAGGTTTTTTCAAAAACGTTTGCATTGCCTCACGCATTTTATCAACCGCTTGTAATGCATCATTAATGACTGCGGTTGGGACATCTGCTTTGGTTTTTTGAATTTCAGAAAAAATGGATTCTAAACCATGAGCAATCTCACCAATGTCAGTGATGCCAATTCCACGTGCAGATCCTTTGATGTTATGCGCTGATCGAAATATACTTTCAATCATTTTTAACTTTTCATCAGTATCTGATATCCCTTTTTCAAGCGCTAACAAACCGGTAATAATAACCTGCAACCTTTCATCTAATTCAGCCTGAAAAGTGACCACCAACTGCCTTAATAACTCCGGATCTAATTGGCTCATAGTTCACCTATACTTTGTAACTGTCCACATAGGTTTTTAAGTTTTTAGCTATGGTTGAGAGATTAGTCATAGCTTCCGTGGTTTGTTTTACGCTTTCAACAAAGGCTGCGGTAACTTGATTAATCTCATTCATACCTGCAGTAATTTGTTCTATTCCGGCCCCTTCTTGTCGAACTGCCGCTTCAATTTGTTGACTTGCTAAAGTCGCTTCATGAATCACATCATTTAAGTTTCGAATGATTTCGCCTGTTTGTTCAACCAAACTTGTTCCATGATCAACCCCTTTAGTTCCTTCTTCGGTGACCATGACAGCTTTTTCAGTAGCTTGGCGAATGTCTTCAAGAATTTTTTGCACTTGTTCTGTTGATTGTTCAGACTGTTCAGCAAGATTTTTTACTTCAACAGCAACCACGGCAAAGCCTTTTCCGGCTTCACCCGCTTTTGCAGCTTCAATAGAGGCATTTAAAGCTAGCATTTTTGATTGTTGCGCTAGATTGTTCACCACTGAAGTAATTTCACCTACTTGCTGTGTTTGATTGCTTAACTCTAAAATTGTTTGAGCAATCACTTGAACTTTTTCACGTACATCTTTCATACCTTGAACACTTTGCTCGACAGCTTCTAATCCTAACTGTCCTTTTTCTCGCGTACGCTCAGCAACTGATCCTAAATTTTTAGCTTTTTCCATCGTTTGCGCAGCGCTTTTCTCAATCTCGCTCAGAGAAGCGGTAATTTCATTAATAGAAGCGGCTTGTTCAGTGGCCCCCGCTGACTGAGAATCCACCGCATGACGCACCTCATCTAAAGTCGACAGCATATTATGACAAGCTTCGGTAATTTGTTTAGAAATGGTCGCTAAACTTTCTGTCATGATGTTCAAATCACCGCCTAATTGCCCTAGCTCATCAGTGCCTTCTACTGAAATATATTGAGTTAAATCACCGGAAGCTATTCTACCGCTATGCTGTCTAAAGATATTGACATGTCTTAATATCGAACGTGCAGTAAACATAGCGATCAAAATAGCAAAAATAATTCCTAGAATGGATAGACTATATTCCACCGCTTGCAAAATACTTAACTTTTCCATGACAATCTCAGTATTCTTTTTTAAATCTAGAGATATAAGATCTAAGATGCCATTAATACCTACCGCTGCTGCATTAAAGTTATTTAATTTATTGGAAACTTGGTTAGTTAAAGGTATCACTTCATTGCGTAATATAGCCACAGCAGCTACTTTGTCACTAGCTGCAATAACTTTCTGCTGTGCTATCTTAAGCTGCTCCAATAGGGGCTTAATCTCTACCCATAAACCTCCAATTTCCTCAGGGGTATTTTTTAATAACTTTTCAATGGAAGCGGTGAATATTGCAATATTATTCCAAGCATTATCCACTTCAATTTTATCTTTGGGATCATTAGTGATTAACCATTCTGCCAACGAAATTCTTGCCTGAAACACATTATTATTTAAATCAATAAGCGTATCATATGAAGGCAAATTAACCGTATTAACATTTTTAGCAAACTCATTGGTTGAATATAAAATGGGTATCATAATAAACATTTGCAATAAAAAAATACCCATGATCGCCGCAAAACCCAGCAGTAAACGAGCTCTCAAGCCCAAAAACGAAGTGGGTTTTGAGTTGGCTCTAAGTTCTTTTTTATTGAGATATTCGGTTGCGGTATTCATATTATCCTCCTTATGGATTCAACTGACTGGTAATGTCAGAAAAAATCCTATCTACATTTAAAATCCCCACTAATCCCTTATTTAAACCCATTAAATATTCGCTCTTGATGGCGCTGTCTGAAACAATAGGCTTATCTAAAAGTTTAGCATCATAAAAATCACTTCCTTCTATACGATTGACTAAAACTCCCAAAACCAACTGTTTGGCTTTTACCACGATTATATAAGGATCATCACCGTAATCACTTTGTTGAATATTTAAATATTTTTTTAAATCAATAACACTCACCATTTTACCACGCCAGTTAAAAATACCCGCAATATAAGTGGGCGCAAAAGGCACAGAGACATACGAGCAATGATGCAACACTTCTTTTGCGACCGTATATTCTATTCCATATAATTCAGATTTCCCTAAGCGGAACTTAATATAGCTTACTAACTCAGTCTTAGTATCTTTATTAATGATAATTTCAGCTAATAGTTTAGCTCTCTCTTTTAAAATAATGAGCTCATTCTCTTTTGTTGGCATAAACCTATAAGCACTAGTTTGTGTTTGCATAGGATTCACCGTGTTTAATGGAATATATATTTATTTCCTGCTCAAGAATTTCTGAAAATCTCCCAAAGGCAATACCATTTGAGCCGGGCACTGTTTTGTCTTTAGGCTCTGATAATGCAATTGACAATGCAGTCTTCAAAGTTTTTAATCCATTTTCTCGTTGATTTTTTTTCATTAATAATAAACCTAACTGAAAATGCGCTACAATTAGTTTTCGATCTAAAAAGATTGTTTTTCTGAATTCAGTTTCAGCCTCATTCACTTGGTTTAATTCTAATAGCGCTAGCGCATAGGTATAATGGGTGTATTTATTGGTTGAATCGAGCGCAAGACTTTCTTTACAAGAAATAATCGCAAGATCTAATTTACCCAAATTCGCTAATGCTGTAGCTTTAACACTCTTAACAAAACCTGACTTTGGTTCTTTAATTTCTTTTTCTTTTATTAAAGTTAAAACAGTCTCCCATTCCCCTTTTTTGAGCGGAGTTAGTATATCTGCATTAATCACGGGTTTGGCCAGCAGAGGGCGAATAACTTTTTTTGGCTTTATAGATACCGTTATATTGGGTTTTATTATTTCCTTTTTTTCCACTGTAGTCTTTTGCAATAAAGAATGCCTATTTTTGTTAATCAAGCCCGTGCTATCTATTAGTATAGGATCAGACGCGCCTAATAGCATATATCCTTTATCTGTCAAACAATTGGCAAACTTAGTCATCATTTTTCCAATATGATTGGCATCAAAGTAAATCATGACATTGCGACATATAATTAAATCTTGAGCATTGGTTGAATTAAACATCGAAGGATAAGTATCTTCTTTTAAATTAAGATAATTAAAATTTACCCGCTCGCGTAGAGTTGGTGTGAGTATATAGCTGCGATCTTTTTGAGTAAAATATTTACGTAAGTAATCAGGATTAATTGAGCGCATTGACCAGTCACTAAAACAACCTTTTATACCTTTTTGCATTGCATTAATATTAATATCAGTTGCTAGCAAATTTATGATCCAAGCATTAATATCCGGTAATAACTCTTCTAACATCATAGCAATCGTATATATTTCTTCACCTGAAGAACAACCCGCACTCCAGATACGTAAATTTAATTGTTTTTCTAAGCGTTTCTTTTGAATTAATTCAGGTAGCACTTCCTCATATAGTATTTGCATTTGATACTTATCCCTAAAGAAATAAGTTTCACCTATCGTAATACCCGATACTAAATGTTCTAACAGAGGAGAGCTATTTGTGGATTTTTGCAAAAGGCTAAGATATTCAGCAGGATTACAATTAAATTTTTGACAAGCCTCTTTTACAATTTTGTTTAATTCACGCACCTGCTTAGTGGCAATAATTCCAAGTCTATGACTAATAAACAAAAGATAGCCTTCCTCGCATCTTTTTATTTGCTCATCCAACTTAGTGATCGGTTTAATTTTGTCATTCATCATAGTTAAGTCTCTTCCAATACACGTTGTTTTTCTTTAATCATTTCTGATCCTAAAATACGATTAATATTAATTAAATAAGACAACTTAGATTGATAGGGAACAATGGCCATAAAGGGAGAATTTTTTGCGTTAATTTTATCGTCATATTGTAATACTTTTTCTTCTGTTTCCATAAGCTCAAGTACTTCGTCTACGACCACAGCAATTTTTATACTATTTTCCGAGCAAATTAATAGCGGGGTTTCTAAACTATAGGATTTTTCCCTTTTAATTCCTATCAAAGTCAGCAAATCAATAACAGTAACTGACTGGCCGTGCAAATTCATTAATCCAACCATATAGACGGGCCCACCGGGCACTTCTTCCAGCGATGGGAGTAATAAAATTTTTTCAATATTTTTTAAATTTATGCAAGCAAGCGTATCTTGCATTTTGAAATGCAGAAGAAGTAATTTTTTGTCAAGTTGAGCGGTCATCTCTAGCCCTCCTTAAGAAACTTTCTCCTGTACATGTTTTTTTATAACGCTAGTTTCAAGTAATTTTTCCATTGCCTCTGGATTGACCGGCTTACTTAAATATAAGCCCTGACCTTGTTTACAGGCATTAGCTTTTAAAAATTTATATTGTTCTTCCCCTTGAATACCTTCTGCAACAACGGTCAAATTCAAACTATCACCTAATACAATTAATGATTTTACGATAATGCAATTTTTTTCATCTTTAGGAATATTTTCCAGAAAGGTTTTATCGATCTTTAATGTACTCAAAGGCAAATGCTTTAAACTTGTGAGTGAAGAATGGCTAGTCCCAAAATCATCAAGACCTATGGAAATACCCAGCTCACAGAGTTTAGCAATAGTATCTTTTAATTTATCACTATAGGTTATAACCGTTGATTCTGTTAATTCTAATTCTAATAAACCAGGAGGGACTTTAGTTTCAGTTATTATTTTCCTCACTAAATCTAAAAAATTTTCTTGAAGAATTTGATGCAAGGATAAATTTACGCTAATTTTAAAACCATCATGCCCTTTATCAAACCATTTTTTTGCTTGCAAACAAACTTGCTCGAAAGCCCAATTACCTATCTCTACTATAAGTCCTGTTTCTTCTGCTATAGGGACCATGACTTCTGAAGCTATATTTCCTAAGCGAGGGTGGGTCCAACGTAACAACGTATCCATTCCGGTAATTCTATTGGTTTTGAGATCACAGATAGGTTGATAGTCTAGGGATAGTTGGTTTTTTTCCAAAGCAAATTTTAATTCTTGTTCGAGATTGATTTGTTGTAAATATTTTTGACTTAATTCTTTTGAGAAAAATTGGTAATTATTGCGCCCCATTTCTTTTACATAATACATGGCCATATCGGCATGCTGTGCAATATTATCTTTATCGGTTCCTTCTGATGGATAAATTGCAACCCCTATACTCCCACTGACACGAATATGGTGATCTTTTAATTTATAGGTACGCGATAATTCTTGAATTAATTTTTTAGCGGCTTGCTCTACTGTGGTGATTTCTTCCAAATTACTTAATATAACCACAAATTCATCACCGCCAATGCGTGCAATTAAATCATCGGCCCGTAAACAAGATTTAAGACGCTCCGCTGTTTCTCGAAGTAATAAATCTCCTATATCATGACCTAAACTATCATTGACCATTTTAAAATGATCGATATCAATAAACATAAGTGCTACTTTATGTTTATGTCTTTCTGCAGCAGATAATCTTTCCAGAAGACTTCTTTCAAATTGTCTTCGGTTATAAACGCCGGTTAATTGATCCGTGGATGAGAGCACACGCAATTCTTCGGTCATGTTAAATAATTTATTACGCATCTCTGCAATGCGTTGCATGGCTTTGATTTTTGCTTCTAAAGTAATTTGACTAAAAGGTTTAGTTAGATAATCATCCCCACCTGCATCGATACCTTTTGCAATACTAGCATCATCAACCGATGCACTTAAAAATATGATGGGAATCCAATCATTAGCGCTGATAGCACGGATTTCTTTGGCACATTCAAAACCATCCATGCCTTCCATGACTACATCTAAGATAATTAAATCAGGTCTATCTTGTTTGAATAATTCTAAAGCTTCTTTTCCGCTGGAAGCAGAGATCACTTCATGACCTAATTGTTGCAAGGCTGTACCAATTAGCGTTAAGCTGGTTTTTGCATCATCAGCGACAAGAATTTTCATAACAGACCCTCCCTCGCCCTGCCGTAAATTCACCCTATCTGTTATTATCCCACACATATTAAGACCCCGACGGACCTCAAGCCTTATTTTGGATCATTATTTATACAATTTAAGCTTAAAGAGAGCAATACTGCCCATGCTGATTGATTTAAAACCGCTCATTAAATATCGAGATTTTCGGCTAATTTATTTAGGACAATTCATTTCGTTCTTTGGCGGGATGTTGACTTATGTGGCCCTGCCTTACCAAGTTTACCAAATCACTCATTCTACATTAGCAGTGGGTAATATAGGCCTTGTAGAACTCATTCCATTACTTATCACCTCTCTTTGGGGAGGCGTACTAGCGGATAAATTTGACAGACGAAAATTATTACTATTAGCCGAATGCGGACTTATTCTAACAAGTGCTTTATTGCTTTTTAATTCTTTGCCGGGACAACAACATTTGTGGGTCATTTTTTTAGTTGCAGCCCTTGCATCAGGCTTAGATGGGTTTCATCGTCCCGCACTGGATGCTTTAGGTCAGAAATTAGTAGAACCTGAAGATATGCCCGCTTTCTCTGCCTTAATGACGTTTAGATTTAGTGTCGGCATGATTGGTGGTCCGGCTCTTGCGGGAATTTTGTTAGCAAAATCAGGGTTGACCGTCGTTTATTTTCTAGATTTCTTATCATTTTTTATTTCCTTAATTGCCATTTATTTTTTACGTACACGATTTGTTCCCGAAAAAACGACCACCTCAATTCTACAATCCATTAAAGAAGGTTTAAGTTATGCGAAAAATCGACAAGAACTTTTAGGAACCTATGTCGTCGATTTTTTTGCAATGGTATTTGGTATGCCTATGGCGCTTTTTCCTGCTATTGCAGAAAAGTTTCATTCTGTGAGTGCTATTGGTTGGTTATACGCAGGGCCTTCAATAGGAATGCTTCTTGCATCTGTTTTTAGTGGTTGGACGGATAAAATTCAAAGACATGGGAAAGCTATTTCAATATCAGCTAGTGTTTGGGGATTAGCCATTATTGCTTTTGGCTTAACCCATAATCTTTATGTTGCGGTTTTATTTTTGGCCATTGCAGGAGCAGGAGACGCCGTGAGTGGGTTATTCCGTATGACGCTTTGGAATCAAACCATCCCACAAAACTATAGGGGCCGTTTAGCCGGTATAGAAATGATTAGTTATATGAGCGGGCCTTTACTCGGAAATGCTGAAGCGGGATTTGTCGCGCATATGTTTAATGTTCAATTTTCAGTGATATCCGGCGGCATTCTCTGTGTACTTTGTGTGGCCTTTTTTGCCTGGAGAATGCCGGGGTTTTGGAATTATAAAAAGTCTACCGCTTCTTAACTGCAGCAAACATCCAAACAGAAAGAACAACGGCTACGGCAAGACCCACTTGGCTTACCCACATAGGAATAACTATGCCAGCTGCAAAAATATCCCATTTATAATACAAGCGAAAAACATGCACGATAGCAACTATTGCAAAAACAATACCAGCCACCGTTAACGCTAAATTTTTACCTTTCATTCAAGATCTCCCTATCCATTATTGGTATATATAACATAACGCAGAATCCCATGAACATTCAACTCTAATTGTTTTAATAAACTGCAACCTAGTCAAAGTCAAAATAGGGCGCAAAGTACAGACTGTTTTGATAGAAGTTGTTTGATTGAGTCTTTCACCTAATGGATTTAAAAGTTTTGGACCAAAACAAGCAGAATTAATTAATGCAACCGTTGCTCCCATTAAAGAATAATTTAAAAAATCCCCTAAAATAAAATTTAATCTTCGGCCCTCACTTACAGGAAGCTCTTTAATAGCCTCCAGATGCAATAATTCTAAACATTCAATTCCCCACGCTTCTTTAACCTCAGTCTGCAAAAAAACTTGCTTGGTAATTTGCCCACGTCCTGAGCCCAAATCTACAAAAATATCTTGCGCGCTAAGCGGAACTTTTTTAAATAATTTTTCTATACTAGGCGCTAAGATTTCACCTTGAGTATTCGTAATCATTTGTTACACTCTTTCTATGAATCCATTTAAAAAATTAATTCTGCGTCGCATCATCACAGAAAATATTTCTGTTTTATTATTACAATACATGGGTTTAATGCTAACGACTTTAACACTTTATCCCACTCCCCTGTGGTTTGCGAGTGGAACTGCTTGTGCGTTTATATTTATGCGCGGTCTAAGCATTCTTCCGGGTATTTGGTTAGGAAGCTTTATCGCCTATTCTTTAGTCAAAGGCCCTGCTTTTTATGCGGCAACTATTTTTACTTTACAGGCAGCTTTTTTACTCATGCTCACGCATCGTTTTATCGGCCCAAGCTTAATCTTCAATCGCGTAAAACCCTTATTAAAATTTATTTTATGCAGTAGCATCATCACGGCTATTAGCAGTTTTTTATTATCCTCTTCCCATTTTTTCTTAAACTGGCTCGCAAACTTAAATG
Source organism: Gammaproteobacteria bacterium (assembly GCA_013287085.1). Classification (GTDB taxonomy): domain Bacteria; phylum Pseudomonadota; class Gammaproteobacteria; order DSM-16500; family DSM-16500; genus JABDEM01. Next base: position 29,749 of record JABDEM010000019.1, read on the forward strand.
GCGTACTGATCATTGGATTTGGCCTAATAACTTTAGATACTTATTTCCCTGAAGTTGATGTTTTAAAACAAAAAAACAGACTTATTTTGAGTTTGGTTTTTGGCTTATTACTTGCTTCAACCCTAGCCAATCAGCTTTTATTAACACTCGCTTTTATGCTGTTAATTGCTATTATTTATAATTGGTGTGGTATAATTACTGGATTATTTTTAATAGGCATAACTCTCGTTTTTAAGCAGTTTTTTGGGTTCCCTATTAATCATCTTTTTCAGACTATTATTTTATTAGGAATTATTGCGGGGAGTGGGTATGCCGTTTATACCGTTTAGAGTTGATTTTAATCGTCTTAGCGACCAAGAACAAGCAACAAAAATTCTCAAAAAATTTAAAACGCTGAGTGAAACTACAGGTTTTGTCGGTGCTGCAATTACTTATTCCGCTAATCATGAGCAAACGCTACAAATACGCGAAGCTTATGAGCAAGGCTTAGCCGCTGCGGGTATATCGGGTGGAAACCAAGCAAAAGTTATAGAGTTAGTAGAAAAGAGCTTAAAAGAAGAAGGTCTTGAACATTGGGTGCGTATTATACCTATTACTACTTGCCTAGAAATCGGAGGAATAGGAAAGCCCACCCAAAAAATGTTAGAAGATGATCTGAATTATTTAGAAAGCCTTCTAAAAAATGGATGGTCAGTTTTGGGATGGCAAAACCAAAACACCGTTAAACAGGATGAATACGCCATCGGTGGAGGAATTAGTACTCAATTAGATAGCGCTCAAAAAGATTTCATTCAAAACACCTTAAGGAAGCTTGGTGAAACTTACCCTTATATTCTGACATTAAATGGCGCAGAAGATAAAGAAGAGAAGATTGATGCGAATAAGAAAGTCACTATCCGAGGATGGAGCTGGCGTACTGGTCTTTTTTCCTCTCCTAATATCACCCTCTCATTAAATGATTATATTGATGAAATGGCTGTAAAAGACCCAAAAAAATATGAAAGTATTCAAGATGCAATTATAAATAAGGATCTTGAAGCATTTAAAACAGCGCTTAAAAAGCATCGAAACCGATTCAGCTGGGGAAAAACAACAGGTGAATTAATTTTAGAACAGCTTTTAGCGACTCAACCAGCGCCGGAACAAAAACTAGAGCGCTAATTACACTTCTTCCAAGTATTCTGCAATCAACTGCAGTTTTTTCTTATTTCTAAACTCATTCACATCCAAGCGGTAAACTAAATTGACTGCTTGGGCTCGGTAATTGGGCCACGCTTTTAAATCGACATTAAAAGCAATGGCTTCAAATAATTGTTCTTCTTTTTGTAAATTTAATTTTAAATGCTTACCTGCTACTAAATGCTGATCGACTATTTTAAAAATGCCATCAAATACAGGCTCGGGGAAAGATTGACCCCAAGGGCCCGCTTCGCGTAATAATTCTGCGATATCTAAAGCTAGTTCAGTTTGCGTTAATTCACCATCGGATAAAAATACATGCCCTTCGTGGTTAGCGCCTAATTTTTTAGAGACTAATTCATTAAATAAACGAGAAAACTCTGAGTAGTTATTTTTATCCAACGTTAAACCTGCGGCCATGGCATGGCCACCAAATTTTTTGATTAATCCTGGATTTTTGACATCGATATCTGCTAACACGTCGCGAATATGTAAACCTGAAATCGAACGCGCGGAACCTTTTATTTCAGTGTCATTGCCTAACGCAAAAGCAATCACAGGTCTATGAAAATGTTCTTTGACGCGTGAGGCTAAAATGCCAATGACACCTTGATGCCAAGTTTCATCAAATAAGCAAATTCCTAAAGGTAAAGTTTGTTTGTTTTGTAAAACAGAATTTAAAATAGACATGGCTTGCGTTTTCATGTCATTTTCAATAAGCCGACGCTCATCGTTTAATTCGCTCAACGTTCCCGCAATGTGAAGAGCATGATTTAAATCATCGGTAATTAAACACTCAATCCCTAAAGACATATCATCCAATCTTCCGGCAGCATTTAATCTTGGCGCTACTGAAAAACCCAAATCAGATGAAGAGATTAACGCTTGATTGCGTTTAGCGACTTGTAATAAAGCCGTAATACCAGGAATACATTGTCCCGCACGAATGCGTCTTAATCCTTGATAAACCATGATGCGATTATTGTGATCGAGAGATACCACATCAGCGACTGTTCCTAGCGCCACTAAATCTAATAAGCGCGACATGGTGGGTTCAGGAATATTTTGTTTTGCAAACCAATTTTGATCACTCAAGAAACGTCGCAAAGCTAACATGACATAAAAAATAACGCCCACACCTGCAATAGATTTACTCGGAAATTCATCATGAAATTGATTTGGATTCACAATTGCATCAGCCAATGGCAAAGTCTCTGCCGGCAAATGATGGTCGGTGATTAATACTTTAATACCTAATTCTTTTGCTTTTAACACCCCCGCGTGATTGGCAATGCCATTATCTACTGTAATAATCATATCCGGCGAGAATTCTCGGGATGCAACTTCTACTAATTCAGGTGTTAAACCGTAGCCAAATTCAAAACGATTGGGAACTAAATAATTAACAGATTTTGCACCAAAACTTTTTAGGGCGCGAATCGCAACGGCAGTACTGGTTGCACCATCTGCA
>JABDEM010000020.1 GCA_013287085.1 Gammaproteobacteria bacterium
GAGCTCAGGGGTTGCGAAAGTGAATAATGCTTTTGTTAAAACTTTTAGCGAAAAAGCCAAAATACAATTAGCAGGTATCGCTAAAAATAATCTATCGATTTTAGATGAACACCATAATTATCGTTTTTCAGGCTACATTGGCATGATTTTCCCTGTAGCAAACAAAGACGCTACTTCTATTAAAATTTTAATTCCTGTAAAAGATGAAAAAGGTTATGCGCAAATCCATGAGGCAGTAGCCGATGTGAACTTACTACCTCTATCAGCCACCCCGCATCATTTTTCAGACCTCATTCAACAAAACATCAATCGCTCCTATGGCTGGGGCAATATGTATTACTTAAATGATTGCTCGGCTGAAACCAAAAATCTTTTAGTCAATTTTGGGATATGGGTGCCCCGACATTCGACTTATCAAGTCGATCCGCAAAAAGTCATGGGACAGTTTATTAATTTATCCCCAGAACCTTTAGACAATCGTATTGTAATAACAAACCAATCCGCGCATCCCTTATTATCCATTATTTATATTGGCCATCATGTGATGCTTTATGTAGGTAATAATGCTGTTTATGAAAACATGTGGGGCTTTAGCCCTAAAGATAATCCGAGTCGCGTAGTGATTGGCCAAGCGGTCTTTTTACCGTTAGCAAAATCATTCCCTGAAAATCCGCAATTTGCATCGCAAGCGGGTCATGAAATTTATCAAATAATGAATTTAGATGTATTACCCAAAGATATACAAGCTTTTAGAGATTTAGAATTCAATAACGTCGATATGCATGCATTGATGTCGCCATAAGATGAGGTGTGAAATGAAATTAATGAAATGTTTAACTGCTGCAACGCTCTTAGCGTGTTCTTTCACGGTTTTAGCGGATGAAAATTTAAATGAGACATTTAAGGGTTCAAGATATTACGATCAAAATTTGTTTGATTGGCATGTGCAGTTTAGTCCTCTGTATGACACACCCATTAATATTAAAAATCAAGATTTGCCTAAGTCAGTGCATGAACATTATGTTGGGACTCAATCGGTTTGGTTTCAATCTGAAGCGTATACTCAAAGTGAAATTACACGAGCAATGGGTCTTTTAAAAAAATCAATAGCGACGAAAACCGCAATTCCCGGTAAAGCGTATTGTGATGCTGATTCTTATTATGACGCAGGATTTATAGCCGGACTTAACACCCTTGCGGATTGGGATAACCTGGCTAAATTTACTTATAATCCTGCCAATCGAGCCATTATGATTGATAATGCTAAAGTTCGCCTTTTACCTACCAATAAAGCTTATATATACGATTGTGCTAAAGCAGGTGAAGGCAATGATATGGATTATTTAGAAAATTCTCACTTTTGGTTAGGAACTCCTGTGTATGTAGTGGGTTTAAGCCAAGATCAAAAATGGGCATTGCTTTATACACCGGACGCCTCAGGCTGGGTTGAAGTTTCTAAATTTGCTTATGTAGCTGATACCTTTATTGCTAATTGGAAAGCACAAGCGGATCAAGTAAAAGGATTGGTTTCTGTTATCAATCCCGCATCACTCATCACCGAAACAGACAATGGAACAAAATACATTGGGTTTTTAGGATGCGTACTGCCTTACCAATCCGAAACTAAATCTTTGTATACCATATCAGTCCCAGTACAAGGTGCTAATGGTCTTGCAGAAATTCATACTGCTACTGTTTCAACCCATGATGCGGTACGTGTGCCTTATACACCTACTCCTAGACATTTTATTCGAGTGATCAATAGTCAATTAGGAAGACCTTATGCTTGGGGTGGTGGTACACCTTATGGATGGAATGAACCTGATCTTTATAACGATACTTCTTCCCAACTCAAGGATCTTTTTGCGCCTTTCGGAATTTGGTTACCCAAATATTCTAAAGATCAAATTGATTTAATTTCTGCGCGAAAAGAGTTAAGCGGTCTTCCAACGGAAACAAAAGAGCGAATCCAATACCTAAAAGATAAAGGTCATCCCTTTATGACAATTGTCGATTTAGATGGCGGGGATTTTCTCTATATCGGGAATTATACCGATCCTGCCCACCCAGAATTAGGGGAAATTCCTTTAACTTTCCAAACCATTTGGAGTTTAAGAACGGCCGATGGTAGTGGTAGACGCGGTGTACTTGCTAAAGCGAATATTTTACCGTTACTGGACAGTTATCCTGAAGATTCAGCGTTATTATCATGGTTTGATAAGACCCGCGCCAATATTCGAATGATTTATTTGGATGATGCACCGTCCACATAATGTTTTAATTTCACAATTCGCTGATAAGCTTCGTTAATTCGGCTTTCAGCGATTTGGTGGTTTTTGACATCTTGATAAATCATCTCCACTAATTCTTTAGTGTTTTGCTGGGTGAATTGGTTGGAGATGATTAAGATATCATTTCCTGCATTGATGGCTTTGATTAATACTTCATTAAAGTCGGGATAAAGTTTTGAAATGGCGCCCATTTGTAAATCATCGGTAATCACTACACCTTCAAAATGTAATTTTCTGCGTAATTCATTCGTTATCATTTCGTAAGAGAGACTGGCGGGAGCGCCGGTTTTGTCTAATTGTTTGTTAACGACGTGAGCAATCATCACCATGGAACACCCGGATATTTTTTTGTAAGGGATTAATTCGGCGGGAGTCCAGGTTTTTGAAACATCGACAAAACCAAGATGAGAATCGCTGGTTGAACTGCCGTGGCCGGGGAAATGTTTATAGGAGCAAAGTATATGATGTTTAGTGTAAATATCTGCGAAGATTTTTGCATCAGCCACCACTTTTTTAGGGTCCGATGAAAAACTACGTTCTTTCAAACCTATGATAGGGTTTTGTGGATTGATATTAAGATCAACGACAGGAGCAAAATTTAAATTAATGCCGACTTGATTCAAAGTCTCTGCCATTTTTTCAGCATCTTGTTTAATTTCATCTGGGGTTTCAGTTCCTATTTGTTTTGCAGATTTTGTTTTAGCAAAACCATTTTTTGCTCGTAATCGTTGAAGATAACCACCTTCATAATCAAGCCCTATAAGTAAAGGATATATTTCCGCTTTTTTAGCATAATGCTGTAATTCGCTGGTTAACTGTTTTAATTGGGTAGGGGTAGTAATATTACGCCCATGTTCTTTTGTTACAATATCAACCTCATACAATACAACCCCACCAATTCTTTTCGCTAAAATATCTTGTACTATACTGTCATTCTCATGCAATTCTGTGCCTTTAAAACCAATCAATAACATCTGACCAATTTTGGTTTTTAGGTCTAGGGCATAGGCGTTATTTAAGAATAATGATGATAAAATGATTGAAACAATTAGTTTTAGCATTATAATTGACCATGAATTAATAAACTTGGATTTTAAACTGTATCTTATATGACAACAACTCTTAAATATTATTTTAACCGCATTACTAAAACCAAAGCGCTTTTTGTTATTTTCTTGCTAGGATTTTCTTCAGGCTTGCCGGTTGCTTTAGCGGGTGGTGCTCTACAAGCTTGGTTTACAGAAGCGGGATTAAGTTTAAAAACGATTGGAGCGGCAAGTTTATTAGCGTTGCCGCATACGCTTAGAGTGTTATGGGCGATGTTATTTGATCATTATAAAATTCCTGGGTTTGATCGGCGTCGCGGTTGGTTGTTTGTCACGCAAATAGGATTAGTACTCAGTATCGTTACCATGGCCTTTATGACACCGTTACAATCTTTTCATATGGCGGGTTTGATGATTCCTTGGATGTTTGTGTCGGGATTAATCTTAATGTTTTTCTCGACTTCACAAGATATTGTCATCAATGCTTATCAGATTGAAGTGTTATCCAAAGAAGAACAAGGCTTAGGCGCTTCACTCTATGTGATGGGTTGGCGTATAGGGGTTATTATTTCTGGTGGCTTAAGTTTAGTGTTAGCGCAATTTTATGGTTGGCATACAACCTATTTGTTGATGGCCCTATTAATGGGCGTAGGTATTTTTGCAACCGTGATTGCACCTCATTCGCCTGACAAAATGATTAGCGGAAAAAATTTAATGGAAGCAGTCGTTATTCCCTTCCTAGAGTTTTTTCAACGCTACCAATTTAAAACTGCTTTAATATTTTTATTGTTAATTATGACTTATAAAATGGGTGATGCATTTGCGCTTAATTTAAATTCTACTTTTTTATTGCGCCATATTGGCTTTGATTTGGCTACAGTTGGATTAGTCAATAAAACCGTGAGTTTTGCTGGATCGGTTTTAGGTGGCATCACGGCGGGTGTCTTGATGTTAAGACTGTCTTTGTATCGCGCTTTAATGATTTTTGGCTTGATACAGGGTGTGGCAAATTTAGGTTATGCCATCATGGCTTATGTCGGTAAAAGCGTCATACTGTTAGTTGCCGTTGCGTTTACGGAGAATTTTTGTAGTGGCTTAGGCACGATTGCGATAATGGCTTTAATGATGCGCTTAAGTCATATGAAATTTACCGCAACTCAATATGCTTTATTAAGTGGATTGATATTTATCCCGCAAACTTTTGCAGGGCCCATAGTTGCCGCTATGGTTGAGTCCATCGGTTGGGGATTATTTTTTGTGTGGTGTTTTATTTTATCCTTACCCACTTTATTATTTGTCTACGCCAACAAAAATGTTATTTTGCAAATGAAAAAAGAATAATCCAGGAGAAAATAAATTCTCCTGGATAAAGTGGATCAAAGTTGTGGGTAGGTATTTTTATTATTATTTTTATGGGTTATTATTTGTTACCATTTTTATCGCGTTTCTCATTCTGTTTACGATTATTTTTCTGATTCGGCGTATTTTTAGCTGCCGCCTTATCATCTTTTTCAACGTAGGGATTGTTTTGGACTAAGGTAAGTTCTCTGGGGTCGATTTTGTGGGTTAGATTTTTCATGATGTGTACTCCTAGTTAATTATTAAAATTATTTTGGACTCACGTTTCCCAAATTACTCCCAAATTAATTTTACGTCAACTATTTTTATAAACTTGAATTTTATTTAAAGCGGAGTATTATGAATAAGGTAAAAAGATTTTCCCTATTTTAATTCTAATAATCAGGAGAACTTTTATGACCCAGTCATCTGAAATTTCTAGCTCTGTAGTAAAATCCTTTGAAGTACTTGATATTGATGTGCTTGATAGAAACTGTGAAAATATAGGCAAAATAGAAGAAATTATCCTCGATAAAATGCGTGGCGAAGTTAAATATCTGGTGTTATCTTTTGGTGGATTTTTAGGTGTCGGCGAAAAATTGTTTGCGATCCCTTGGAATTCCATTCGTTATAATGAAAAAGAAAAAAGTTTTATTATGGACATCGTTAAAGCCTCTTTGAAAGATGCCCCTGGCTTTGATAGAAATAAATGGCCGGATTTTGCTGATAAAACTTTTGGTAAGAAAATTAGTGATTATTATAATGCTTAACACTAACTTAACCGCCATGTTCGCATGGCGGTTAATGTTTTATTATATTATTTTCTTCTTGCAGCAACGAGTAAGACGATTCCACCAATAATCGCTAGACCGCCTGTGATAGGATGAAAATAAATTTGTTTTTCAGTGTCAGCAGTAACTTTTACACTGCCAATTTCTGCAACTTTTTCTTGGCTAGTGTAAGTAAAGCCTTTATAACCTAGAACCGCAATTCCAAAAACAATTAATATAATGCCTACTATGGCGAGTAATGATCTCATTTTTTTCTCCTTAAGGACTTCTACCTTTTAGTAAATGCATAATGAGAGAGACGATAAATAAAATAATGAAAATAAAGAAGATAACACGCGCTATTTCAGCGGCTGCTACAGCAATGCCTGTGAAACCTAACACACCGGCAATGATAGCCACAATTAAAAAAGTAAGCACCCAAGATAACATATAAAACCTCCCTTTAAGTTAATGTTATTTACTGATTCGTTTATCTAACTGATCATTGGAGCCACGACCTGAGTCGCCTTCTTCTTTGCGATCTATAAAAGATTGCACTTTTTTGAAGTCTTCATCGTTTAAATCAATGCCTTCATTTTCGAGGGCTTCTTTAGGATTTTTTTTAAATTTTTCGCGGAATTCAGGGTTATTGAGCCAGAGTTGTAAAATGTCTTCCAAGGTGGACATAAAGGGCACTCTCCATGGTTATAAAAATAAGCATAACACATTCTGAACTAGGGTTAAAATGTTGTATACTGTATGGACAGGGGGGGTAGTTATGTCTAAACGCCTAGATAATAGTGCGGTACCCATTGAAAAGCGGCAGGATTTGATTACCGCTTTGCCTTGTTTTGCTATGTTGTCCAAAGATGAATCTCGTGAACTTGCTAATTTAATGACAGTGACTGAATATCTTCCTAAAGAAGTGATAGTGACTGAAGAGGCCATAGTAGACAGTGTGTTTATTATAGTTTCAGGGCAAGCGGAAGTCACTAAACAAGCCTCCCAGAAAAATAAAATCACCCGCAGAGTTAAAATTTCACAAGTACCCGTTGCCCTATTAGAAGCGGGTGAGGCTATTGGTTTAAATGATACGGGATTTTTTTCAGAAACGGGAAAACGAACAGCGACAGTAACAGCCGTTTCTGAAACCAGAGTATTAAGTTTAGCGATAAAAGAATTGCACGAGTTTTTACAAGCTCATCCTAATTTACAACCCGCCATGTTTGCTGCCTCTTACGAAATGCTTAAAATAACGTTAATTAAAAAATCATTAGCATTTAATAAACTTTCTCATGAACGTTTAAAATGGTTAGCGAATAAAGTTGAAGAAGTTTCTTATTCAAAAGGGGCTGTCATATTTAATCAGGGAGATGCTGGCGACCGATGTTATTTAATTCGGTCCGGACAAGTTGAAATTGTTTCCAATGATCATCAACTTGCCGTATTAAAAACTCCTACGTTATTTGGTGAGGCAACGCTAGTCACTCGTTCTCCCCGCAATGCAACGGCACGTGCTCTAGAAGATTGCCAATTACTGATGTTGCGTTTTGAATATTTATCCGAATTATTAGAATCAGAAAATAATGTTGCGGAAATGGTAATGACGTTGATGGTCGATCGTAGTCGACCTCTGCAAAACCCAAAGATAGAAATACATGAACAAAACGCAGAAGATGGACAAGAAATTGTTATTTTAAAAAATCCAGAGACAGGTAATTATTTTAAGCTATCGCAAGAAGGCTGGTTTATTTGGGAAAAAATGGATGGCAAACATACGCTGCATGAAATTACTCTAGCCTTGGCCGAAAAATTTGGTTTGTTTGCGCCTGATGTAGTCGCCGCATTAATTTCTAAATTAGCAAGATCCGGATTTGTAGAACAAGTTGAATTGGGGAGTTCAAATATTGCGATTGCAAAACAACCCGCTTGGGTTCGATGGATGACGAAAATTCGCGGTATTTTAGAAGCGAGAGTCACTATTGGTGATACGGATAAGTTTTTAACAAAGTTTTATAATAAATTTGCTTATTTATTATTTACTAAACTAGGAAAGTTGTTACTCGCATTTTTAGCGGTCGGGGGTATTGTCGCATTTTTCCTTTCAACCAGTGATGTGATTGATTCTTTTAAAACACTGCCTAACACTTGGTTGTTGCTTATTATTTTATTTCCGGTCACTACTTTCAGCGTGGCATTCCATGAAATGGGGCATGCGCTCGCCACTAAAGCGTTTGGTCATGAAGTGCATTATATGGGCATTGGTTGGTATTGGTTGGGGCCTATAGCATTTACTGATACTTCGGATATGTGGCTCAGTACTCGTTGGCCTCGAGTCATGGTTAATTTAGCAGGTGCTTATACCGATGTTATGACGGCGGGTGTAGCAGCTATAGTTATTTTTTTAATCAGTAATCCCTATCTTCAAGCGTTTTTATGGCTATTTGCCTTATTTACTTATATCAATGCATTCCGAATGATGAGTCCATTACAAGAATGGGATGGATATTATGTGTTGATGGATCTTTTAGATAGACCGAGATTACGTCAATCAGCCGTATTATGGTTAATCAAAGATTTTCCTAAAGCGATCAAAAATCCAAAGTTATTTAAAAAACATATCCCTGAAGTTTGCTACTGGGTTTATTGCATTATTTTTCTAGTGTTAGTGAGTTTAATGACCCTAATGGTACAAGGCTTTCTGTTTAAAATACTGGGTTTGCATTCTCCCAATATGATTGTGAGCTTATCCATTCCGTTTTTAGTCGTTGCAATGTCTTGTTTGGGTATTATGGCTGAGTTGCGCAATAAAGATTAAATCTTCATCGGGATAATCACTAATTCTTTGCCTTGTAAATGAAGTTGTCTTTGTAAAGTAATAGGCGTTTCGTTGTGTAGTAATCTGGTAATCCAGTTATCATTTTCAAAAATTAATTTGCTTGCAAAGAAAATGCAATTGGTATATTTATCGCCAATTTTTTCCGCTAATTGATTAACATGTCCTACGAGGTCGGTACCAAAAGCAGCATAACTTTCTGCTGCAATCCCGTATTGTTGGCAATAATCCACGAAATACTGTAAAGAATTATTAACCTCATGTTGCATTTTTTCTAGTGTTTCATGTCCAGAAAAACTCTGTACATCCACAACACCCACGCTCACAAAAACGAAATTCTTAAAATATTTGGGGAACATTCTCATAGCGCACAATAAAGTATGCATGCCTATACCCGAATGTTTGCCGACTAAAATAACAGCGGTAGGTTGTGTTGGATCTGGAATGATAGAACTCATCGGTTTTTCTATAATAGGTTGTCTTAATTGTGCATCAAGCTTAATGAGTTTTTTGTAAACGCGATTATAATGTCTTTTAATAAGTAAACAGACTGCAATCACCGCACAAGTCATAATAATAGTAAACCAACCCCCCGAACGAAACTTAGAGATGAGCGTGATACACAAGATACTGATCGTGATAAGAAAAGCAAACAGGGAAAATATAAAACGAAATATCCAATTGGGTGAGGCTTTTTTTCTATGTTTGGCCCAATAAACACACAGTCCCAATAAAGACAAAGAAAAAGTAATAAACACATTAATACTATATAAGATCACTAATAAAGAAACGCGTCCTTGACTCCATAAAAGTAATAATAACGCTGAAATTCCAAATAAAATTAAACCATTTTGAATGACTAAACGCGTGGACAAATGCCTAAATCGATTAGGGACCCAGCCATCAATAGCCATATTTGCTAAGACACTCGGTCCTGCTAAAAATCCCGTATTGGCTGCGACAAAAAGTAAACCCGCTTCAAAGAGTAAAGTAATCAGTAAAGCGGAATTCCCAAGGGGAGAGTTACCTAAAATAGAATGAAATACAACAGCATTAAGAGTTTGCCCAGGTGCTGGATGAGCATTCCATAATAAATAAAGTATGATAAATCCTGCTGCCATAAAGCTTAATGAAACCGCCATATAAAACATGGTCCACTTACCCGTGCTAACGCGCGGTTCGCTTAAACGGTTAACATTATTTGAGACCGCCTCTAATCCTGTGTAAGTACCACTTCCGAGGGTGTAAGCATGAATGGTAAAGGCAATTAAGGGCAACCAACCAATGGTGGCAGCGAGTGCCTGGGTTTGATGTACGGTATCTGGGATAATTTGGATTAAACCGCGGTGATGGGCCATGATGCCATAAATAATCAGACTGACGTGAATGAACATAAAGCCTAGAAAAATAGGTAAAAGAATTTTAATCGATTCTTTCATCCCACGAAAATTGAGAAAAATTAAAAATACAATCATGGCACCTTCGGAAAATAATTTATAAGTGACCAATGATTTCGGTAGAAAACTAAAGATGGCATCCATCCCGCTCGCTGTTGAAACCGTGATGGTTAAGACATAATCGATCAGTAATGCGGCGCCTGACACTAAGCCTACATGGGACCCTAATAATTGCGAGGCGACTTTATAACCGCCACCACCACTGGGGAAAAGTTCTACCACTTGGTTGTAACCGAGTGAGATGACAAAAACCGTGAGAGCAATACCAACCGCAATATAAAGCGCCAGATGACTGTATTGACCGAGTGCAATATAGGCTTCTTCAGGACCGTAACAGGAGGAGGATAAACCATCGGCGCCTAACCCGATCCATGCCATAAAAGCGACTAAGGACACGTGCCGCAAGATTTGTGGATTAAAGGGGTTTAATGGTGCGCCAATTAATAATTTTTTTAGTTTGTTGAAAGACATAGGGGAGACATTTTACTCTTCCTCAAGGCAGACGTAAACCCCCATCTAAACGAATAATTTCCCCATTAATCAAAGGGTTATCAATAATATGCTGAGCGAGTTTTGCATATTCTCTAGGATTTCCTAAGCGTTTAGGAAAAGGAATGTTAGCAACAAGCTCATCCAAGGCAGTAGGAGTCAGATTAGAAAGTATAGGCGTATCAAATAATCCAGGCGCAATGGCGACCACTCTAATACCCAAAGGCGCAAGATCTCGTGCCGCGGGCAGCGTTAAAGCAATAATCCCACCTTTGGAGGCACTATAAGCGGTTTGACCCACTTGTCCTTCTATTCCTGCGATAGAAGCCGTATTAATAATAACCCCACGTTCGTTTGATTCTCCTAGGGGTTCTAAAGTCGCCATTCTCGCTGCGGTTAATCGCATCATATTATAAGTGCCGATTAAATTGACCTCGAGTATTTGCTTAAAGTCAGAAAGTGGGTAGGGACCTTTTTTCCCAACGATGCGCCCGGTTTTAAGAATGCCTGCACAATTAATGCAAATACGGGCGATCCCCAGTTGTTCTTCTATTTGTTTAAGCGCGGCTTCAGTACTTTTTTCATCGGTAATATCACAGCTAATCACTAAGCCCTGCTTAGCAGAATTGGGCTGTTTATCTAATAAAGCCACTTTTGCCCCAGCTTCAATTAACAATTGAGCAGTAGCAGCACCTATTCCACTCGCAGCCCCAGTTACAATAGCGACAGAATTTTTAATTTCCATTTTTTTAGTCTTCCTTTTATTTGAAAAATCCTACACACTTTATCTTTTAAGGATAAAAAATGAAAGTTCTAGTCGCCGTCAAAAGAATTAAATCCGAAATGAATCCTTTTGATGAAATTGCGGTTGAAGAAGCAGTTAAACTCAAAGAGCGTGGAATTGCAAAAGAAGTCATTGTTGTTTCTATAGGCAAACCAGCGGTACAAGAAATTATTCGCGCAGCGCTAGCGCGCGGGGCAGATAGAGGGTTATGGGTTGAGACCGAAGAAACTTTACAACCCTTAGCCATCGCTAAAATTTTAAAAAGCATTGCAGAACAAGAATTACCGCAAATTATTTTATTGGGTAAGCAAGCCGTGGATGATGATAATAATCAAACGGGCCAAATGTTGGCGGGATTATTAAATTGGCCACAAGGGACGTTTGCCTCAAAATTAGAAATTGAAAATAATAGCGCTAAAGTGACTCGTGAAGTCGATGGCGGTTTAGAAACATTATTGCTTAAGTTACCTGCTGTTATTACCACAGATTTACGCTTGAATGAGCCGCGCTACTTGTCATTACCAAATATCGTTCAAGCAAAAAAGAAACCTATTACTGCTATTCCCCAGACTATTAAAACCCAGTCAAAACAGCAAATTATTAATACGACTGAACCTGAAAAACAGCGTTTGGGTATTCGTGTGAATTCCGTGACTGAACTTTTAGCTAAAATACGACCGGTGATTTCATGAAGGTATTAATTTTAGCAGAACACGATAATCAAGTTTTAAAGCCAGCTATTCATCAGGTTGTTGCTGCAGCATCTTTATTAACGCCAGAAATTGACTTATTAATTATGGGAGAAGCTTGTGATGCGGTAGTGAAACAAGCAGGCCAATTAACAGGTATAAAAAAAATATTAGTCGCTGATGCAAAAGACTATGCCAAGCAATTAGCAGAAAATGTTGCACCCTTAGTTGCAGACATAGGCAAAAATTATCAATATATTTTAGCTCCCTCTAATACCTACGGAAAAAATTTATTACCCCGTATAGCAGCATTGTTAGACGTAGATATGATTTCGGATGTAGTAAAAATTATGGCTCCTGATACTTTTATTCGTACGGCATCAGCGGGTAATTTATTGGTGACTGTAAAAACAGAAGAACCGATTAAATTAATGACTATTCGAACGACGGCTTTTACTTCAGTTTCTCTTAGTAATACGGCAGCTATTCCTGTAGAAAAAATAACAAAAATTATTCCTAATCATTTATCAGCATGGGTGAGCCAAGCATTAACTATTTCTACTCGACCGGAATTAACCACCGCTAAAATTATTATTTCTGGTGGACGTGGTTTAAAAAGCGCAGAAAATTTTAAATTATTAGAAGCGATTGCTGATCGTTTAGGAGCAGCGATCGGTGCATCGCGTGCGGCGGTTGATGCGGGCTTTGTTTCCAATGATTATCAAGTAGGACAGACGGGTAAAATTGTTGCGCCTGATCTTTATATTGCCGTTGGTATTTCAGGTGCCATTCAACATCTTGCGGGAATGAAAGACAGTAAAATTATTGTGGCTATTAATAATGATCCAGAAGCCCCTATTTTTTCAGTTTCAGATTATGGATTAGTAGGCGATTTATTTAAAATACTTCCTGAGCTTCAGACAGAGCTCGATAAACAGACATAAAGGATAACTTATGCAAATTACTTTTTTAGGGGCAACTAAGACAGTCACGGGGTCAAAGTTCTTAATGAATTTTGGCGATAAGAAAGTATTAGTGGATTGTGGTATGTTTCAAGGATTGAAAGAATTTCGTTTACGAAATTGGGTTAAATTTCCCGTCGATCCTAAACACATCGATTCAGTGGTGTTAACTCATGCCCATATTGATCACAGCGGTTATTTACCCGTGTTAGTCAAAAATGGATTTAATGGCAAAGTCTATTGTTCTCATGCGACTAAAGATTTATGCGCACTGCTCTTACCTGATAGTGGTTATATTCAAGAAGAAGAAGCGAAATTTGCCAATAAACATGGTTTTTCTAAACATAAACCCGCTTTGCCGCTTTATACACTGCAAGAAGCAGAACACACGTTAGAGTATTTTCGAGCCATTGAATTTAAGAAAGCTTATAAAATCGATGATGAAACGAGTATGACTTTGATTCCAGCAGGACATATTTTAGGGGCATCGTTAGTGCAATTTAAACATTACAATACTACCGTACTTTTTTCGGGTGATTTAGGCAGACCGCATGATCCTATTATGCATCCTCCTACTATTATACAAGCAGCAGATTATTTAATTTTAGAATCAACGTATGGAAATAGACTGCACAATAAAGTTAATCCATTGGATGAGCTTTGCGAAATTATTAATCGTACGATAGAGCGCTCCGGAACGGTTATTATCCCAGCTTTTGCGGTAGGGCGCGCACAACATTTGTTGTATTTTATCTATCAATTAAAATTAGAAAATCGCATTCCTAATATTCCTATTTTTTTAGATAGTCCGCTAGCCAAAAGTGCCACGGGTATTTTTCATCAGTATTCTGATTTGCATAAATTAAGCCCTGAGTTATCGACCAAAGTCTGTGAGATTCCCCAATATATTCATTCCAAAGAAGAATCTAAAGCTTTAGATCAAGAAGCCTATCCCAAAGTCATTATTTCAGCGAGCGGTATGTTGGAAGGCGGGCGCGTATTGCATCATATTAAAATGTTTGGTCCTGATCCTCGTAATAGTATTGTTTTTGTCGGCTATCAAGCCTCAGGTACGCGCGGCGCTGATATTATTAATGGCAAACGAGAGATCAGAGCCTATGGTGAAACTGTTCCGGTTAATGCCGAAGTTTGCGTTTTAAGTAATATGTCAGCGCATGCTGATTATGAAGAGATATTAGAATGGTTATCTCATTTTAATCATCCACCTAAGAAAGTCTTTATTACTCATGGAGAGCCTGAAGCTGCAGAGTCTTTAAAACAAAAAATTGAAGAACGCTATAAATGGACTTGTGTGATTCCTGATTATTTACAAACGGAGATGTTATCTTGATTTTAAGCTATACTTAATATATAAAATAGATAAACAGAACGAGTGGGTAGGTAACACTATGAATAATAGAGATAAATTTAATCAGATTCATGGGGAAGACACCAACGGTGAGGGTGGCAGTGGTGGTAAAGCGGAAGAAGTCAAATTTCGCTTCAAAGATGCTATGTCGCTTGATCCTAGAGATGATCAAATAGTAAAACACTTAGTAGATACCCATCCCGCTAAACATAAATCTTTGGTTGACCAACAAAAATCAAAACGTGAAGAATATGATCGAGTCAGAAGAGGTGAGATCAAAGCTGAGCGTGGTTATAGTTTAGGACAAGGTAGTGGCGGTGGTGGGAAAGTGTTACCGCATAAAATTCTCAAAGATTCTCCTCAGCATACGACTAGCACTGATCCAAAAATTAGTTCAAATCCAAATGAATTCGAAGCAGATTCTAACAAGAAAGAGCAAGAACTGACTTTGGCAATGCGACCAGGACAACGTTTAAAACAAGATTATCAACCTACCAATAAACTTACCCGTTATTAATTAATGTGAGTAATGCCTATGACATCACTACCCGATGCAATCATAGATCAAGAAATAGGGTTGGTGAAACAACTGATCTTGCGGGGTGCTGATGTTAATGAAATTGATCCTTATGGTTTTACCCCTCTCATAGAGTCTGCCATTGTTGATAATATGGAAATAGCTGGTTTACTGATTCAAGCCGGCGCAAATGTTAATTTGCAAGATTTAACCGGTGGAACGTCTTTGCAATGGGCAGTAGAGAATAATAATATCCCCTTTGTAGAATTATTATTAAAACAAGGCGCTAATCCTAATTCTTATAATTTTGCCGGTCAGCCTGTATTGACCATGCCTATTTTAAGACACCAAACACGTCTTAAAAATTTATTAATTAAAGCAGGAGCTAGTCTTGATTTTGCCCAAGATTATATTAACGTTAAAACCTTAGGCCATATTTTTGAATTAGTTGGGATGGCTAATATTATTAGTCCGGTCAATCAATATGTAGAAGTTGATTTTGAAGGATTTTATTTAGAAGTGACCTTGGCTTTAATTACAGAATCCGTTGCGCAATATAAAAATCATTTTGCTGCTCGGCAAATGCGTCGTTTGGGTCCTATGATGAATATTATTGTCGAAGTCTTAGATCGTGCTTCGCAACTGATTAAATTTCAACAGTATCGCGTCGATAGAAAAAAATATAAAGACCAAATTAATACACTGATTGAGACAGAGCCTTTAATTATGCCTATTGGCTATGAGGGGCATGCGATTACTTTAGTCAAATTTAGCGATATTTTAGTCAAATGCGATAGACGTGAGGCGAGTCGTTTATATGATAATGTGATGATCTATCGCATCACACGTCCTGAAAATTATTCACCTAAGTTTGTCAGAGATATACTTTATAAACCCAGAAGCGATGATTTTGTGAATAGTGAATTACCTGAATTATTAGGTTTAGTGCCCATTACTGAAATCAAAGTCTCTGCGCAAATCAGTGGTAATTGTTCTTGGGCCAATGTGGAAGCGTGTGTGCCTGCTTTATTATTTTTATTGTCGACGAGTTCTCCCGATTTTGTAAACAGAATCCCGCATTATAAAAGTATTTCGTTGAATTTTTTCCATCAATGGCGCGAATGGAATAAAGATCGTGCGCTACATTATTGTCTGCAAAGTTTTAAAGAAGCGGATGCTATTCGAAAAATCTGTAAAGCAGAAATTTTGGCGGCTATTTTATTCCAACGTTTGCGCGAAGATACTGGACGGGAACGCGAAAGAATCGAATTAATTTTACCGATTTTATTAGAGCCTAAATATAAGTATATCTTGGATAATTATGTAAGATCCTATTGCTATGAAGGGTACAGCGAAGATGGGGTGCAATTTTTGCGATTATTAGAGAGTTATGGCTATAAAAAGAAATAGAAACTCAATTTTTATGTGCTATGATAGAAAAGTTATCTTAGGCTAGAAGGAGCTATCAGATGATGAATAAAGAATTATTGGAAAAAGTCTCATATATTCTTGTGTTAGTCGGCGGTATTCTTTGGGGTTTATTGGGTTTATTCGATCTTAACTTATTAGGCGCTATTTTTGGTACCTTAATCTCACGTTTAGTTTATATTATTGTAGGCGTTGCAGCGGGTTATTTGATTTACATAAAATTTATTAAAAAAACCCCTACCATGTAATATTAATATTACCGCCACTAATAACACAGATTACTTTTTCGGCTTTTACGCGATCGGATAATAAGGCTGCCAGCGGTACCGCACCGCTGGGTTCTACAACGAGTTTATGTTGTTCTAGAAAGTAATGGGTGGCGGTTTTAATTTCATCTTCTTCCACTAAAATCACATCGTCTACCCATTTTTTAATAATCTCAAAAGGCTGTTCGCCCATTTGGGGTAGAGATAATACATCTGCAATCGTGGTAAAACTGCCTACATTAACGCATAAACCTGCTTGTAAGGATTTAGCGAGCGAACCATTGGCTTTGGGTTGGATCCCAATGACTTGGCAAGTTGGATTTAAGGTTTTTACCGCAAAAGCAATTCCTGCTATTAACCCACCACCGCTCACGGGCACTAAAATAGTGCATTGATCGAGTTCTTTCCCCAATTGTTTTATGAGCTCTAAACCAAGGGTTCCATCGCCTGCGATGGTTTCTGGCGAATTGTAGGGTTCTAATAAAATTTTGCCGGTCTCTTTTTGTATACCTAAAGTGGTCTCAGTACGTTCTTCGTAACTATTCCCACAAAGAACCACCTCTGCGCCCAAATTTTTTGTGCGTTGTATTTTATAGGGAGAAGTATTTTCCCGCATCACAATCGTTGCGCTTAAACCCAAAAGATTTGCCGCATAGGCAAC
Organism: Gammaproteobacteria bacterium; assembly: GCA_013287085.1. Lineage (GTDB taxonomy): Bacteria > Pseudomonadota > Gammaproteobacteria > DSM-16500 > DSM-16500 > JABDEM01. Next base: position 16,904 of record JABDEM010000020.1, read on the forward strand.
CGCTTGTGCAAAATTACCCGCAGAAAAAGCAACAACACCGTGTTTTTTAGCTTCTTTCTCATGCATTAATATATTATTAAAAGCAGGTCTTGCTTTAAAAGACCCGGTCGGTAATTGAGATTCAAGTTTGAGCCATATTTTTTTATTTAGTTTTTGCTCTAATAAATGGGAATATAATAATGGTGTTGGATTAAGATAAGTGGAAATTCTTTTTTCAGCTGCATAAATATCTTCAAGTGTAATCATAATTACCTTAATGTAGGGCAACACCTAATAGCTTACCAATTAGATAGGTTAGACCTCCTGAAATGGCTCCTACCAATAACATTCTAAATCCGCTTTTAATGGCATTTTTATTGGTAAATAAACTTGTCATAGTGCCAATAATAAAAAGAAGTACAACCGTAAGGCTCAAACTAATCGTAAGGTTCCAACGATGATCTCCCAACAGAAAGGGAACAATGGGAACAGTTGCACCTACTGAAAATGAAAAGAAAGAAGAAAGCATGGCTCCGACAGGCGAACCTAATTCATTAGGGTTAATGCCTAATTCTTCTCGAGTTAAGGTTTCTAATGCAGTATTAGGATTGTTTATCAGTAATTGTCCTAGTTTGATCGCTTCTGTTTTGGGAACCCCACGTGCTTCATAGATTAAGGCAAGTTCTTCTGCTTCTTCTTCCGGATATTCTTCTAATTCCTGTTTTTCTAATTCAATTTGGTATTCGTAAACCTCGCGTTGAGAAGCAACTGAAACAAACTCTCCAGCCGCCATAGAACAAGCTCCTGCTAATAAGCCAGCGACACCTGCAATAATAATCATTTCATGATTGGCAGAAGCACCAGCAAAACCTAAAATCAAACTCACATTTGAAATTAATCCGTCATTGACTCCAAATATCGCCGCTCTAAGATTTCCGACAGCCGTTGAAGTGGTATGGCGATGTTCATGATTTATCGGGGCTTGTGAAAAGACTGACATACCCCGTACTTTCATAGCGGATAAAACATATCTCAATCGTTCAACGCCAATTTGTTTGACCAACCATCCTACCAATCGAGTGCGTAAATTAGGTTGATAGATACTAGGAACTGGAAGATGTATAGCTTGAATTCGTTTTTCCCATATTTTTGCTTGATCTTCCGCAGCCTCAGCGAGATTCAAGAATAATTTTTTTCGCAAGGGATGGGTTTCGCGCTTTGACATGATGATATATAAATAAGCAGATCGTTTTTCTTCTTGCCAATTTTTTAATGCGCTCATGCTAAAATTTCCTTATGCTTGTGTCTTATTCTATGGCATTTCTTTTATCGGGAGCAACTTATGATTCAAAAAAAGAAAATAGATTATTTAGATGAAAAAACAGTTTTGGAAGGTTTTTATGCTTATGATGATAAAAGTACAGAAAAACGCCCTTTAGTATTAGTCGCCCATGATTGGTCAGGACGTAATGAATTTGTGGAACAAAAAGCAGTAAAGTTAGCTGAATTGGGTTATATAGGCTTTGCGATCGATATGTTTGGTAAAGGCATTTTAGGTGAAACTAAAGAAGAAAAATCTGCACTGATTAGCCCGCTTATGAGTAATAGAGCTTTATTACAACAAAGAATTTTGGCGGGTTTAAATGCGGCGAAAAAATTAGATGGTGTAGATCAAAATCGTATAGGCGCCATAGGATTTTGTTTTGGGGGTCTTTGTGTTCTAGATTTAGCAAGAATGGGTGCAGAAGTCACAGGGGTGGTTAGTTTTCATGGATTATTAGCGGCTCCTGAAAACACTAAAACCGCAAAAATACAGGCAAAAATTTTGGCTTTACATGGACATGATGATCCTATGGGGACACCTGAAGCAGTTTTAGCTTTTCAAACTGAGATGACAAAAAAAGGGGCTCAGTGGCAAATGGATATCTATGGAAATACGATGCACGCATTCACTAATCCTAAGGCCAATGACCCTGGTTTTGGTACGGTCTATAACGCCTCCGCTGACAAGCGTTCTTTTATTTCGATGAAAAATTTCTTTGAGGAGGTATTATCGGGAAATTAAAATAAGTTTCCGGATAAGGTTCATTCTTTAAAGTGAAATGCCACCATTCTTTTTCATAAGGATTGAAGCCATATTTAATCATAATATTACGCAGTAAAAGGCGGTGAGGGTTCATGACTCCGGATTTCGGATCCAAAAGATCATAAGCAGATCCCATATCCATATCCGCAATCGTTAAATCAATGGTACTGCCTCGGGTATGACCTGATTTTTCCGCGACATAACCCAGCGTAAAGAAATCGGCTTTATTAACGTTAGGATAGAATTCTGCTTTCATGGTTTGAAGTTCGGGTACTTTGCTCCAAGCAATAATATCGTCGACCGCCATCTGGGGTCGGTAGCAATCATAGACTTTTAAAGAAAGGCCAGATTTATGTAATTCAGCCTGAATTTTAGCTAAAGATTCTGCGGCTTCCTGGGTTAAGATACATTGGCTAGTCTCATACCCTTTAAAAGGCCTTCCCATAAAATTATGGTTTCCCGCATAACGCATTTCTTGCTTAATTGATGGGTCTATATCATTTAAATAAACAAATCCTTTTGGGAGCGCAAAGGTGCTTGCAGAGGCGGTTAAACTTAAGCATAGTAGTAATTGTTTTAGCATTTTTTAATGATAAAGGAAAAATAGGCATAAGGCTAGATAGTCATGGATGATCAATTACTACATTTTATCCGTTCTTGCAAAATATTTTCTTCGTTGGATAGAGAAACTTGCGAAGCTTTATTACCTGATTTTGAAAAATTAGTGCTAGCACCCAACGAAGCTTTATATTACCAAGGTGATTTATCCGGCGATCTTTATATTGTTATTAGCGGAAAATTATCCGCCATACTGACTATGGCATCGGGCGAAAGCAAAATTATGGGTTATATTGAGCCGGGCGAAATGGTCGGTGAAATGGGAGTTTTAACCAATGAGCCTAGAACCGTTACGGTTAAAGCGTTAAATGATGCCACGTTAATTAAAATGACGGGTGAAAAATTTATAGAATTATGTCACAAATTCCCCTCCGTCATGTTTGCTGTGATAAAACCGCTTGCAACGGGCACGCAGAAAGTTTTTCAAATGATTTCAAGCGAGAAAATCGCTAGACATATTTTAATTATTGGCGCTAACAAAGATACTTCGTTAGAAGAGTTTTCAAGAAAATTAAATCAAGCGTTAGATCCCGCCTCCCATGTTGTATTGCTATCTGATTACGATCAAAAATTTAATTCAGCTGAAGAAATTGAAAATTATCTTGAGCAAGAAGAAGATCCGGATAAACCTAAGCGCATGTTTTTATTTTTAATCAAGTCTCTGAAAACAGAATTAGCCAAGGTCGCTACCAAAATATTTGATCGTGCCTATATAGTAGGAGAATATGTCAGCGCGCCCTATATTGATCCTATCGTTTTTGAAATCATTAAAAAGCGTGAATCGCATTTAAAATCGGGTACCGAACTTATTTTGATACAAGCAGGAGTTCCCAATAATACAACGCAATGGTTGCGACAAGGAAATTTTTCAGCACACCATCACATCAGAATGAGTATGAAAACGGATTTTGAACGTTTGATTCGTTTTATTCGCGGCAAAGCCATTGGGCTAGTATTAGGTGGAGGCGGCACACGCGGTTGGGCGCATATGGGCGCGCTTAAAGCTTTACTTGAAGCTAATATTCCCATTGATGCGATTGGGGGTACTAGTATTGGCGCTATCATTGGTGCTTGTTACTCTATGCATCAAAATTATGAAGAAACCTATAAAAGATTTTTAGATCTTTTTCAGCAATCCAGACACAGTACTTCGTGGCGCAGTATAACATGGCCGGCTATTTCAATTTTTGATGGTCGAAAATTTACTGAAGCGCAAAAAAATGCTTTTGGTGATACCAGAATTGAAGATCTGTGGCTTCCCTATTTTTGCGTCACCAGTAATTTTGCGACCAACACGGAAGTAATTCATCGCGAAGGCGTGTTGTGGGAAAAAACCCGTGCAAGTTCTGCGATTCCAGGCTTAGTGCCTCCTATGGTCATGAATGGCGAATTACATTTTGATGGGGCATTATTAAATAATTTACCGGTTGATGTCATGAGACAATGGGTCGGAAAAAAAGGAAAAATCATCGCAATAGAATTAGGCGGAAATTTCCAAAGAAAAGCCGCTTATAATTTCCCCCCTGAATTACCTTTTTCCGAAGCTTTTTTATCAGATATACATATTACTAACCGAGATTATAAATTCCCGCCTTTTATTGATACTTTTATACGTGCTTTGTTAGTTGGATCTAATTTAAGAACCAATCAAAATGGTTTAGCTGCTGATTTATTAGTAAGTTTAAATCTAAATACCTACAGAATGCTGCATTCTAATATGAAAAAAACCCAGAAGTTGATTGAGCTCGGGTATCAAGATACGGTTAATCAGTTGAAGCATTTTAAAGTGAAATAATAGATATAAAAGAGCCTGATCCAGGAAAAATTCTATATTATTCAATAGCTTATTTAATAAATCTGAGATGGCATAATCCCAATCAACATCTATACTTAATTTAGATGCCAAGGGGGGTACAAATGCCACTTTACTATCGATCGGATACAAGACCACCCAAGCAGATTTTTGAAGAAGGATTTATTCCTAGAGTCTACAAAGAGGGAAATGAGTTGTGGTGGGTAGCTGCCATTCGCGCAGAGAAGTTTAAAGATAAAATAGGAGTTGATGGACATGCCAGCGATGCAAATTCGGATGTTTGTGCATGTATGGCAGCTAAATTGGAAAGTACTGCAATATTTCCGCTAAATAAAGAAGATGAAACGTATATTTATGTGATGGCAATGCCGGAAGCTACCAAAGTTTTATATGTCGATGATGCTAAAGAAGCAAACTACGTGAGTCCAGCTGGGGTTGGTTTACAGCTACTTAATAATGATGGAAAAGCACCTGAAGATATGAAAGAAATGGTTATCGATCTTCATAGCTTACAAGCGACGCAAGCGGGAAATCTGAGCAAACATCATGAGGAGAAAAAAGCAGAAGAATTAGGAGTCGTTGCCGGTTGGCCTTTGCATGCGTACGAAGCTATTGCTGCAAAAATTCCAAAAGAAAGCATTGTTGCAGCGATAAAAGTAAAAAGATTTAATAGAAAACATAAAGCGATAGCCAGTAGTTTTAGTGATTATGCCCCTGCTGAATCCACTGAATTTAGAGCAGTAGAATTTTTTGAAAATAAAAATCAAGCAGAGTCTTATCAAGAAGAAAACTTAGAGGCAAAAAAAGAATTACAAGAAATGGTTGAAAGTCAAAAATCATTGCAATCGACTAATATTTATTATGGTTTAGGCGGTAAGATTTTACCTGTATCGCATCCGGTAAAGCGTACGTTTGATATAGATCAACTTGAAGAAGTGAAAGTTAAATTATCTAACTTGTATTTAAATTCTATCTCTCAAAATGCTATTGATTGGGATTTGGCGAATCGACTTTCTCAAATAGAAGATTTAATCAAACTTTGTAAAGATGGCAGCGTTTCGGTCGAAAAATTCATTAATCAAAAGTTGGATAATGAAGGGTTTGTTTTGCGTAATTTAGTCTTAGATAAGATAGATGATCTTAAAGATTTATATGCTACCGGCGTTAATATCGATCTGTTATTGATGATGAAGTCAGAAGACTTACAATTTGTACTTTCTGAAGCTAATGTGATTAGTCGTTTAATCGATGAAGGTGTTTTTACCAGCCAACAAGTAGTGGATCAATTAGAGCTTATCAAGCCTGTGGTTGAGAAGCGAAAAACAACAATAATAGATCAGAAATTAATTGACCAGCAGTTCATTGATCTTATGAATCGATTAAAAATCGATCCTCTTGATGCGAGAAATATATCAGCACAACAGCGCGCTGATTTTGTTAATCATAAAATTGCGTTAATGCTATGTCTGACACTCAGTCCTTTAACAATAACAGGAATTACTTTCCTGTATCTCGCGAGCGTACCAAAAGAAATAATTTCTTCTTATGAAAAATTATTAAATGCTGGTTTAACGTTTCAAAATACGAAATTCTTGGGAGGAAAAATACAATCTCTTATTATGCACATCAATCTCTTTCCACTGTCTTCGACCATTGCTGAACTACGCATTCGATCTGATAGAGAAACCTTATTAATGAACGAAGCCTTCAGGATATTTTTATTATCACGTGCAGGAATCGAAGATGTGTCTGCTTGTGCGGATATTTTAAGAGAACGTCCCCTGGAAGCTCTTCTATTTTGCGAAGATAACAAAATTTCTATTACTGTTCTTGCAGGTTTACCCGAAGAAAAATTACAAATAATTTTAGTTAATCCGGGACCTAGTTCTCCTGAAGCGAAAGCAATTGTCGCGCCGCTAAAAGAAGCAGATCCGACTGTAAAACCCAAAGGTCAAACCCCAACAAATTCTTAATTTAATCTTGAATAAGGCGGTAAATCAACACCGCAGCCCGTTCCGTCTGGATAGGTAAATATTGGATAGTGAGAGTTTCTTTTTCAGAATGAAGGCCTGTGCCTAAAGCCCCTAAGCCGCTTAAACTAGCTGACACGAGTGATGCAATATGTGAAATATCACCAGCGCCTCTTAATGCTGGATCATAGGCTTTAACTTCACCGTAACCCAGATCTTGACTGACGGCGCTGTATTTTTTTAATAAATCTAAATTGCCTGCTGTGGGCGCCATGCCAGGGATAGCGTCTTGGAAGGTCACTGTCGCATTAGTGCCTGGTAAGTGTTTATTAACGATAGCTTCAATTTTCTTTTGCGCAGCTAGTTTTTGTTCTTTGGTTAAGAAACGCAAATCACCTTTGGCCAGCGCAGTTTTTGCAATAACATTTTTTTCACCCAAGATGGTTGCCTCGGAATTATTCTTATCTAAAGTAATCGTTGTTCCGCCTACCATTAATCCTGGGCTAAACGTTAGATATTTTTCATTGCTTAAATCTTCACGCATGGTATTTAAAATTCTAGTTAATTCAAAAATAGCGCCAAAACCTGCAGTGGGTTGAAAAATATTGGAAGAGTGAGCTTCATTACCAGTGGTTGTAATCACCCAGCTACTAATTCCGCGTCTTGCAATAGTCGCAGTATCTAAAGTGATTGACCCTTCGAAATCTAGCGCAATATCGTTTTTAGAAGCTGCATCAAATAAAGGTTTTCGTGAGAGGGATGTAGGTTTTCCGGAATCTTCTTCATCACCTGTTAATACCACGGTGATATTAGCCTTATCTAAAGCGTGAGCAGCTTGTAAAGCTTTTAAAGCATAAAGAATTACTACATCGCCCCCTTTATCATCAACCACGCCTGGACCTTTTGCGATATCACCTTTACGTTCATATTTTTGAAATGGACTCGTTTTTGCAAATACGGTATCTAAATGTCCGATGAGTAAAATTCTTTTTCCTTGGGTGCCTGGGTGTTCAGCAATTAGGGTAGGGGCGCGTTGCATAGATTCAGGTTCATTTACCCAGCGAGTTTTAAATCCTAGTGCTTCAAATTCGGGCCGTAATATTTCTCCCACGGCTTTTACGCCTTCAATATTCATAGTACCGCTATTAATATTGACCAGCTTTTCTAGTAAAGCGAGTTGCGGGATTTTCTCCGAGTTAATATATTCTGTAATATTTTTTTCGATAGAGGGTAAGGCAAAAGTTATGGGTGTAACACATAAAATTAGAAACGCGAATACCAGACGAAATATTGACATATATTATTTTCCTTTAGGGTGAGGCAACCAAAAATGATTTTTGCTCTACAGAAGATGATGTTAAAGCAACTGAAGAGCGATTCCAAATACTTGTTGTATTCGCAAGCGACGGTAAGCTTGGTTCTTGAGCATTTTCTACCATCAAATTCATTTCAGCTAATCTAGCTTTGGCTCCTTCATGATGAAAACTTGCGGCAACACTAAGATGATACATTGCCCATTGGTTTGCGAGAGTTCTATTTTCAGCAGTAAACAGACGATCTGAATCGGTGAAATAATAAAGACCTAAAAGATAGTGAGCTTCAGTATGTTTTTCAGGCTCTTTTTCACATTTGGCTTCAATATAGGGACGTAGCCTAATACAACGTTCTGCAGCAGGAATCATAGTCCGTTCGTCTGCTTTTGTATTGAGTATTTTTATAGCTTCTGCGAAAGCTAAATAGTTATCCTTATCAGGATTTAAAGATAATTTTGGCGGTGTGGTTGCTAATTGCCGATATTTTTTTTGAAGAGCGGCGGTTGTCGCTGGGTCTTCTTTGTGTAAATGAGCAAAATCACGATAATAATCGGCTAATAAACTTTGTGTTTGTTTATTATTTTTGTCGCTCATTTCAGTCATCATTGGGAGTATTTTACTAATACACTTTTTAAAGGGTAAAATATCTTTCCTTATTCTCTGTAATGTAACTGCTTCTATCCATGTGCTAATAAGAGCATGAACAATGAGATGGTCGTTTGCTCCGCCTTTGTTATAAGCCTGTATTAAATAAGAGACAGCATCATCGACTTTAGGGAGTGTGTAAAGCTCTGAATGAGAATATATATGTCCTTTTTTGTCATAAAGAAAATAAATATGGAGAAGAAGCATGGCTTGAAAATTTTCAGAGGTCGTTAATGCGTCATAGTTAGTTTTAATAAATTTTCTAAAATTTAGGGCTTCAAGTTTTGAAAATTTACTTGTGTTGATTGATAAAAAGGTAATTCGTTCATACCACACTTTTATTAGATTATTTAGATCCTGGACTTTGCCGGAAGCCGCCATGGTATGTTCCTCAAAACAAAATGGTTGATTTAGTCACCGCATCATGAATCGTTAAAACTAATAATGCGATTAAAAAACTATACGCACCAATATTTACAAAAGAATTATTAATTTTTGATTTTCTTAATGCCCATAGACTAAAAATAAAAACAAATAATAAAGTATAAGCTGCTTTAATCCACGGGGTATGAAAGGTAAAATGTTTTGGATATACCAAAAGCGTTCCTGTGATTAGCGCAATCCCACAAAGAATTAATAAAATTCTATGTGCTTTGCTATAAAACATAAGACCAATCAGACCTAAAATAGAAAGGATATGAATAAATTTTATGAAGCTAACTAACATTACAGCCAATACACGAAAATAAATAAGAACAACCATACTACGTCTACAAAGTGCCAATACCAAGCGACAGCTTCGAAGGCGAAATGATGATGAGAATCAAAATCATTTTTTAGCATACGATAGAAGATAGTGATTAAGCCTATGGTTCCGATGGTGACGTGTAGCGCGTGGAAACCTGTCAGCATAAAAAATGTAGTGCCGTAAATGCCGGAGCCTAGGGTTAAGCCTTTATGAAAAATAGCTTCGCCGTATTCATGGGCTTGCATCCCTAAGAAACAAACGCCTAGTACGATAGTCGCGAGTTGTGCCCATAACATGGGTTTACGTTTATCTTTTAATAAACACCAATGAGCAATGGTAATAGTCACGCCACTGGATAAAAGAATGGCGGTGTTGATGGCTGGAATTCCCCATGTATCCATGACGGATTTTGGGCCTATGAAAGCGCTAGGATTTGGGTTTTGTAATAGAGGCCAAGTGGGTTGGAATGACGGCCATAATAACATATGGCTAATCATGTGTGAGCCGGTGCCGCCTAAGGTGGATACTGCGATGACGCGCACATAAAATAAGGCTCCAAAGAAAGCGCCGAAGAACATGACTTCAGAAAAAATAAACCAACACATGCCCCAGCGAAAAGATCGATCTATTTGTGGATCATGTAATAAACCTTTACGGTTTTCGCGAATCACGGTTCCAAACCAACCGTAAAAAATATAGAGCACCATCGCAAAACCAAAAATGGTTAAATAAGGTCCGAACCAATTATCGTGTAACCAATTCGCGGCGCCACCTAACATACAAATTAATGCGATAGACGCTTTTAACGGCCAGCTGCTTGGTGAGGGAAGATAATATTTAGATTTTTTATGCTCAGCCATTTTATCCTCTTTTACCATAAACGAAAATTAGTAGATTTCGACGTTGTACTTTGTTGCAACATGTATTTCATGGCAGCAATAATTTCTGCATCACTGCAAGTCGGACAGGCACCATGAGGAATATGTCCTTTTTTGCCCGTGATAACATTGGAGTAAGTTTCAACAAAGCCTTGATCGATAATCGGTTGCCATGCTTTCTTATTGCCAGGAATCGGTGCATTTTTATATCCGTTAGCATGACAGATAGCGCAGTTCGTATTATAAATATTTTTGCCATCTTCTGCGGTGAGTATTTTGACGGGAGCTGCAGCTTCTTTGCCTTTCACTGAGGCCACCATATAATCTACGGCTTGTTTAACTTCTTCATCGGTACAAGATAAACAAGTTCCTTTGGCAGGCATCCCACCTACGCCTTGAATCGCATTGAGATAAACTTTTTCTATGCCGTTTTTCATAATAGGTGTCCAATTGTTTGGATCACCATAACGTGGAGCACCGCCTGCACCTTGCGCATGACAGCCGGAACAATACATTTCGTAAATGCCTTTACCAGGACCACCACTCATTTTAGGTTTAGGAGGCAGTTGGCTTTTTACGGTTTTTAAATAGTGAGCAATAGCGGCTAAATCAGCATCGGTTAAATAACTTAAGCTGTCTTTATTCACTTCAAGCATAGGACCTTCTATATGCCCACCACCGACCATTTTATCTTTCTTAAAGACATCAATAATATCTTGTTCAGAGACGTTACCAAAATTTAACGAAGTAATATTAGGTGCAAGATAGCCTTGGACTTTAGCGCCCGTTAAAGAATAGGTGCTCATCGGCGCGCCTAAGGGCAATTCTTTGCTAATCAAATGATAAGAAGGCGAATGACACATTGCGCAATGGCCTAAGCCGCCGGTCAAATAAGCACCACGGTTCCATTGCGCCGTTTGGTTAGGATCTGCAGGCATAGGCCCGGTATTTTCTCTATTGAAAAACAGTATGCGCCAGCCTAATTGGAAAATTCGGTAATTAAATGGCCACGCCATGTCGTTTTCAAGATTTTTTTGTTTAACGGCAGGAATATTATCGAGATAAGCTTTAATAGCTTTTAAGTCTTCGGTGCTGACTTTGTTGAAATAATAAAAAGGGAAAGCAGGGTAATAATAATGGCCTTGGGGTGAAATCCCTTCACGCATGGCTTTAATAAATTGTTCATCGGTCCAGCCGCCAATGCCCGTTTCTTTATCGGGTGTGATATTAGGCGTGTAAATAGTACCAAATGGGGTCGGCATGGCGAGTCTACCCGCAAAGATAGGTCCTTTTTCAGCCGTATTAGTGTGGCAAGCCGCGCAATCACCGGCTTTTACTAAATATTCACCGCGCTTTATTTGATCAGAATTTTTGCCCTGGGTATTTATTTTGGGGTAAGTTGGGAAATAAGTGACATCTTCCGGCTCTGCATTTTGTAATTTTTGTACGTTTTCATAAATCCCGTATACGCAATAGGCAGCAGCGCCTGCAATAACTAGAAATATGATAATAAGAGTCGCAGCAATGTCTTTTCTAGACGCAATATAGTCAATAATTTTTTTCACACTGTAATCCTTGTAAGCCTAAGCAAGCAGCGGCACATTTTATAGCGATTTTGGTTGAATGCACAACTGTTAATATGATTTAATTGTGACACTTTTGGCATGGGTGGCACAATGATAATTCGAATACTCTCATTTATATGTATTAGTTTTTTGGCGACGGCAGCTTATGCATCGCTTGGTTGGAACATGCCGGTGGGTGTAACGCCGGTTAGCAAAGAAATATACGAATTGCACATGGCGGGTTTTTACGTCTGTTGTGGTATTGGCGTCGTAGTATTTGGCGTATTAATTTATTCTTTGATCAAATTTAGAAAATCAAAAGGCGCACAAGCGGCGCATTTTCATGAACACTTAGGTATAGAAATTCTTTGGACGACAATTCCGTTTTTAATTTTAGTGGCGCTTGCGATTCCTGCGACTATTGTATTAGCTCATATTCATAATACAGAAGAATCAGAATTAACCGTTAAGATCACAGGGTACCAATGGAAATGGAAATATGAATATCTAGATCAAGGCGTGAGTTTCTTTAGTATTCTTTCAACCAACCAAGATCAAATTAATAATAAAGCACCTAAAGGTGAATTTTATTTATTAGAAGTGGATAATCCCTTAGTGATTCCGGTTGATACCAAAGTTAAATTATTAATTACCGCAGATGATGTCATTCACGCTTGGTGGGTGCCCTCACTCGGCGTTAAACAAGATGCTATACCTGGTTATATCAATGAAAATTGGTTTTATGCGACACAAACAGGAACCTATCGCGGACAATGTGGGGAATTATGCGGTGTGAATCATGGATTCATGCCTATAGTAGTCAAAGTCGTTTCTAAAGATGAATTTAAACAATGGGTCAGTTTACATAGCGGTAGTGTGGCGGGTGAAACTAGAAAAGAATTATTGAAACCACTGCCTGAAAGTGCGTTGATGACTTTAGGAAAAGTGGAATATGAAAAAACTTGTGCGATGTGTCACCAAAATTCTGGAATGGGATTGCCGCCAACTTTTCCTCCGCTCAAAAAAAGCCGAATTGTGACAGGTCCTGCAACCGCTAATATTGCTTATGTATTGACGGGTGTGCCTGGAACTGCCATGCAACCTTTTGGACAACAGTTAGATAACAGAACGTTAGCGGGAATTATTACTTATATACGACATGCCTGGGGTAATGATGCGAGCGTTCTTAAAAAGAAACAATCTTTAGTTGTGCAACCCCAAGATGTTCAAAATGTCAGAGAAGGTAAAAAATAATTATGACTGAAGCAACCCTACATCACGCAGACGATCACCATCACGATGATCATCATGGCCCTGAAAAAGGGATCAAACGTTGGCTTTTTACTACTAACCATAAAGACATAGGCACGCTCTATTTATTTTTCAGTCTGATTATGTTTTTTATCGGCGGAATCATGGCGATGGTTATCCGTATCGAGTTATTTGAGCCGGGTAAAGTGTTAGTGAATCCAGAATTTTTTAATCAAATGACAACCATGCATGGTCTCATCATGGTGTTTGGTGTGATTATGCCTGCTATGGCAGGACTTGCGAATTGGTTGATTCCTATGATGATAGGAGCGCCGGATATGGCGTTGCCGCGTTTGAATAATTGGAGTTTTTGGTTATTACCGTTTGCGTTTAGTTTATTAATTAGTACGATGCTGATGAGTGGTCCCGCGCCTGATTTTGGTTGGACTTTTTATGCGCCGTTATCAACTTTATATGGGCCTAAGAGCACAGACTTTTTTATTTTCTCTATTCATATGATGGGTATTTCATCCATCATGGCATCTTTAAATATAGTGGTGACTATTTTTAATATGCGCGCGCCTGGCATGACATGGTTTAAAATGCCATTATTTGTGTGGAGTTGGCTTGCGACTGGATTTTTATTGTTAGCGGTCATGCCAGTTCTTGCAGGTTGTGTCACCATGATGTTAATGGATAGACATTTCCATGCGACGTTCTTTAATGCAGCGGGCGGTGGTGATCCACTTTTATTCCAACACGTATTCTGGTTTTTCGGACATCCTGAAGTTTATATTTTAATTCTGCCTGGTTTTGGTGTGATTTCAGAAATTATACCCGCATTTTCTAGAAAAAAATTATTCGGTTATAAGTTCATGGTTTATGCGACCGTATT
>JABDEM010000021.1 GCA_013287085.1 Gammaproteobacteria bacterium
AAGAGGGAATAATCTTTGCCTATCCCAAAAGTTGAGACTTTATCATGTTGAAAGCGATCGACTTGCGGGGTGATTTTTCCTGATAAAACATCGATTAAATGTTTAACCCCAAAACGTTGGCCGGTCCTATAGACACAAGAAAGCGCCATTTGAACGGCAATTTTTCCATCCCAGGTTTCAACGGGTTCAAGACAATTATCGCAGTTTTTGCATGCCACTGAATATTTTTCACCAAAATAATGTAACATGACTTTTCGTCTACAAACCGTGGTTTCACAAAACCCTAGTAGCGCTTCTAATTTACGTCTTTCTAATCTTTTATGTTGCTCATCGGCTTCTGACTTATCTAACATTTGTCGCAACATAATGACATCACCAATGCCATAAGATAGCCAAGCATTAGCAGGTAAACTATCACGGCCCGCGCGCCCAGTTTCTTGATAATAGGCTTCCATACTTTTGGGTAAATCAAGATGCGCTACAAAACGGACGTTAGGTTTATCAATTCCCATTCCAAAAGCAACGGTTGCAACAATAATAACGCCTTCTTCGCGAATGAATTTTTGTTGGGTTTTTTGGCGTTGTGGATTAGGAAGTCCAGCATGATAGGGAAGAGCATCCAATCCTTTATTTTTAAGCCATTCTGCAGTCTCTTCAACTTTATTGCGAGACATGCAGTAAACAATCCCCGCATCACTCTTATGCTCTAATTCTAAAAACTGATAAAGCTGATCACGTGGATTTTGTTTTTGCACAATACGATAACGAATATTAGGCCTATCAAAACTCGTTATAAATTGTTTAGCTTTAGATAAATTTAATTTTTCAATAATTTCACGTCGTGTAGGATCATCGGCTGTTGCTGTCAATGCAATGCGGGGTATTAAGGGGTAGCGTTCATGTAAAATCGATAATTGAATATACTCACGCCTAAAATCATGCCCCCATTGTGAGACGCAATGCGCTTCATCAATCGCAAATAAAGCAATAGTACTTTTTGATAATAAATCCAAAAATTGCGGCATTAATAATCGCTCGGGTGATACATAAAGCAAATCTAATTGATTATTTAACAAAGCTTGTTCGGTTTTATAAGCTGTATTGGCATCAAGGGTGGAGTTTAAAAACGCGGCTTTAACCCCCAGTTGTAAAAGTGCGTCTACTTGATCTTGCATCAAGGCTATAAGGGGTGAAATAACAATCCCAACCCCAGGGCGCAAGATGGCTGGAATTTGAAAGCACAAAGATTTGCCCCCGCCCGTAGGCATTAAAACCAGGGCATCGTTACCAGAAATCAGTGTTTGAATGATTTCTGCTTGATTGGCTCGAAATTCATCATAGCCAAATACTTGGCGCAATAGAGTTACTGCGGTTGTCATCGGATTTCCTTAGGGTATTTTTGAGGGTAGCGTGGGGCTTAAATTTATAATAGTATAATGGCTGGTTATGGAAATTTCACTACTTAATGGAGGTTTTAAATGCGTAAAATTGGTATGGTTCTTGCTTTAACTTCGGTTTTTGCTATCGCACCCGCTTTTGCTGATGATGATATGGATTCTGACGCCAAGCCTTGTATGGTAATTGCTAAAGCATGTATGGATGCTGGATATACAAGACAAAGTTCAGACGATAAAAGATTTTGGAAGGATTGTATGAAGCCTGTTCTTTTAGGTAAAACTGTTAGTGGTGTTACTGTTGATGCTGCTACAGTTAAAGATTGCCGCGTTAATAAAATAGGCAAAATGAAAAATGAAATAAAAGAGTTCCAAAACGCTAAGTAAAAAAGAAAGTCTAATAAAAAAGGCCACATTGAGTGGCCTTTTTGTTATAAGCACTATCCCAAAATAGCAACTCATATTCCGTCGATTGAATAAAAGCCGATATGGTGTTTTGTTGCGCATAAGATGAGTTTTCGCTTTCTAATTCTTCAATTATTTGTATGAGTTTTTTTCCTGCATGAGTAAATTGCTCGGTGGAGTAGGAGGAAATCCAAGCATAATAAGGATTATGAATATGGTAACTGGGTAGAGTTGTCATCTTTTTTCCTAGATGGTTATAAATCCAAAAACACGGCATAACACTAGCGATCGCCTCTTCCAAAGTCCCATTTTGAGCTTTATTTAAGATATGGTTAGTATAATTTGAAACAGCAGGAATTTTTTCTGGCTTCCTGCGATCCTGAAATAAATTAAAAGAATGGTATTTTCCTAAATATTTAAGATGAAGATTTTTTTCCGTGTGAAGTATTTGATCTGCAAGCAATCTAAAGTGTTTGGTATGGGATGGTGTAATGCAGCGTTTGGATATTAAATTAAGCGCTCTTCCAAAATCAGACAAATATAAAGCATCTTGTTCTACATAAAACCGAAATATTCTTTTCGGCAATGTCCCTTCTGAAAGTTCTTTGTTAAAAGGGTGTTCAACTATTCTGGGAAGAAGAGGTAAAATGGCCTCACGCATTTTCGAAAACGGCATTTTCTTTATCTCCGGTTAAAAAATAAAAATGATCGACAGGACCGCATCCTTGTCCAATTTTAAATTTACTTCCAGATTTTATCGCTTGAGTTAAATAGTGTTTCGAACATTGAATTGATTTAATTAGACTATAATTTTGCGCTAAGAATGATGCAATGGCCGATGAAAAAGTGCATCCGGTTCCATGAGTGTTTTTAGTTTTTATTCGACTCGCATGAAACCAATGAAAACTGGATTGATTTTTTAAATAAAGCACATCAGAAGATTGGCTAGTATTTAAATGCCCGCCTTTTAGCAACACGTTGACAAAATATAACTCAGCAATTTTTTTTGCTGCAACTTCCATTTCCTGAAAATTTCTAATTTTGTGCCCTATTATTTTTTCAGCTTCAAATAGGTTGGGTGTGATAAGAGTGACCAAGGGAAATAGTTTTTCAATTAAAAAATTAATATCCTCAAGAGAAAGCAGTTCAGAGCCATTTTTAGCAATCATAACAGGATCGAGCACAATAATTTTTGGTTTATATTTTTCTAGCGCGGAAGCTACTGCGCTAATAACTTTTTTATTATGTAACATACCTATTTTAACGGCGTTAATGTTTATATCACTAAAAACAGAATTTAATTGCTCGGTGATAAAATTTGCTGAGACCGCTTCAATGGCTTGCACACCTTGGGTATTTTGGGCAACCAAAGCGGTAATCACAGAAGTTGCATAACTTCCGGTTGCTGAAATGGTTTTAATATCGGCTTGAATGCCGGCACCACCTGAGGGGTCAGTTCCGGCAATGGTTAAAACAGTTGGGTAATTAATTTTTTTCATAAAGCGCATCTAAAAATTGGGAACGAAAAGTACCTGGGCCTTTTGCATTTTGTGCGGCTTTTTCCCCACAGTGACCATAAAATAAAGTTGCAGCTTTTGCTGCTTCAAATCTATTTTTATGAATGGCATGAAAAGCCGCAATCACGGCTGTATGTAAACATCCAGTCCCTGTAATCATAGGCATGAGATCAGAACCACAGTGTAGTTCTGACATTAAATCTTGATCTATCACTAGATCTACTTTGCCACTGACAATCAGAGCCGAATCATAATGTTTAGAAATTAATTTAGCCTGTTCAATGACGTCTTCAGTTTGAATTCGACTATCAACACCTTTCGTTTTGTGCGAAAAATCAGATAAAGCCATTATTTCACTCGCATTGCCGCGAATGATTGAAATTTTGTAATCATTCATTAAAGATAAAGATGTTTTGGTGCGAAGTTGGCTTGCGCCAGCGCCCACTGGATCAAGTACTACGGGCAAGTTTAATTGATTGGCAATTTTGCAAGTATGTTGACAGAGCTTAATAAATTCGGCATTTAATGTTCCAAGATTGATGACCACGGATTGAGTGAGTTGTAATAAATTTTCTATCTCATCTATAGATTTACTCATGATGGGCGATGCGCCTAAACTTAATAATCCATTTGCCACAAAATCCATCGTGACATAATTTGTAATGTTTAACACTAAGGGGTTTTCTTGTTTGATTTTGTTATGCATGGTCTATCCTCTCTATTAAATGACGGGCGGCAATGTCAGGGTTTGGGTGATTGTGGATGGCGCTAATAACTGCGGCACCTTTAGCGCCTGCTGCAATAATATGTTTAATATTGTTTTCATTAATTCCACCAATACCTATGACAGGATGTTTGGAGTGTTGAGTAATTTTTTGTAAACCGTTTAATCCCCAAATCGTTTTGCAATTGGTTTTAGTGGTGCTTTGAAAGACGGCGCTTGCGGCAATATAGTCAATGCAGGTTAATTGATTAGCTATAGCTAATTCAGAAAGAGTTTCGATAGATAAACCAATGATTTTGTGTGGCCCTAGCATCTCGCGCGCGGTAATGGGCGAGGTGTCAGATTGACCTAGATGAACCCCGTCTGCCTCTATTTCTTTAGCTAGTTCTAGATGATCATTAATAATAAGCGGTATTTTAAAAGGGTTTAATAACGTTTTTAATTTAAAGCCAAAATCCCGTAACTCATTTAAATTTTTAGATTTTTCACGGAGTTGGATTGAGGTAATTCCACCCGCAATAGCTTGTAAGATAAATTTTTTATATAAATGAAAAGGCGCACTTTGCGCGTGCGTAATTAGGCATAGCTTAAGATAATGGAACATTCACTCTCCCTCCGCAGGCATTACCCAGAGCAGGTTATAAGGGTGTTTCTCAGCTTTTAGATTTTTAAATCCAAAGCACCCCTGGTGTTATTTCGAGTCGCAGTATAGTGAGTCTCAAAGTTTGTGTCAATCGCGATGAAAATGTTATAGTCATTCAATGACTTTAAAAACTTTATCAAATAAAACGGTAGTCACTTTTATTGTATCCTTAGCTTTATTTATGGATTCTTTAGATACAACTATTATTAATACCGCTATTCCAGCGATGGCTCGTAGTTTAGCCGTAAACCCCGTGGATCTAAAAATTGCTCTCATTAGTTATTTGCTGAGTTTAGCGATATTTATTCCTATCAGCGGAATTATTGCCGATAAATTTGGTGTCAAACGCGTGTTTATTTTCGCACTTGCTGTTTTTACGCTAAGTTCTTTTTGGTGTGGTTATTCGCATACGCTAACTCAACTGATTATAGCGCGTAGTGTGCAGGGCATCGGTGGTTCTTTGATGCTGCCATTGGGGCGTTTAATTATTTTACGGTCTTTTGAGCGACATGAACTTATTGTGGCGATGAATCATGTCATTATGGTGGTATCGATCGGCCTAATGCTAGGTCCTTTTGCGGGTGGATTGATTACCGATCATTTATCTTGGCCTTGGATTTTTTGGGTTAATATTCCCGTTGGATTGTTTAATATTGTTGCCGCTGGTTTGTGGCTAAATGATAACTTTCCCAGAAAATCTCACCCCTTTGATTTTCTAGGTTTTATTTTATTCGGGGGAGGGCTCGCGGTATTTACTTTTTCATTATCCTATTTAAGTGAATCTGCAGCGACTACTCATTTTGCTTTATTACTAGGAGCCTCTGGCATTTTAATGCTAATGTGTTATTTTTTCCGTGCCAGATCACAACGTCGTCCTATTATACATACTGAGTTATTTAAAATTAGAACGTTTAGAATTTCTGTATTCGGCAATTTATGCGCGCGTCTAGGATTTGGCGGTGTACCTTTTTTATTGCCACTGTTGTTACAAATAGGGCTTCATTATAAAGCTCTTACGTCAGGATTGTTATTAGTACCCATTGCATTTGGAATTATAATAACTAAATATGTTTCTGCTTATATTTTACGATTTGCAGGCTATAAGCGAATGCTGTTGTTAAATACTATATTAGCCGGACTGTTTTTGTGGGTTTTTAGAATAGTCGATACGGAGACTTCTCTTTATACTATTGCGACGCTAACCTTTATTTTTGGTTGTTTAGCATCGATTCAATATAGCGGTATGAATTCGCTAGCTTATGCGGATATTTCTTCGGATGATCAAAGTGCAGCGATCAGTATTTTAAGTACTATCCAACAATTATCGCAAAGTTTTGGTGTTGCGGTATGCGCGCTATTTTTACGCTACTATTCAACGTCTTTACAATTAACGCCTGAGGTTTTTCATCAAACATTTTATGCAATGGGTGCTTTGACTATTCTATCAGCTCTTATTTTTATCCGCTTAAAGCCAGAGGATGGGCATCAATTATTGCGAAAAGATCCGGAAACTTTAGGTATTAGTACGCGTAAAGATTTTCATCATTGATTTTCTCCAGTAAAACAAGAGAGCGATAGTTAGCAAGATAAAAAATGCTGCAGAAAGTGCGCAGGCAAGACGGATTTTATTGGCTAGCTGCATGGATTGTTCTCCTTGACCCAGTTTCAGCTTTCCTGCTTGAAGTTGTACTTCCCCTGCTTTAACGCGTGCTGCACCTTCGGCAACTTGCTGTTCTCCTTGAGCGATTTGTTGATTGCCTGCAATATAGGCGACGCTGGTTATTGGTAAAGTCGCTAAGGCAAGTCCCATAACAGGAAGACTACTAGCTGTACCAAACACGTTCCTCGCTTCACCTAATCTTTGCTTGCCATGTCTTAACCTAGCTTTACCCTCAGCAAGCTTTTTTTCGCCTTGCGCCAGTTGTTCTTTACCCTTAGCAATTTGTTCTCTTCCGGCGGTTATATCATTGGTGAGATAGAAATAGCCTGTTAAAGATGCGATAGCCAATAAGATAGTAAACAGCAGCGTAATGACCTTACCCATGGTTTCCGTCCCTGTATTTTATTAGTCCATTATTATTAGACTAATATACCTTTAGGAAAAGGTCTAGGTATAATATGACCTTAAAGATAGGGATTTTATGGTTTGTTTAAGGATAAGAAATTTACTTTTCCTGGGGTTTTTAATATTTCCCTTAAGTCTTTACGCCTCATTTATAGAAACCACCCAAGGTACCGCAGTCGTCAATGATGCAACAGCTGCTTATTTCAATCCTGCTGCTTTAGTGCTTTTAAAAAATATCCAAATTATCCCGCAAGGATCCATTGCTTATTTTCATACTCGATTTTCAGGTGAAGCAACACAATCCGGGGCTGGTTTTACGCAAACGGGTAGCTCAAGCTCAAATACCACTTATTATTCACCGTCTTTTTATTTAGGTATTCCGACAACGGATAAGATCACCATAGGATTAGCGTTGGTATCAAATTCTGCGAATAGAGATGTGGAAGCAAGTTCTATTCTCCGTTATGTTCAAGCGAGTAATACCATTCAAGATTTTGATTTGGTGCCAGCAATTTCCATTAAAATAAATGATTGTTTTTCATTAGGTGCTGGGATCAATTTTTCCTACGCTAATTTTGATTTGCAACCGATCACAGGCATTCCAAATTTGAATATCCCAGATAGCGTAAGTCATAATCAGTGTGATGGCACAGGGTGGGGTGGAAACGCTGGTTTTTTGATAACACTAAAGCCATCTACTTTAATCGGTTTTAATTATCGTAGTGCTACTACGTATAATTTAAGTGGAAAAAGTAGTTTTGAAGGTAACCCAGAAATTATTTCCGATAATTATCATTTCAAATTATGGACGCCAGCTAAAAGTGTATTTTCTATCAATCATTTTATCACACCTAAATTAGGATTTATTGCAACCCTGCAACGCATCCAGTGGAGTATTACTCGAAATGTTAATATCATTAATATAGCAACACCACAAGGCCCGCAAAACGCCACAGTTTTACAACATTTGCGTGATACTTGGCTTATGACTTTAGGTTGTCATTATCGCATCACCCCTCAATGGATTTTGCGTATTGCAGGAACTTATAATCAATCACCTGGCAATCCTCATTATCAAATTGTGACGGGCGATAGTATTATTCTGGGTGGATCTATGGGTTATGAGATTAATAAAAATATATCAATAGATGGAAGCTATGCGCATGCTTTTATTAAGAATCAAAATATTAATATTGCTAGCGGCAGAAATTTAGTAAGTGGTGTTAATGAAGCTTCGCGCGATGGGATTTCGTTGAAGTTGACTTTTAATTTGTAGGGGACAGGGTATGACCAATAAACCGTTTGTGATAGCTGGTAATGAAATTGAGCCTGGAACTAAAAGAACTATTTTATTCCCCGCGCCGAATATCAATACCCAAGTAAAAATTGATATCCCAGCTCATGTTTTTCATGGGAAATATAAAGGACCTAAAATCTTTATCATTGGAGCGATACATGGTGATGAGTTAAACGGTGTTGAAATTATTCGACGTGTGCATGAAAAGATATCGGTTAAACGTTTGCATGGCACTATTATTACAGTCCCTGTTGTTAATATCCATGGTGTTATTATGCAAACGCGTTATCTAACAGATAGACGCGATTTAAACCGTTCATTTCCCGGAGCAAAAAAGGGAACATTAGCCTCGCGTCTTGCGTTTGGGTTAATGACTCAAATTGTCAAACATTGTGATTACGGGATAGATTTACATACGGGAGCGAATGGTCGCATTAATATTCCCCAATTACGGGTAGATTTTAGTGTTGCTGGAACAAAAGAATTTGCGAAGAGTTTTAAAGCGCCAGTAATTTTAGCTTCAAAACAACGTGATGGTTCATTGCGTGCCGCTGCTGCTCGATTAGGTATTCCCGTATTAGTTTATGAGGGTGGAGAAGCATTGCGTTTTAATGAGCTTTGTATCTGTGCGGGGACCGATGGGGTACTCAATGTGCTTAATCACTTAAAAATGCAAAAATTTAGTGACAAAAAATTTAATCGAACTTCAAAATCGGTTATCACCGATACGAGTCGCTGGGTACGCGCTCCAGCCAGTGGTATTGTACAGCCCATGAAAGGTGTGATAGCAAGCCACGTCCAAAAAGGGGAAGTATTAGCTAACATTCATGATCCTTATCTTATTAATCCATCGACTGCCCTCATAGCGCCTTTTGAAGGGGTAGTAATAGGCCAAGCGTTAAAAGCCATGGCAACCGAAGGTGATGCGCTATTTCATATTGCTAGTTTTAAAAATATAAAAGGCGTTCGCGCTTATATTGATGAACTTTGGGATGAGATTAGCGATTAGAAATATTTTTTTGCATGTGGATGGATTTTCGCTACAATGCAGCCGTTAATCCCGCCAATTAAAAAGCTGGAATCTCTGTAAGCGCAATAAATCTTTCAATCATTGCATTAACTTGTGCGGGTACCTCAAGCGTAGCCCAACATTTGGATCCAATGACTTTACCAATTTCAATATGCGGTGCTTCTTCATGCATTTTTTGGTAAGTGCAATGATGTTCGTCAGTTAATATACATAAAGTTGGATAAGTTATTTTATGTAACTTGTTACTTATCGTTTTATCCCATTCTAGTAAACCTTTAAATATTTTTTGTAGGGCAACTTTATCAACATTCATAAATGCTTCGTAAGCAATTTTTTTATTGTTCTCTGTTGTTTTTATGAAAATGGATTCGACGAGTGAGGAAACGAATTCATTTAAGTTGGGTTCTTCTAATTTTTGAATAAAATGATTAATTTCATTATTAAAAGAAGGTTTCATAAAAAGAGGAGGATCTATTAAAACAAGGCTACTGATAGGAAGAGCGTGGTTTAAAGCAATATCAATGATAATGTTTGCGCCATTGTTTAATCCAATAAAGCTTATATTCTTAAGCGAAAGTTTTTCCGATATTTTGACAATAACAGAGGCTAAGTCACTCATATTATAATGCGCTAAATTTTCACTTTTTCCATGACCTGGCAAATCAAGCAAAATAATATTTCCGTATTTCTTTAGGGTCTCAATTTGATGATGAAAAAACTGATGATTGCCACCGGCATTGTGAATCAAAACAAAGTTTAAAATACCATTGCCTTGAATTTCTTCTACAAAGATTTCTTTGCCGTCAATTTGCATTTTGCCCTCTTTCTAATTATTTTCAAATTTTTAAACTTTACCCCAGCCGGGTAATTTACTGGCTTGTTTTATCCAGTCAGAAAACTCTTTTTCGTTGAGTTTGTCAGGTTCCCGTATATCAAACGCGGCTTGTCCTTTGGCCGCAAGAGGAACCGGAGGTGTCGGTTTTAACAAAGCCCCATCAAAGAAAGCGAGTTTTAGATGCGCTTTGAAAGAGGCCATCGCAAGAATCCATCCTTTGTTAGGAATACCATACCAAGCACCGTGCCACTTAACGGCTTTTTGCACGTTAGGTACTTCGCGCGTCACGATGGCATCAATATGCCGTGCGCGATCTGATTGCCAATCTGGCAAAAGATCAATCCAAGCTTGCACCGGGGCATTCCCCTCTGATTTTGGGATGGCATAATGAGGGGGAAGTTTCTTCGGCATGCTTTTTACTCTAAATTATTAAACTTTGGATATGTTATCAAATAGGCTGAGAAAACCGCAATAAGTATCCATCAGGATCCATCACCATAAACTCTTTATAAGCATAGAAATCTTTTCCTGCTTTATAAGAGCTTTCTTTTAAGTCCATTTTTAATGGATAGTTAACTTTTTTGAGATTATTAATAAGTTGCTCAGTTTCATGGGTTTCTATTTGAAAGTTTATTCCTCGTCCGTAAGGATATACTGGTTTACCGTTATGCCAGATTTCATTGTCATCTTCTTGTTGAATCATCAGTTGGCTATTTTGATAAGACAAAAAAGCAAATTGGGGATTTTCACGGCTATACTCAATTTTAAATCCTAAAACTTCCGTATAAAAATGCAGACTTTTTTGAAAATTCAAAACGTAGAGTTCTGGGATGAGTGGGTTAAATTTCATGGATTATCCTCTGGCTGATTTTTTCTAATGTAGATATTACATTTTCATATTCTTATGTGGGGTTACTATCATATACGATTGTCGCCAAATATGGACAATTTTAAAATAGAGAGACCTTCTCTTAGCCAGGCCTATTCGCTGCTATCGCGGGCGTTGCATCTGACGGAAGTTCTGCAACTCGCTCACATTGCAAATCAACAAACTGGCGCATCAGCTCGGTATGGTCATCACCTTGTGTGACTTCAATCACTGTGTAACCCGCATCGCAACAAGGTTGGTAATGTTCTTCAGCATCATCAATCAAGCAAATATCTTTGTTCTGCAAATGGGGATATTCTGTTTGTATGTATTTAAGTGCAAAAAGTTTGAGAGTGCAATTGGTAAAATAAACACTGGAAAAAAGTTGAGGAGGAAAGTGATTTAAAATTTTAATCACTGAATTTAGCATCTTAGAATCTATTTCTTTGATATATTCGCGGGCGGTCATTAATACAACTTTTATATTTTTTTGTTTAGCATATTTCATCACGTCAATTAATTTTTCTTTTAAAATAAAAAATAGCTGGCGTTGTTCGCGAGTTTTTTTTACATCATACAGTGTGTCATCTATATCAATCACTAACATACCACGAATAGGGTCAGGGTCTTTTTCTTCGGACTCCAAACGTGCAACGGTGCAAACTATCTCTCGTTCAGCTGTGGAGATTATATCTATGTGTCGATATTCATATCGATGATCAAATAACCTTAGCGGAGGAGGAGCTTCTTTTGGCTTATCCTCTGCTTCCGGTTTTTGCTTTTTAGCCGGATCTTGCTCAATAGAATCTTTATCAGGATGAGGTCGCTTTAGCATGTCTTATGGCCTAGGGGTCTGCATTTCAACTTGGGGAGCAGGAGCATCCGGACGGGGGGTTCTTGTAAACCATCTACTTATTCCCCATGCGGTGCAGCCTAAGAATAAAGCTCCAGCTGCAGTTATTACAGCAATAGAGGCTGTATCTAGCCCCGTAACTCTTGCTGGGCAAGCATCATGTGTTTGTTGTCCCCATGCTTTATTAATACAATCAAATACAGCAGGAGCAATAGATTCAGCCGAGTCACAATAAAAAGTTTGTAGTGAGGTTCCGCAATTTGAGACATATTCATAGATTGCAGGATAGGCATTAACACAAGTAGATGAAACGTTTTGCAAAGTCGTGCTGCATGCTGCATTGGCTTTACTGATGTAATCTGAAGCAGAAGTACCCGCTGAAAGACTCAGTTGGATCAAGGTATTATTGTTCAATAGAGTTTGATTGAAAATGCGTGCGGTGGACATATTTTTTCCTCTTTTGCGCTAATTTATAGGTTTTTTGTGCGCATATCGTATAACAACTCTAGGTTATTGGCTAGAGGGTTATCTGGCATAGCTTAGGATGATTTTATAGGTTTGATCAGAAAGCTTATCAACAATCATAAAACGCGGCTGTGCCATGGGTTTAAAGCTTTTATTGGCGGTATGGTAACCAATAGTGAACGCCATAGCGTATCCTGCTTTGGCTGCTTCATTTTCCAAATAATCATTATAAATTCCAAATGGCCATGCCAACAAAGTCACATTAATGCCCATTTTCTCATCTAATATTTTTTTGGAAGTGTATAATTCTCTCTGCACAAACTTTTCATAAGCAGCTGGAGAAAGTTTCCTCTTAGCAATTTTAAAGTTAGGATGAGAATAAGTATGACTCTGTATATCGAAAAGCCCCGTATTTTTTAATTCTTTTAATTGCTCCCAAGACAAATAATGTTTTCCACTAGAAATACTCTCAGGATAAATAAACAGTGTCACTGGTATATTTAATTTTTTTATAACAGGATACATATAAGTATAAACCGATTCCCAACCATCATCAGCCGTAACAACAACAGGATTCGGAGGAAGGGTCGCGCGTTTCCCTTGCAAATAGTCCACTGCATCTTTTAAGGGAATAAAAGTAAACCCATGAGCTTGCAAGAGTTTTAAATGAGCTTCAAATTTTTGCGGCGTCACCGTCATGCTACCTGGCACAGTAGGATTTAAATTATGATAAAGAATAATAGGGATATTAATTGGATGATTTGCAAAAGAAATACTAGGACAAATCATTGCAAATAGGATAATAAAAAAATAAATAAATCTCATAAACTCTCCTTGTTCAATAAATCCTTAACTTCAACAATAATGATAAAAAGCAAACGGGTCAAGTGTTAGAACACTTGACTCTTCAGCTTTTTTGTAGATAGCAGTGAATTTCTAATGTAAGATAGGCAAGCTCATTTATTAACCTTAAAAGGATTTTTCATATGTTAAAAAAAGTATTAGTTCCCCTGGTAACTTGTTTGTTTTTGTCTAACGCAAACGCTATGCAAGTCAATTTATCTCTTGGCGATGACATCCTAAGCAATAAACAAAACTTAAATATTGAATATCATATTTATTCCGCCCAATCACCCGGAAAAATCACCACCACTGAAATTGCGATGAATGATTTTGAGTTAAGTGCTTTTTCTGAATGGCTAACTGCTTTTAATCAAGAAGTGATAAATATAAAACCTACCGATGATTTAGCTGGCCAACATTCTAGAATGACCTTGGGTTACATGAAAGATGGTGCGAAAATCATTCCTACTACTTGCCAAGATATTCGACTCAGTGATGCTACTACAATTAAATTATCTGAGAGTGGTTGTGTTGTGAGTTAGCATTAAAATATTCCTCAAACAAAAGGTGTCAAGTATCAACATAGAACACGGCGAATAAAAAATAAATCTGTTTGTCTCTGGGTCCCGCGCACATGGCGCGGGACGATGGAGAAAAGGTGTCAAGTATCAACATACAACATACAGTTACAATGTTCCATGCAGAATTTCGTAGACAATAATGCTAATCTGACTTAATATTAGGCAACTTTATTCGTAACTAAATTAAAATAAGAGCGAGGATGATTTATGTATGGTTTATTCATAATACTACTTGGAATCGTAGTTCTTACCACTAGCTTTATTTATTTTGTGCCTACGTTAATCGCGTTCTTAAGAAGACATCATAATCGTAATGCCATATTTGTTTTAAACTTTTTTCTTGGCTGGTCTTTTATTGGTTGGGTGGTTTCTCTTTCTTGGGCGTTAACTAAAGTTGAATTAAAATAATCGGTGGTAAAATGCGTTCTGCTATTGCAACGAGCTCCGAAAAAGAATCAAAAATTGAATTAATATTGGTTCTGCAGGCTCATTCCATTAATAAAAACATAGTAATTGATGGCGTGAAGCAAAGTTCAGACGCATTAGAAATCCTCTATTCGCAATTTAAAATTATGCAAATAGTTCAATCTTATCCTGAAGCGGCTGTTTTGAACGAAGGAAATCATTGTGATGTGACCTTAATTCATAGAAAACAAGCAAATATTTTAGCATTTCGAGAAATTTTTCCAAATTATGCGAATCTCTATAGTATGGATTTTGACAATTTAACAGAGAATCAAAGAATAGTATTAACCAATAATCAGGGCGTGCAAATTTTATTTCATATGGGTTGTATTTCAGCTATTTATCAAACACAGAAAACAAAATACGATGTATCTAAATTGGCCGCTGAGTACGTTAAAATTTACCGTCAGAGTTTATTCAAATTTCCCCTCTTAGCAGCTACAGCTATAGTAAATGAATGTATTTCCTATAATAATTTAGAGACAATGGGTGAGCTTCGTGATTATGAAAACCACAAGAGAAACGTATATGAACGACATCCTGCTATGTTTAGTGAAAGAGAAAAAGAAGCGTTAGATTTAGCTTTAGTTGCGGCTCAAAAAAGTGGAAAAAAACAAGTTGTGCTTGTTTTTGGTAAGTTACATGAAGAAGGTCTTATAAACCTCATTAATACAATCTATAGCGATAGAATTGTTTTGAAAAAATGTATTGATTCCACGGAAGGATTTAACAGTCCAGGCAAACGAAAAAAATTAGCGATTGAACACGAAGAGGCGATGCGTTTATATAAGCGTGAAGAATATGAAGCTGCGCGCACTTTATTTGAAAAACAAGTTTCTTTTTGGCAAGCTACTCCAAATTCTACTCCCAGTAAATTACCTACATTGCTAAATGCGGAATATAATTTAGGTTCCTGTTTGTTAAAAATGGGTAGGCTTAACGCAGCGCTGCCTCATTTAAAGCGCACTGTAGAGATATCGCAAGAATTAAATCCTAAAAATAAACAGGATACCAAAAAATTTAAAGATCGATATGAAGAAGCATTAAAACATCAACAAGTAAGCGAGGAAATGTCAATGGCAGCTAGTGGTAGTCGTGGGAATAATTATTTTCTTTTATGTTTAGGCAAAGCAATTTTTGCCAAAACACCCGAAGTAGATGGTGAGAGTAGATTACACCTCTTAGAAGATGCAACTTGCATAGAGCTGGGTCAAGCTTTTTGGAACATCATTAAAAGCATCCCTAAGGGGCGTGAATTCAATCACATTGAGAGAAAATTTAATCCCGCTGATGTGAAACTGAGTGTTGCTGCAATTCTGGATATTTATCAAAAGCACATGAGCCCAAAAAAAAGAGCCGCTGGAATGCAAATGTTAGAGGAAGCCCCAGATTCAGCAAGTTATCAGATAGGTATAGATGTCTTAAAAGTAATGGGAGTCGATGTTGTTGAAATGAAGGATGAAAATCCGTCTAAACATGATGATGCCCGTGCTATAGAGGAAAAATTAATTTCTCATCTTTTTGAATCGTTTTTTGAGGCTCATCAGTCTAAGGACCGTACATACTTTGCTGCTATAGCGCGTTTCGACGTTTTAGTGCGAGGTTATCATTTAGCAATTAATGAAACTAACGTTCATGCTCTGTCCTTGTTAGAAAGCTTTGCAAAGATTGCGGGTCAAGGTGATCTATTTAAAACGGCAATGATGATTGAGGTGATGAAATCTTTCATTCATGTGGCTAGGGAATATTTCGAACAACAAGAAGCAGCATTAGTAGCGAGCCAAATGGCAGTTGTTGCAGAACCTAAGTCATCTTCACAAACAAGCCAGCCGGTTGCTTCTAGTCCTTTATGGCGGTTACAAGTTGATAGGTCTCAATCCAATCCTGCTACGTTAAGAAACAGATCGATTTTATTTACCCCTAGTGCGCCTAATTGGAATGATATTGCGTTCGATGAGGTGACAGGTGTTTATATTAAACCGAGAGGGATGTAATAAATGATGATATTTTAGGAGAGCTGTAATCGCAATGCCCGCGGTCTATAATTAGGATTTTCAATCTTAAAAAGCAAATCAGCCGTTCTAGTGCTGTTGCTGCCTTCAAAAGCGCGCATATATAATTTTTCTTCGTCCATTTTTGCAATGAACAAACATTGCTGGAAAGATAATGCTAAATTTGCTTTTTTTAATTCAAGGATTAACATTAAAAATAAAATTTTCGCCGATTTTAATTCGACATCGCCAAAGTTAAAAAAAGATTCTTTTTCGGATACTAATTGATTAATTAAATTTACTATTTCTTGATTAATAGAATCTACTTCTTTATTTGGCTTAGCTTCTTCTTCAACAACAAGTTCCTCTTTCCTTTCATTGGCTGGTTGCATTGCGGGATAGAATCCCATTATCATATCAACTAAAGGTTTATCAAATAGTTTGCTACTACAAAATGATAAGGTAATTGAGGAATCTTTCCCTAATCTTTTATGTGTTCCCATACAAAAGGCGAGCCGTTGCTTTTTTTGATATTGAAGATTTAAATCGGGCAATAAATTTAGCGCAATCAATCGTTCTATATCGCTAATCATGATAGTTTGGAATCTTTGTCCATGAGCGATAGGCCAAGGGAGTGAGTGGGAGATTGAGCTTATAAAGCCGTCTACTTGAGTTAATCTGAAGCTATCTCGCCTATGCTCGTAGGTATAAGTAATTTTTTCGAAAGATCCTAAATCGAATCCATGTTGTCTTAGCGCATCCATCAGAGGAATCTGTTGGTGCTGACACAACAATTGCTGCAAAGTTTCATCAATAACGAATCCGCGCTCATCCACAAATTCACAATTTCTAAAGCGAAAAGATTGTGAATAGGGTTTGGTAATCTGTAAAAGTGCCGAAGTAGCATATTTTTCTAATACTTTTCTTAACTCTGTCAGTGAGAATCGAATAATGTAATTTTCTTTATCTTGAAAAGTTTTGCATGCGACTAAGGTTTCGAGCTGACCAACTATTTCACTATTCGTAGAATTAAAACCGCAATAAAGAGTGTCTTTATCTTTGGCTAGCAAATCCTTTACAGTGACGTCTTTTCCCCCTAAAGCTTTAATAAGGCGGGCGATAAAATTTTTAGTTAATTCGCAACCAATATATTTTTCTGTCTCTTCGTAATGGCTAAACATAAGTTCACCATAGATTTATAAATAGAAAAGGGCCACTTCGTTGGTGGCCCTTTTGGTTTATTTGTGGAGGCGGCGGGAATTGAACCCGCGTCCGCAAGCCCTCGACCGTTGGGAACTACATGTGTAGTCAGATCATTTAATTTAACTAATTAAGCTTTGACCGACAAAATATTAATTAGCGAGCTCTAAAACTTTAGCAGATTCTTTTCGAGCAAAAGATTCTGCGAGCTTGTAAGTTATGACCTCTCAAGTCTACTTTCGTAGACTCCAATCGTACAAGCACGACTGGTGAGCGGTGCTCTGCTACCTCTTAGGCAGCTGCAGCAGCTTCGATAGCTGGGGTAACGATAGAATCGTTAGCAGCTACTGATGCTTTGCGAGCAAACTTGCGATTGTTGGCAAGTATAGTTTTGCAACTTGTTTAACGAGGTGAGTTACGACCTCGACATGCCCCTCTAGTGTTGCGACCCACGTCGAAACCGGGTCGCCCCCATTTAAAAGTATAGCTCAAAATCGCGTTAATTTTAGGCAAAATAGGCTTAGATAGCAAGGGTTTTACGCTTAGCCCTTCATAAGTCGTTGTTTTTCACGTTTCCAATCACGATCTTTTTCAGCCGCACGTTTATCGTGGTCTTTTTTACCCTTCGCAAGGCCAATTTCTAATTTGATGTGATTACCCCTCCAGTGCATATTTAAAGGGATTAAAGTGTAGCCTTTGCGTTCCACGCTACCTAGTAATTTACTGAGTTCACTTTTATGTAATAACAATTTTCGGGTACGGGTAGGATCAGGAATAAAATGGGTAGAAGTAGTAGGCAGAGGGGTAATGGTTGCACCCAAAATCCAAGCTTCCCCATTTTTAAGTAATACATAAGCTTGATCGATTTGAACTCGACCCGCGCGCAAGCTTTTGACTTCCCAGCCTTGAAGCGCAATACCTGCCTCGTACCGATCTTCAATGGTGTAGTCGTGGGTAGCTTTGCGGTTAAGAGCTATAGTTGGATTAGAATTTTGTTTCTGATTCATGATGCGCAGTATAATATGCTATTTTTAACTTGGATAGTAGAATGACTGTTATTAAACGCACCGCCTTAGTGCCTTATACTCCCAGGCAAATGTTTGAGCTAGTGAATGACGTCAAAGAATACCCACGTTTTTTGCAGTGGTGTCATGAGAGTAAAATCATCCGCCAGGATGAAAAAGAGGTTGAGGCCGCTTTAGAGATAGCCTGGTCTGGTTTTCATAAAAGTTTCACTACGCTCAATATCTTAACGCCCTATAGTAGAATTGACATTAAGTTGGTTGAGGGTCCGTTACAGCAGTTAGAAGGCCATTGGGAGTTTGTGGCGGTGGGGGATCAAGGCTCAAGAGTTAATCTTAATTTAGAATTTGAAGTGGGCAAGTCATTTTTTGATCGATTACTCGAACCTGTTTTTAATCATATTGCGAATTCATTAGTCGATGCATTTTGTAAAAGAGCGGTAGAAATTTATGGTAGTAAAGATGATAGCCATTGAAGTGGCTTATGCTGGTGTTTCAAAGCAAACGGTTATTCCACTTAAAGTAGAAGAAGGCACCACTATTTTATCAGCCATCCAGCAATCGGGTATTTTGACACTTTTTCCGGAAATTGATTTAGCCACTCAAAAAGTTGGTATTTTTAGTAAGCCCAAAGAATTGAGTGACTTAGTCCATGAAAATGAACGTATTGAACTATATAGGCATTTGTTGATTGATCCTAAAGAAGCAAGAAGAAAAAGATCAAAAAAATAACTCAATCAGAAAAAGTGCGTAGAGCTAAACCCTCATCCGGCGCTTTGCGCCACCTTCTCCCATTACTGATGGAGCGTAATGGGAGAAGGGATATGATTGATGATTTAGATATTAGCAGTTAAAATTTGCGCCTATTATCATGATGAGGCGCGCGATGTCTTTTGCAAATTCCTTCACCAGCTTTTTTTGCCGGCAATTAAAAAATTTACAACAAGAAGATATTGATTTTATCAGAAAGCATTCTAGGGATGATAGCCAATGGATAATTCAGCTGGATGCATTGAATGTAGATGTTTTTCTTCGGACTACCATTTCAGGGATTTTAAAACACAAGGTGGCGCAACTTGGAAATAGTGCCGTGTCTAAAAACAAAATTGGAGAACTCTTTAATGAATTATGGGATAAATTTTACCAGGGAAAAATTAGTGGCGTTGAAGCGATTCAAATTGCTCGCGAAACCACTCAATATATCGATGCCATCGTGGCAATTGATACTTCGCATGAGATAGACGAACATACGAAAAAATATCTTCGTGCGGTAAATCCAATTTTCAGTTCCAGACCTTGGTTGAAAGCCTTAGTGTTTGGGTTAGTGGGTGCTTTGATAAGTGCGATACCTGTTTTACACCATCTTACTACCGTAGGAGTTATGATGTTTGGTGATATGCCCCAACCCCTTTCTTGGAAAGCAGCAACGCTTTTTTCGCTGGTTCCCTTTATTGGCGGTGGGGCGTTGGGCGCATGGTACGGTTGGACTCAATCCCGTGGTAAAGTTGATGCCGCTGAACCTTTAACCAAAGCTTTGGTACCCCGCAGAAGGGGCCTATAGTCATTATTTAATAAAAGTAGAATACATATTCCCTTTAATTTCTTGTACCACGCCTTTACGTACAATTAAGGTCACATATTGTAAGCACATAGAGCCGCCACCTGGCTTGAAGGTGTAAACATAATCTATACGATCATCAGAGAAGGTATTGATTAAAATCGGGGTGCCCATGATATCTTGGACTTGGGCAATCGTCATGCCGGGGTGTAGGCGTTGTACATCGCATTTAGTTAAGATGTTGCCTTGTTGGATGTCGATTTTATGGACGCAGCCTGAAAGTAGGAGAGCGCTTAAGGCTATAGAAAGTATTTTTTTCATGTTTTTGACCTTTTACTAATTTAGGTTAAACTTCTAGCACTATTTAATGCGCCAATGATATCTAATTTATTAGGATTTTGATATGACCCATCCACATTTAAAAAAAGCGGGACTTAAAATTACTGTTCCTCGCACTAAAATTATACAAATTTTAGAAAAAGCTAAAGACAGGCACTTGAGTGCGGAAGAAATTTATCAGCTATTAAAAGAAGCCGGGGAAGATATTGGGTTAGCGACGGTTTATAGAGTCTTAACGCAATTTGAAGAAGCGGGTTTGGTGATTCGTCATCATTTCGAAGAGGGTTTATCTGTATTTGAATTAGATCATGGAGAGCATCATGATCATTTGGTTTGTATTAAATGCGGAAGAGTTGAAGAATTTATGGATGAAGTGATTGAAGAACGTCTAAGAGAAATTGTAGAGAAAGCAGGTTACAGTACTGCGGATCATAGTTTAAATGTCTATGGGTTTTGTAAAAATTGTGAAATTTAAGCACCCTCTAGCATTTCTTCTGCATGAGCTAGGGTTTTGGGTGTAATTTCAGCGCCGCCCAGCATGCGTGCAATTTCTTTAACTTTTTCTTTTGCGCTTAAAGTGGCAATGGTGGTGTAAGTGGTGCCATTTTTAACCGTTTTTTGCACGTTCAAATGCTGATGACCTAAAGAGGCGACTTGCGGTACGTGCGTCACGCAGAGTATTTGAAAAGTTTCACCTAATTGGCGTAATAATTTTCCTATCATCGCAGCCGTTTGTCCGCTGACTCCCACATCAATTTCATCAAAAATCAAAACAGGAATGGTTTGTTGTTTTGCGGTTGAAATATGAATCGCAAGACTCATACGGGATAACTCACCCCCGGAGGCAATTTTTGCTAAAGGCAATAAAGGCTGGTCAGGATTAGTTTGAATTTCAAAAATAATTTTTTCTGCGCCGTGAGAATGTAATTGGTTTTTATCTAAAGGATCTAAACGAATATGAAATTTTCCGTGGGGTAGTGAGAGTGATTGAATTAAGGGCGTAATTTGTTTTTCTAATTTTTTAGCAGCTTTTTCACGGCTTTTTGAGAGCTGATCAGCCAGTTGAGTATAATCTTCTTTTATTTTATTAATTTTTAAAGTTAATGCTGAAATTTTATCGTTAGAGTGTGTGAGATCTTGTAATTCTTTACTTAGTTTTTGCTGGAAATGATAAAGCTCCGGCGGATCAATTTTGTGTTTGCGTGCTAAATTAAATAAAGTACTTAAGCGCAATTCGGTTTGTTGAAATTTTTCCGGGTCAATTTCAACGCTTTCGACATAGCGATTTAAATCATCTTCTAGTTCACTTAACTGAATTAAAATAGTTTTAAAATTTTCAACCCACGCAGCAATTTTGGGATCTACTTTCTGTACATTTTCAAGCGCGTGCAAGCCTTTAGATAATTGATTTTCAGACAAAGAACTTAATGTTAAGTTAATATTTTGTAATAATTCTTCCGCATGGGCTAATTGTTTATGCTCAAGATCCAGTAATTCAAATTCGCCTTGTGTTAACTCTAAGGCTTCTAGTTCGTTTAATTGAAAACTTAAATAATCAACGCGGGAGGCTCTTTCTGATTCTTTGGATTTTAAATCGGTAATTTCTTTATGGATCTCATTCCAACTTTGAAAAAGATGTTCTATTTTAGAAACCATATCTTCATGACTTGCATAGCTATCTAATAAAGACCGTTGTACATCGGATCTTAATAAGGTTTGATGTTCGTGTTGACCGTGAATATTTAATAATAAATCACTTAATTGGCGTAAAGGTTGTAGTGTCGTCGGCATCTGATTAATATAACTTTTAGATCTACCATCACGGAAAATGGTGCGTCGAATAATGCATTCATGGGTTTCAGACTGTAGATCGTAATTTTTAAGCCATTGTTTGGCTTCTGGCAAATGGGTTAAATCAAAAGACAAACAAATATCGGCTTTTTCTTGATGGGGACGCACCACGTCACTCGTCACTCTTGCACCTAAGGCTAATTCAATCGCATCAATCAAAATCGATTTGCCTACCCCGCTTTCACCCGTTATTACCGTCGTCCCTTTAGATAAGTCGAGTTGTAAGCTTTCAATGGTAATAAGATTGCTAAGGGTAATTTGTGTTAGCATTATTTACTCCGTGTATTGAAGTTTTCTGCCCCAATGTAATTTGCTACGCAAAGTTTTGTAGTAATCATAATCGAGTGGATGAATGAGATGAAGGGGTTCTGATTTTTTCTGGATAGTAATTTCACTGCCCGCTGGAATCGGGAGATAGGCTCTACCATCACAACTTAAACGGGGAGAAGTTTTATTGTTGGGTGAAACAACTACGGTAATGGCTTGATTGCCATTCACCACTAAAGGCCTGCTGGTTAAAGTGTGGGGGAACATGGGTACTATAACAATGGCATCTAATTGAGGATGCAGAATAGGACCGCCCCCTGATAAAGCATAGGCCGTGGAACCAGTAGGTGTTGCTACAATTAAACCATCGGAATGTTGGCTGCAGACGAATTTTTTATCGATGTAAATTTCAAATTCAATCATATGCGGTATAGCATCAGGGATCATCGCTATTTCATTCAGCGCATGTTCTTTTCCTAAGGATGAGGTTAATAAAAATCTTTTTTCGACGGTATATTCGCCTTTAAGAATAGCATCAATTTTTTCAAATTCAGTGGGGTGTATATCAGTAAGAAAGCCTAAGCTGCCGCGGTTGATGCCTAAAATGGGTTTTTTATGCTCACCTAAAGAATGTATTGCATGCAGTAAGCTACCATCGCCGCCGACCACAATAATCAAATCAGCTTTATCGTCTAATTTTTGACCAGATAAGGTAGATAGGGGAGGATTATCCAGAGCTTTGGCGGTATCCGTATCTAAAATAACCTCTAGTTTTAGCTTAAGAAGATGATCTATTAAGGATTTTAGGGTTTCCTTAACGCCGTCATTTCTGACGCGCCCAATAATTCCTATGGTTTGAAATGCTGCAGTTTTCATAGCGTTAGTCCTTATAGATTGTTAGAATTCTATTCCATGTTGTAACTGAGTACCATAGCGAAGTGAAAGATGAGTGAAGTGTTAAATCAAAGAGCCCAACAAATTTTAAAAATCCTGGTCGAGCGTTATATTCGGGAAGGGTCTCCTATTGGCTCTAAAACGCTAGCGGAAGAGAGTTTATTAGGTTTGAGCTCAGCAACGATTAGAAATATTTTGGCGGATTTGGAAGATGCCGGCTATTTGGCCTCGCCGCATACTTCAGCGGGTCGCGTCCCTACGGAATTAGGGTATCGTTTTTTTGTGGATACTTTACTGAAGGTTAAGTCTTTACAGAG
The DNA here is from genome assembly GCA_013287085.1 of Gammaproteobacteria bacterium. GTDB lineage: Bacteria > Pseudomonadota > Gammaproteobacteria > DSM-16500 > DSM-16500 > JABDEM01. The sequence continues at coordinate 23,425 of JABDEM010000021.1, forward strand.
TAATGAGGTTCATGAGTTAGGCCATCAATTTTCCTCCGATTTAACCTTATCCAGTTTATTAGAATCAGCTTCTACCATGCTTTCTAGCTTAACTCGCATGATAGGGGTAGTCGCTTTACCTAAAGTTAATCGGGTGACGTTGCGACAAATTGAATTTTTAAGTTTATCGGCTAATCGTGTATTGGTCGTTTTAGTCTTAAATAATCGCGAAGTACAAAACCGTATTATTCATACGGATAGAATTTATTCTGCGAGTGAATTACAAACGGTGTCTAATTATTTAAACAGCCATTGTAGCGGTAAAGATTTGATGGCTGTGCGCAAAGAATTATTAGATGCTATGGAAAAAGATAAAGACTGTATGACTAAGCTCATTCAGACTGCTATGGAAGTGACGAATAAAGCCATCGAAGCAGATAACCAAGATTGTATTATTGCGGTGGGTGATTTGCGTGTGATGTTTGAAGCTTTTACCCAGAAACAAGAAGTTTTAAATTTATTAAATCATGCGTTTGAAGCTGAAGGTGTGCAGATCTTTATCGGCAAAGAGTCTGGTTATGAGATGTTTAATCAATGTAGTATTGTGACTGCCTCTTATGCAGCAGAAGGACAATTAATTGGGACTCTAGGGGTGATTGGACCCACTCGTATGCCTTACGATAGAGTAATAACAGCTGTGGATGTGACGGCGAAATTATTGTCCGCGGCTTTGAATCAAGTTTAAGTTTGGAGATGACTATGTCAACAAAACATCATGAAGAAGATTTAGGAAAAGAGTTACAGCAAAAGCTAGTGGAAGCAGAAGAGAAAGCGGCGGAAAATTGGGATAAATTTCTGCGGGCGCAAGCGGAAATGGGTAACATGGTGCGCCGAACCGAGCGTGATGTTTCCAATGCGCATAAATATGCTTTAGAAAAGTTTGTCACTGAACTTTTGCCGGTCATTGATAATTTAGAGCGCGCTATTTTAGTCGCTGAAGAAGGAAAGATGCCGGAAAATGTCTTAGAAGGGTTACACATGACTATAAAATCCTTTCTTTCTACTTTATTAAAATTTGGTGTAGAGCAAATTGATCCTCAAAACGAAGCTTTTAATCCTGAATTTCATCAGGCTATTTCAACAGAAGAGAGCAATAAAGTTGAGCCGGGAACGGTATTGAAGGTCTTACAAAAAGGCTATTTATTGAACCAGCGCTTGATACGGCCGGCCTTGGTTATTGTTTCAAAATCTTAAGGCTTGAAAATAGGTATTTCATCCCCATATAACGAATATATAAACATAAATTGGAGAGCATTATGGCAACTAGCGCAATTATCGGCATCGATTTAGGTACCACCAACTCTTGTGTGGCTATCATGGAAAATGGCAACGTTAAAGTCATTGAAAATGCAGAAGGTCAACGCACGACCCCATCGGTCGTTGCCTGGCTCGATAATGGAGAAATTGTCGTAGGGCAAGCCGCTAAGCGCCAAGCGGTAACAAACCCTAAAAATACGATTTATGCAGTTAAGCGTCTTATTGGACGAAGATTCGATGAAAAAGAAGTGACGCGTGATCAGGGGATCGTGCCTTATCAAATTATTAAAGCGGATAACGGCGATGCTTGGGTTGAAGCTGCTGGTAAGAAATTGTCTCCGCAACAAGTATCAGCCCAAATTCTTATTAAGATGAAAAAAACCGCAGAAGATTATTTAGGCCATCCTGTCACTGAAGCGGTTATTACCGTTCCTGCTTATTTTAATGATTCCCAACGTCAAGCAACAAAAGATGCCGGTCGAATTGCGGGTCTTGAAGTAAAACGTATTATTAATGAACCCACCGCTGCAGCGCTTGCTTTTGGTATGGATAAAAAACCAGGCAACAGAAAAGTCGCTGTTTATGATCTGGGGGGTGGTACGTTTGATATTTCGATTATTGAAATTGCAGAAGTTGATGGCGAACATCAATTCGAAGTGTTATCCACCAATGGCGATACTTTCTTAGGCGGTGAAGATTTCGATCAGCGCGTGATTAATTATTTAATTGATGAATTCAAAAAAAGCTCTGGTATTGATTTAAGAAATGATCCTTTGGCGCTCCAGCGTTTAAAAGAAGCCGCTGAAAAAGCAAAAATTGAATTATCTTCATCACAACAAACCGATGTTAATTTGCCTTATATTACAGCTGATGCAAGCGGTCCTAAACACATGAACATCAAAATGACCCGCGCTAAATTAGAATCTTTAGTCGAAGATTTAATTCAAAAAACCATTGAGCCTTGCAAAATTGCATTGAAAGATTCAGGTTTAGAACTAGCCAAAATTGAAGACGTGATTTTAGTCGGTGGTCAAACTCGTATGCCACTTGTTCAAGAAACCGTGAAGAAATTTTTTGGTAAAGAACCACGAAAAGACGTGAATCCTGATGAAGCGGTCGCTGTGGGTGCTGCGATTCAAGGCGCTGTTTTAGGTGGTACTGTTAAAGATGTTTTATTACTCGATGTGACACCGCTTTCTTTAGGGATTGAAACCTTGGGCGGTGTGATGACTAAATTAATCGAAAAAAATACGACGATTCCAACACGAGCAAACCAAGTATTTTCAACGGCAGGCGATGGCCAAACAGCAGTAACTGTTCATGTATTACAAGGTGAGCGTGAAATGGCATCCGCCAATAAATCCTTAGGACGTTTTGATTTAACTGATATTCCACCAGCCCCTCGTGGTATGCCGCAAATCGAAGTGACTTTTGATATTGATGCGAATGGAATATTACACGTATCTGCAAAAGATAAAGCAACGGGTAAAACCCAATCGATTGTCATTAAAGCTTCCAGTGGCTTATCCGAAGAAGAAATTAAACGCATGGTCAAAGATGCCGAAATGCATGCTGAGGAAGATCGCAAATTACGTGAGGTCGTCACCGCTCGTAACCAGGGGGATAATTTAGTTCATTCCGTGACTAAGGCTTTAAGCGAAGCGGGTGATAAAGTTTCTGCCGATGAACGTAAAACGATCGAGTCAGCTATGAATGAGTTAAAAGAAGCACTTAAAGGCAATGATAAAGATTTAATTGAAGCGAAAACGAAAAGCTTAACGGAAGCCTCAGGCAAAATGGCCGAGAGCTTACATGCATCCCAACAACAACCGCCGCAACCAGAGAACGAACCCTCTCAACCGAAATCTGAAAATGTAGTCGATGCGGAATTTGAAGAAGTGAAAGATAAAGATGATAAGAAGTCTTAATTAATGGCTAAACGTGATTATTACGAAATACTTGGCGTTTCCCGTAATGCAAGTGAGGAAGAAATCAAAAAGGAATTTCGTCGCCTAGCGATGAAATTCCATCCTGATAGAAATCCTGGCGATAAAGTTTCAGAAGAGAAATTCAAAGAAGCTCGCGAGGCTTACGAAGTTCTTTCGGATGCGAGGAAACGTGCGTCTTACGACCAATTCGGTCATTCTGCCCAAGATTTTGGGGGGATGGGGGGTGGGGGTGGTTTTGGCGCGGGCATGAATTTTGGGGATATCTTTGGAGATATTTTCGGGGATATTTTTGGCCAAGGCAGAGGCGGTCCTGCTCGTGGGTCTGATTTGGGGTATAGCTTAGAGATCTCGCTCGAAAACGCCGTATTTGGTAAAACAGTAGAGTTAACCGTTCCTACTTTAATTGCTTGTAATGACTGTGGAGGGAGCGGCGCTCGTAAAGGCGCAAATCCTGTCACTTGCCAAGATTGCGCTGGTCACGGTCAAATTCGCATGCAGCAAGGTTTTTTTACCGTGCAGCAAACCTGTCCTACCTGTCATGGTAAAGGACGCGTTATTTTAGATCCTTGCCCTACTTGCCGCGGTAAAGGCCGTAAGAGACATAATAAACAACTCTCTGTTAAAATCCCCGCAGGCGTTGATACGGGTGATCGTATTCGCTTAGGGGGTGAAGGTGAGGCGGGAGACCCTGGAGCACCACCGGGTGATTTATATGTACAAGTGCAAGTAAAAGAACATCCTATTTTTGAACGTGAGGGGGTTCATTTACATTGCGAAGTCCCGATTAGTTTTGTCACAGCGACTCTTGGCGGCGAACTAGATGTTCCTACGCTTAAAGGCGCTGCTAAATTAAAAATTCCTGCAGAAACGCAATCAGGTAAAGTATTTAGAATGCGCGGTTTAGGAGTTCCATCCGTGCGTGGCGGCGGAACGGGAGATTTGCTTTGCAAAGTCTTAGTGGAAACACCGGTTAATTTAACCGCCAAACAAAAAGAACATTTACAAGAATTTGAAAATATAATGAAAAAGGACAATATAAACCACAGTCCTAGAAGCGCTTCCTGGTTTGATAAAGTGAAGCAATTTTTTGATGATTTAAAGTCTTAATAGGTGATGCAATGAAAAAAGTTCCAATGACAGTAGTAGGCGCTCAAAAACTTAGGGAAGAGTTGAATCGATTAAAAACCGTGGACAGACCGCGTATTATTGCTGCGATTGCAGAAGCCAGAGCCTTGGGCGATTTAAAAGAAAATGCTGCTTACCATGATGCGAGAGAGAATCAAAGTTTTGCCGAAGGCAGAATTAAAGATATCGAAGGCAAGTTATCTACCGCACAAATTATTGATATTACGCAAATAGAAAACTCAGGCCGAGTGATTTTTGGTGTGACGGTCAGTCTGGTTAATACGACTTCAGAAGAACAAGTAACTTATCAGATAGTCGGTGAAGATGAGGCGGATATTAAAGCCAATAAGCTTTCTATTACTTCTCCTATAGCGCGTGCGCTCATCGGTAAAAATATTGATGATGCGGTAGAAGTGCAAACTCCGCAGGGCGTCATCAGTTTTGAAATTGTTAACGTGGAACATATTTAATTTCTATGGTTAAAAAAAGTAGCCGCGAATGGCTGAAAGAACATTTTAGTGATCAATATGTAAAACAAGCGCAGAAACAAGGCTATCGTTCACGCGCGGTTTTTAAGTTGATGCAATTACAAGAACGCGATAAGTTATTTAACCCTGGGATGACGGTAGTTGATTTGGGCGCCGCCCCTGGTGGATGGACGCAATATGTAGCCGAATTGGTAGGCCCCAAAGGCCAAGTCATTGCCATGGATATCCTACCTATGGAACCCTTACCAGGCGTTGAAATCATTCTAGGAGATTTTAGCGAAGAAGCTGTTTTTGAAAGTTTGCTCAAGCAATTAGAGGGCAAAAAAGTTGATTGGGTAATTTCAGATATGGCTCCTAATTTGAGCGGAATGGATAGTATTGATCAGCCTAGATCAATGTATTTGGCTGAATTAGCGCTAGATCTTGCTATAAGAGTATTAGATAAACAAAAAGGAGGCTTTCTAGTCAAAGTCTTCCAAGGCGCGGGGTTTGATGAATTTCTTGCAAGTGTGCGAAAACAGTTTAAAAAAGTGCACATTCGTAAGCCCAAAGCTTCACGCGACAGATCCAGAGAAATCTATGTGTTGGGTAGAAACTAGTTTATAATTAATTTAACTCCCTATTGAGAGAGGCCATCCGGTGAACGATACGATTAAGACAATTCTTTTATGGATAGTAGCAGGGATTATTCTGGTCTCTGTATTTAATATGTTTGGCCCCCGTCACGAAGCTGAAGAAAGACTCAGCTATTCAACTTTCTTAGGCGATGTACGTCAGGGGAATGTGCGTTCAGTCACTATTTCAGATCAAGATGTTGTCGGCGTTATGCAGGACAACAAAGTGTTTACGACTTATTTACCCTTACCGAATGACAGTCAATTACTCAAAGAATTAGTCGATAAAAATGTGACGGTGAAAGGCAAACCACCAGAACAACCTGGTATTTTAATGCATCTTTTAAATCTTTTACCTTGGATTATTTTGTTTGCTATTTGGATTTATGTTTTACGCCAACAAGCAGGCGGCGGCAAAGGTGGAGCGTTTTCCTTTGGACGTAGCCGCGCAAGATTGTTGGGTGAAGATCAAGTTAAAGTGACTTTTGCAGATGTCGCAGGCGTTGAAGAAGCCAAAGATGAAGTCAAAGAATTAGTCGAGTTTTTACGCGATCCGGGTAAATTTCAAAAATTAGGCGGTCGAATTCCACAGGGTGTATTACTCGTAGGACCTCCCGGAACTGGTAAAACTTTATTAGCGAGAGCCGTAGCGGGTGAGGCTAAAGTTCCTTTCTTTACGATTTCAGGTTCTGATTTCGTTGAAATGTTTGTGGGCGTGGGCGCATCTCGCGTCCGAGATATGTTTGAACAAGCGAAAAAACAAGCCCCTTGTATTATTTTTATCGATGAAATTGATGCGGTGGGTAGACACCGTGGTGCTGGTTTAGGCGGTGGTCATGATGAACGTGAACAAACGTTAAATCAATTATTAGTAGAAATGGATGGGTTCCAAGGTAATGAAGGCGTCATCGTTATTGCTGCGACTAACCGTCCTGATGTATTAGATCCTGCTTTATTACGCCCAGGTCGTTTTGATAGACAAGTGATTGTGTCACTGCCTGATGTTCGCGGCCGAGAACAAATATTAACCGTGCATATGAAAAAAGTACCTTTAGGCAATAATGTCAAAGCGAGTGTTATTGCACGTAGTACACCGGGTTTTTCCGGTGCTGATTTAGCGAATATTGTCAACGAAGCGGCTTTATTTGCAGCGCGAGCGAATAAACGCGTTGTAGAAATGGATGATTTTGAAAAAGCCAAAGATAAAGTCATGATGGGTGCAGAAAGACGTTCTATGGTTATGAGTGAATCTGAGAAAAAATTAACGGCTTATCATGAAGCAGGACATGCAATTG
>JABDEM010000022.1:0-23318 GCA_013287085.1 Gammaproteobacteria bacterium
CTTTTTATCATCCATAAAAAGCGTATTAAGATGATTTTCTAGCGCAATGACTAAATCCCTACCAATTTCTTGATGTACTTGTGGGGTGTGGATCAAGTTTGCTTTAAATTTTTGCAAGAGTATATGCAAGTTATAATATTGATCAGCAAGTTCTTGGATGTTTTTTAGATAAAGTTTTAGACGCGGTTCTGCAATCTCTGGAATGTTTGATTCAAAGTTTGCTAAAAAAAAACGGAGGTTTTTTTAGCTCATCTAAATGAAATAATAGATCCCAATGTATGCCACCCATATTGACGATTTCAATAAAATTTCGAACTGAAGGAAGTTTTGGTCGATCCCTTTCTTTCATTTCTTCTTTTTCATCTCCTGGGTGTGCAGGTTCAGGGTAACTATAACCTTCATAACTAATAAAATAAGGGTGAGCCGGGTCTTCTGAGTAAGCTTTTAAACGACAATTTAAAAAACCCGCGATCAAATTTAATTGTTCTTCATCGACATTTTCTCCATCTGCATCTTCGATACGTACTTTCCCTGCGCCTATGGGTTTAAAACTTTCTTTAGCACCTGGAGAAATTTGCCTTAAAGCAGGCCCTAAAACAAACATCATCGATTCAATAAAGTAATAACCATAATTCGGAATAAGACTTGAATCGATAAGATAAGTTTTGAATGCATCAGGTGTGTCTAATTCGCCTGAATCAAACGCCCGCAATATTTCCTTCATATGACGAACGCATTTTTTTAATTGTGAACCTTTAAACTTATTATCGGGGTTATTCCCTGTTTCAAAATAAAGCAAGCGGCCTTCTATATTTTTCCTCGCTTGTCCTTTTTGATCTTTAACGGCAGTGATTAATTGTTCGTATTCTGGGCGAGGAAGCGTTAATTTATCTTGGGCGATGATATTAAGTAGCGCTAAAGCAACACTATAAAAACCACAATTGCCTCCGCCGGGGATTTTAACTTTAAAATAATATTGGTTTGTAGCGGGATCAAGGTCTGGATAGTGATAGAGCGTAAGATGATGGGCTATTTTCGGATCAATGCTATCATCACGTTCCTTTGCCATCGCGCATTCTCCAATAGGCTATTACTAATAATACAAACAATAGCATAAGAATAGGATCCATACCGAAAGAAAGCCAGGGCGTATGGCCTTGCATCGGTTGAACCGTATCGGTTAACACGGCTTGTTGATAAGGAGGGGCCGCGGATTGGATTTTTCCGGTGGGAGTAATAAAAGCCGTGATGCCATTATTAGAGACAAATAATACGGGTCTTCCTGTTTCATAGGCTCGCATACGGGCCATTTCAATGTGTTGGGCTTGGGCCACAGAACGGCCAAACCAGGCATCATCCGTGACGGTTAAGATAACACCGACTTTGCCATCTTGATTGCGTACTTGCTCGGGGAAACAAATTTCATAACAAATAAAAGTCGCGAATTGAATATTTTTATAAAAAATAGGGGTTAAATTTCTGGCGCCCGGAACCATATCAGACATAGGTAAGCCTAAAAATCCTAATAAATTACCTAAAAGATGTTTTAAGGGAATAAATTCTCCAAAAGGAACGAGTCGTTCTTTTATATAAAGACCCGAAGCGATGCCAAGGCCTAGAACGGTATTTTGATAAGCATAATTAGGTAATTTAAGGGGGATACCTGTAATGATAGCGGAGTGATGTTGTATGGCTTCAGCGCCTATGGTTCCTAAATATTGGGCGGCATCTTGTAAAACTAAGGGAATTGCTGCTTCAGGCCAAATAATAAGCGAGCTTGACCAGTTTTGTTCGGATAAATTTTTATAAGTGTCTAGTGAAAGTTGTAGGTTTTCGCGTGTCCATTTTAATTCTTGAGGAATATCGCCTTGGATGAGAGATGTTTTGATGGGTTCACCGAGTGGTTTAGTCCAATTCACAAAACTTAATAAAGAGCCTGCTACCCAAATTAAAGCGAGTGTAAATAAAGCAAAATAAATATTTTTGGCCTGACGTTTATTAAAAGATAATATTGCAAAAACTAATAGGGCACTGCTTAGAGCGACGGCTAAGGATACGCCATAAACACTAAAAATGGGCGCATAGCCTTTGAGAGGGGAATCCATTTGGCTATAGCCTAAATAGAGCCAAGGGAATCCACTAAATATCCAACTGCGTATCCATTCAAATAAGACCCAAGAAGCGGGTAGCGCGCATAGTAATTTAGTGGGATGATTTTTAGGATAAATTTTATTGAGGAAATAACCGTTAAAAGCTGGAAAGAGGGCGAGAATGACGACAAATAGTGCGGTGGTTAAAATGGCAACCCAAAGTGGGGCGTTGCTATAGACATGGATGCTGTAAAATATCCAATGCACACCGGTGCCAAAAAAACCTACGCCAAATAAAAAACCACGCCAAAAAGCTTTTTTGTAAGAAATATTTAACCATAAGGCAAATAAAATAGCTGGAGAAAGAATCGCTAAAGGAAAAATACCAAAAGGAGAAAATGATAAGGTGAGCAATGCACCTGCAACCAGGCACAGTAGATCTCCTATCCAGCTGTTCATCACTTTATTGAGTTTGGTCAAGTAACTTAATCCAAAAACATTCGGCTTAATGATCCTGCACCACTAATTCTTCGAATCGCCTCAGCCATCATATGACTTAAGCTCACGCAGCGAATTCGTTTACATTTTTTGGCGGCTTCACTTAAGGGAATTGTGTCTGTCACAATGACTTCATCTAAATTGGAAGCATTGATATTTTCAATGGCTTTACCGGATAAAACAGGGTGAGTGGCATAAGCGACGACTTTGGCTGCGCCATGTTCTTTAAGCGCATCTACCGCTTTGCAAAGTGTGCTTGCCGTATCGACGATATCATCCACAATAATACAATCCCGACCTTGTACGTCCCCGATAATATGCATCACTTGGGCTTCATTGGGTTTGGGTCTTCTCTTATCAATAATAGCTAAATCAGCATCCGATAATCTTTTTGCAATGGCTCGGGCTCTAATCACGCCACCCACATCGGGGGAGACGACCATAATATTTTGATAATCTTTTTTAAGAATATCATCTAACATAATGGGCGTGCTGTAGAGGTTATCGACAGGCATGTAGAAAAACCCTTGGATCTGATCAGCATGTAAATCGACAGTCACTAAACGACTGATACCCACTGATGCCATCATATCCGCAATAATTTTTGAAGTAATAGGAACTCGTGCTGAACGTACGCGTCTGTCTTGGCGCGCATAACCAAAATAAGGAACTACCGCGGTAATTTTTGCGGCAGAAGCACGGCGTAGAGCATCTGCCATGATAATGACTTCCATTAAGGTGTCATTGGAAGGTGCGCAAGTGGATTGGATAATAAAAACATCGCGACCACGAACGTTTTCTTGAATTTCGACCATGGTTTCGCCATCACTAAAGGTGCCGACTAACGCTTTACCTAGAGGAATTGCTAAATGGTCAACAATACTTTTGGCTAAGTCTCGATTCGCGTTACCGCTAAAGATCATGATTTCAGACACGATTTTGATTCCTTAATGTAATAACTGGCTGGGGTGCTAGGGATCGAACCTAGGAATGCCGGGATCAAAACCCGGTGCCTTACCGCTTGGCTACACCCCAATATTGGCTACCATTCCGGGAGCCTATTTTGCTAAGTGTAGGCAAGAGTGTCAATCAAATTATAACTTTAATTAATAGAGTTATAAATTATAGTGTTGAGTCGAGATAAATGTTCTGTTATCTTACCCGCCTCTTAATCCCCTCAGTTGACCTCTTAGAGAATGACGCGCTTACCACAGGCATAAAAAAATATTTTTTAATAACTTAAATAAAAGGAGAAAAACTCCATGAAAAGCCTAATAAAACCTATAATAATTGGTTTAGGATTGCTATGGAATTTACCAAGCTATGCAGCCCCTGCGACAACTACAACCCCGATCAAAAAAGCAGCTCCCGTTCATCAAGTGAGTACCAATCATATTAATGGTCCTTCCAATTTACCTGAAACAGGAACCAAGTATTTGCCTATTGATTTAGATACCCCAGGCCAATCCTTTGTCTCAACGGGGCCTTATTTAGGGGTGCCTTTGCAATATTCAGGTTCAAATTTAATTATTAATAACCCCAATATTAATGAAGACGTGTCTTTATTAAATTTACGAAAAAATATTAATAAACGATTAGCACAAATGGGTGGGCCGCACTGTGTGGACCATGCGCATTTATTATTAAGCGGTCAGATTGAAGCCCAGGCTTTTTATAAAAAAGGCGGACCGGGTTCAAACAGTTCTGACATCAACGTGACAACGGTTAACTTAGATAGTTATATTTTAGGGCCTAGCAGTTGGACGTCGGGTTTAATGAGTTTTTCTTATGAGGATGATATAGGGTCTGAAGCAGGTGTTATAGCAACGACTCATCGAGTCTCTAATTCCCGCTTATTTGTGAATAAGGCCTTCATCATTGTCGGGGATTTTGCCCAATCACCTTTTTATGGCACGATTGGCCAAATGTACGTGCCTTTTGGTACTTATAGCACCAGTTTTGTAACAAGCCCTATGACTAAAACTTTATTCCGCACCAAAGATCGTGCTCTTTTGGTGGGTTATCAAGGGCAAACGCCTTGTACATTTTATGGCTCTATTTATGCTTTCCGGGGCGATGCAAAGATTCCTTCGAACTCAAAGCGTATTAACAATGGTGGTATTAACGTAGGGTACCGTGCTAAGAAAGAGGGCTCTGGTATGGATATAGGTGCTGGAGTGCTCGCCAATATTGCCGATTCTTTTGGGTTACAAAGAACGCTAAATGGACCAGGTGTCTGGGGTGGTTTTGGTGCTGGAGCTTATAATGCTTGTGGTCCGGGTGGCACTGGCCCTTGCGGAAGTGAAAGTATTGTACATCGCGTGCCAGCCTATGAAATGCGAGCAATGTTTGATATAGGCGAGCATTGGGATTTATTGGCGGAATATATTTTTGCCTCTACTGCTTTTAATCCAAATGATGCTACTTTCAAAAGCATAGGCGCTAAACCTCAAGCGCTTAATGCAGAAATTGCTTATTCATTTTGTGCTTTTAACAGACCTAACTCTATTGCGGTTGGGTATGGGATGACTAAAGAAGCCTTAATGTTAGGATTGCCCGCACAGCGTTGGGGTGTAGTGTGGAATACCTCAATTTGGCGGGATACTTTAGAGAGTCTAGAGTTTAGGCATGATAGAGATTATGCAGGGAGCGCGACCTCTAGCGGGAATAATATTCCAGGGCCAACGCCTTCGGGATTATCGGATAATGTGTTAACGGCGCAGTTTGATATTTACTTCTAACTTTCAGTGGCATAAGTTATACTCAAGCTTATTTTAATAGATTGAGTAAGTTAAGAATTTATGCAGCTACAGAAGATTAAATTAGCCGGTTTTAAGTCCTTTGTGGATCCTACTACGGTGGTAGTACCAAGCAATTTGGTAGCCGTAGTCGGACCCAATGGATGTGGTAAATCCAATATTATTGATGCTGTCTGTTGGGTCATGGGTGAAAACTCTGCTAAATACCTTCGTGGCGAATCTTTAACCGACGTTATTTTTAATGGTTCTACGGCTCGTAAACCGGTGGGACAAGCTTCAGTTGAGCTTATCTTTGATAATAATGACGGCAGCGCGGGGGGGTGAATATGCCTCTTATGCAGAAATATCCATACGCCGTGTGATTACCCGAGATGCCGATTCTACTTATTATTTAAATGGCACACGTTGCAGACGACGTGATGTCATCGATCTTTTTTTAGGAACAGGTTTAGGTCCTCGTAGTTACTCTATTATTGGCCAAAACATGATTTCGCGGGTGATCGAAGCAAAACCTGATGATATGCGGGTGTATCTTGAAGAAGCTGCTGGTATTTCAAAATATAAAGAAAGACGCCGTGAAACCGAAAATCGCATTCAACACACTAAAGAAAATTTAGCACGCTTAAATGATATCCGCGCCGAATTAGACAAACAATTAGGTCACTTAAAACGCCAAGCCAGTTCTGCTGAAAAATATAAAATGTTACAAGAACAGCAACGCTGGATACGTGCGCAGTATTATGCCATTCAATGGCGGCAATTAGATGCGCATCGTGTGGATTATTCCATGCAGATTCAACAACAAGAAACGGGTTTCGAAGCTTGTCAGTCTGAATTGGTTGAATCTGATTTAGCTTTAGAAAATCGCCGTAGCGATGTTCGTTTAGCAACTGAATCTTATCAAGAAGTACAAAAACGTTATTATTTATCAGGGAATGATATTACCCGACTAGAACAAGATATCCGTCATACAGAAGAACGTTTGCATCAATTAGAACATGATGTGGCGGAAGTTGAGAAAGATAGACAACAAGTACAAGAAGATTATGAGCAAAGTGATGATGAATCTAAAGATTTAGCACAAGAAATTATTGAGCTTGAGCCTGTTTTAGAGGAAGTAAAAAAATTAGCTGCAGAGTTAATGACGGAACGTAATCAATCTGAAAATGCTATGCAACAATGGCAAGAGGGTTGGGATACGTTTAATCAGACGATTTCAAAAGCCATGCAAACCGCTCAAGTTGAACAAACACGGATCCAACATTTAGATGAGCGTCTTGCTTCCTTAAAACAACGCCAATCCAAACTCGCTGCAGAAGCAGGGCAGATTAATTTTTCTGAGTTAGAACAAGAGCAAGCGGTGTTAACAGAACAATCGGAAGCGGTTCTTGAAGAATCCGAGCTCAATCAACAACAATTAAACGTAGCACTTAGCGCAATTTCCAATGCGAAAGTAGAATTACAAGAAACCGATCGTGAATTAAATCAATTACGTCATCAATTACAACAATTGCATGGGGAACAAGCCTCCCAGCAATCCTTGCAAGAAACGGCACTCGGTCAGCGCGATCAGCGTACTAGCGAATGGCTCACTAAACATAAATTAGATCAATCCCCCCGTTTAGCCCAAGGTATAGAAGTAGAAAACGGTTGGGAATTGGCGGTTGAAAAAGTCTTGGGAAGTTATCTACAAGCGGTTTGTGTGGATGATGCCAATCAAGTCACTTCTTATTTTTCTGATTTAGAAGATGGGAATATTACGTTATATGTTTCTAAACCCTCTGCCACAACAGCGGGATCTAAAGGCGCTTCACTGTTAACTAAAGTTAAATCAAAATGGCCATTGGATTCACTTTTATCTCAGGTTTATATCGCGGAATCTTTAAATGATGCTATTCAATTAAGCGCTAAACTGGGTCCTGAAGAGTCAGTAATTACTCGCGATGGAATTTGGCTGAGTTACCATTGGCTAAAAGTAATGCGTGAAAAAAATCCTGAACAAGGAATTTTTGCGCGTGAACAAGAATTAAAGAAAATTAATCAAACGATTTCAGAGCTCACTCAAAAAGAAGAAACTCTAGAAAATCATTTACAAGACACTCGTCAAAAATTACAAGACTTAGAAAAGCAGCGCGAAGAATTCCAAAAAACTGCCAATCAAATTCAGGCGAGAATATCAGAAGTTTCAGCTTCCCAAAAAATTAAACAAGCGAAACTGAATGAATTAAAAACTAATTCTGAACGGTTTAAAAAAGAACAACAGGAAGTTATTGCGCAATTGGAACAAGCGGAAAGTGAGTTACAACAAGCTCGTTCAAAATGGCAAGCGGCGCTCTCTGATGGCGAAAAAAGTAATGAAAATAAAGAAACTTTATTACAACAACGCGATCAATTACGTGAAAAATTACAACAGTGTCGCGATCAATTAAATCAAGCCCAGTTACAAGTTCAAAGCACGGAAATTCGCTTACAAACAGCTAAATCACAACAAGCGTCATTAAGACAAAATCTTAATCGCTTGCAAACTCAATTAACTGCTCTCACGGAAAGAAAAGCCGTAGTCGATAAAGAGCTGGAAAATGCTAAATCCACAGAGTCTTTGAAAGAAGCTTTATCGAATGCCTTAAATCATCGTTTGCAAATTGAAGAAGAATTACAAGCAAAACGCGTAACCGTTGAAGCAGTCGATCAAGAAATACGTGCCATTGAAACCAGACGACAAGAAATCGAAAAAGAAATTAATAAATTCCGTGATCGTTTAGAGCAGTTACGCATGGAATCCCAAAGCCTAAAAGTAAAATCCGAAAATATAATAGAAAAAATGCAAGCGACGAATTATATTTTAGAAGATACTTTGAAAGAACTCCCACCTACAGCAGCACCAGAAGAATGGCAAGGTCAATTAGAACAAATTGAACAACGTATTTCACGTTTGGGTGCTATTAATTTAGTCGCCATCGAAGAGTACGAAGCTTGTGGTGAGCGTAAACAATATTTAGATAAACAAAATGATGATTTACAACAAGCGCTTAACATGTTGGAAGAAGCTATTGCTAAAATCGATCGCGAAACCCGCGCGCGATTTAAAGAAACTTTTGATTTTGTGAATCAGCGCTTCCAAGAGCTTTTCCCTAAAGTATTTGGTGGTGGCAAAGCGTATCTTGAACTTACGGAAGAAAATTTATTGGATGCGGGTGTTGTTGTGATGGCATGCCCACCTGGTAAACGTAATAGCACTATTCATTTATTATCAGGCGGTGAAAAAGCCTTAACCGCTATTGCCTTAGTATTTTCTATTTTCCATTTAAATCCAGCGCCGTTTTGTTTGCTGGATGAAGTAGATGCGCCCTTAGATGATATGAATGTGGGACGTTTTTGTCAGTTGGTTAAAGATATGGCTGAAAAAACACAATTTTTATTTATCAGTCACAATAAACTTGCAATCGAAATGGCCGAACATTTGGTAGGTGTCACCATGAATGAACCAGGTGTTTCTCGTTTAGTCAGTGTTAACATACAGGAAGCCATACAAATGGCAGGAGCATAAATAGCATGGATGACTATTTACGTATAGTTTGTTTAATATTAGCTGGGTTATTTGTTTTTATTATTTGGAAATCCTGGAGTCAATATCGAGCTCTCAAAGCACGCTTAGTGGCTGATAGGGAGCATCATGATTTCTCTCATTCAAGTTATGATCACGCCGAAGAGCCTTCTTTTAAGCCTGCGATAGGCATGACCGATTATTTCAATATCAGTATTTTCGCCAAACCCAACTCTCGTTTTGCTTCTTATGATTTATTACAAGCAATCGCTGCAACAGGCATGCAATTTGGCGAGATGAATATTTTTCATTATTACCAAAGAACCCCACAAGGCAAACATATTATTTTATTTAGTTTAGCTTCTGCAACTAAACCCGGAAAATTTGATTTAGATCGCATGGGAGATTTCTCTTGTGTGGGTTTGACCTTATTTATGGACATTAAAAATGCGCCCAATCCCTTACAGGCTTTTTATTTGATGGTTAATACCGCAGAACAATTAGCTGAAGATTTAGATGGCGAATTGAGAGCCGATCCCAAAACAACTTGGTCCGAAGATCATTTTAACCTGTATCAGCAAAGATTATTAAATTATGACGGTAGCCCCGCCTAAAATTGTCTCAGAAGCTGAAAAACTTAGACATGAAATCGATGAGCATAATTATCGATATCATGTCTTAGATGATCCGATAATTTCGGATAGTGAATACGATGTTTTATTTCAAAAATTAAAAAAACTCGAAGCCGAATACCCAACCTTAATTACCCCTGATTCTCCCACCCAGCGCGTAGGTTCAAAGCCCCTAAAAGAATTCAAAGAAGTTAAGCATGAAATCCCGATGTTATCTTTGGAAAATGGTTTTTCTGAAGAAGAAGTGGTAGCGTTTGATGAAAGAGTGCACCAACGTTTGCATACTACAGATCCTATAGAGTATGTCTGTGAACCAAAATTAGATGGCTTGGCTATTAGTATTGTTTACGAAAAAGGCAAGCTTGCTTTTGCAGCCACTCGTGGGGATGGGGAAGTGGGGGAAGATGTCACAGAAAATATTCGTACTATTCTAATGATCCCGCTTCATTTGCGCGGTAAAGAATTCCCCAAAGTTTTTGAAGTCCGGGGCGAAGTTTATATTTCTAAATCCGGTTTTGAAAAATTAAATCGTGAAGCAGAAAAAAAAGGCGAAAAAATTTTTGTAAACCCACGTAATGCCGCAGCAGGAAGTATCAGACAATTAGATCCCCGGATCACAGCTACTAGACCATTGTCACTTTTTTGCTATGGCGTAGGCGTCATTGAAGGCATTAAAATACCCGATAAACATAGCGAAATTTTAGCGTTAATTAAACAATTTGGATTTCCAGTGAATCCAGAAATTAAAGTTTCAACAGGTATAAAAGCCTGTTTAAAATATTATGAACACATGGCAGAAAAGCGTAAAAAACTAACTTATGAAATCGATGGCATTGTATACAAAGTCAATGACATCGATTTACAGAAAAAATTAGGTTTTGTCTCGCGTGCCCCACGATGGGCTCTCGCACATAAATTTCCTGCAGAAGAAGTGTCAACAGTAATAGAAGACGTAGAATTTCAAGTAGGCCGAACCGGTGCAATCACTCCGGTTGCCCGTTTAAAACCAGTCTTTGTAGGCGGTGCCACTGTTAGTAATGCAACGCTACACAATATGGATGAAATACAGCGCAAAGATATCCATATAGGCGATACTGTTTTAGTGCGACGCGCAGGCGATGTGATTCCAGAAGTGGTTGCGGTCATTAAATCAAAGCGCCCCCGCAGCGCCAAGAAAATTCATTTACCAAAAGTATGCCCCGTGTGTCACTCGCATATTGAAACCATCGAAGGCGAAGCTGTAGCCCGATGTACCGGCGGATTGTTCTGTAGAGCCCAACGCAAAGAAGCGATTAAGCATTTTGCATCTCGTCGCATGATGAATATCGAAGGCTTAGGGGATAAACTGGTTGATCAATTAGTCGATACTAAACTAGTAGATCACGTATCTGATGTCTATAAATTAACTTTAGATCAACTTTCTTCCCTTGAACGCATGGCAGAAAAATCCGCACAAAATTTATTAGATGAATTAGAAAAAAGTAAAAAAACCACGCTCGCTCGTTTTCTACATGCCTTAGGAATTCGCGACGTAGGAGAAGCCACCGCAAAAGAATTAGCCCGACATTTTGGTGATTTACCGGATTTAATGTCTGCAAACGAAGAAGAGCTTCAATCTGTACCAGACATAGGCCCAATCGTTGCCAAACATATCGTTGCATTTTTCGCCGAAAAACATAATCGCGATATTATTCAGCAATTAATTAAGTCAGGCATTCATTGGGAAAAAGTAGCGCGCGCAAAACAATTGCCGCTACAAGGAAAAACATTTGTACTCACAGGAACTCTTAAATCATTTTCCCGAGAGGAAGCCAAAGAAAAATTAGAAAATTTAGGCGCGAAAGTGTCAGGTAGTGTATCCGCTAAAACGCATTATGTTGTCGTAGGTGAAGATGCTGGATCTAAATTAAAAAAAGCCCAGGAGTTGGGCATCAAAATATTAGACGAAGAAGAATTTAAAAAATTTTTACATCATTGAGCTCCTGGAGAATGCCTAGCAGGTGCAGCAGCCATCGGCCTATAAAGCTCAAGACATTCTTGATAAATTTTCCCTAAATTTCCTTGGCCCAATGCTGGATGTATACCACCTAAATCCGCAAAAGGTTTTTTTTCCATGATATGCATAAATAAAGTAAAGGCTGCGTTTTGTTTTTCACATTTGTTAAAACCGAATTCATACAAAGTACGGCCCCAAAATGAAATAGTGTAGTTATAATGAGGTTGTTGGTGTCTACTGATAATGTAAGATTGCAATTTCTTAAGAGGATGATCTGCTGCGCGAGCATCTTCTGGTAATGTTGTTTCTCTTACAAATTGTTCTAGGTAGATAAGAATATTATAACGCATATCATCCATGTACCATGAACCTTTATTCAGTACTATTTTACTCTTGTTTAACAAAAGACATGTTTTATGTGTCATTACTTCTTCTTTTAATAATAATTTCGCAGTATCAGGGTTATTAAAATGAATGGCTAGAAGCAAAGGGGTTTCCCCTGATGAATTGGACTTGTCGATATTCGCTTTTGCTTGTAGGAGGCAACGAACGCTTTCGCTGTTCTCCCTCTTTGTTGCTGCGAAATGAAGAGGTGTATTGCGGTTATTGGTTTCTGCTTGAATATTTGCTCTATTATTTAATAATAATTGGAGAGTTTGTGGATGTTTTACGGCAAGATGTAAAGCAGTTTCTTGACGATTATTTTTTGCCTCTAGGTTAGCTTTTGCTTCTAATAGTAAACCCACGACATCATTTCGCCCTTCTGTAGCCGCTCTCATAAGCGGTGTTCCGCCGTCAGCCGTTTCTAACTTGGCCTCTGCATTTATCAAAAGTCGCGCTATTTTAGCATGGCCATGTTGGGCAGCTCTCTGAAGAGCGGTTCCCGATGTGCATTCAGTGTCTACAATGGCCTTAGCTTCTAATAGTGCTTGGACTGTATCTACGTGACCGCGTGCAGCAGCGATGGACAATGAAGTTACTTCATCGCCGATATTATATTTTTCTTCAATAGCAGCTTTAGCTTTTAATAATAATTGAACGTTTGTAGTTTGACCTGCTTCTGCAGCGTTGCATAGAGTGTGAGGATACTTAGCAAGGGTCTTAGCTATAACCTCGGGTGTGGTAAATTGTTCAAAGAGGTTTAAATCATATTGAACTCCTATCATTACCATGTCTTCATCAACAGGAAGCTCCATTTTTGAAATCAAGGAAAGATGACCGTTTCTTACAGCAAGGTAACCCGGAGTATCTTGATCCTTGTCTTTACTATCCAATCGAAAACCAGCCCCTACAAGATGCTGAATTTTTTCTGATTGGTGGGTCATTGCTGCCCAATGAAGAAGGGTGCTCTTACCAGGCAGTTCGTTATTCAATGCCAATTCATAAACATAGGCCAATAAAGATTCTCGCCCGCATTGTTTTGCCCAGTAAAAAAGAGTTTTTTGATGATTATCCCGCATGCAATAAGAACGTGTGTAGAGAGTGTATAATTTAGAAGTTTTTATAGGCCATTCTTTTTTAAAATCTTCTAAATCTTCACCTTTCACCAGGCGAAATATTCTTGCTTTATCTGCTGCGCACCAGCCTAGACTATTTCTATTATCACGTTTATATTCCACATCTTCCGCGTGATAATATTCTTTTTGGTAGTCAGTTTCATCTTCGAGAAGCTCTGGTTTTCTGTGGGGGAAATGATGTGCGAATAAATATCGCCAAAGCGTATGCTTTAAGATAAGAGAAAGTTTGGGAGTAAATTTTTCTGCCTCGCTAATGCTAAAAAACTGAAGCACGACTCCGCATGCATCATTATTTAATCCCGTGTCTGCAAATAGTCCTTCAGCGGCTTGTTCGCCTATCTTTTCTTCTTCTGTTTTTACTGCTTGTCTCTGCACCATATTTCCTATCCTCGTTTTAATTTTCTTAAGGCCTGCTAGCAGGTGCAGCAGCAACCATCGGTCTATGAAGTCCTATGCATTCTCGATAAATTTTCCCCAGACTTCCCTGATCTAATGCTGGGTAAATTTGTTCTAAGTCTTCAATAGAGCGATTATGAAGGATATTATTAAATAAAATGAATGCGGCTTCTAGTTTGTCGCATCGATTAAAACCAAAATATTTATATCCAAAAAAAGGTAACCAAATATACGATAGATAATTGTCACTATCCTCGCTTCTATTCTCAAAATATATTTGTAATTTTTTCAGTGGATGCTGATGATTTTGTTTAGCCTCCACTGGCAATTCATTTTCCATTATTTCTTTCATGCCCCTAATGACATTTTTACCATCAAGATTATATAGGCTAGATATCCTGTTTAAAGAAATCCCTTTTCTACGTGCATAAATTTCAGCTTGTTTTTTTAATATCAATTGCAAGTTGGACAAGCATGTTGATGCTGCGGCTAAAAGCGTTCGACCTGAAGGAAGTGTAACCGTTGTATCAGCATTTGCGTTTAAGAGATGGCTAATAACTTTTGTGTTTTCATTACCGAATTCTACAGCTTCGTAAAGAGCAGTTTTGTCTTTATGGTTTCTTGTTTCTATCTCAGCTCCTTCATCAAGCAATGCTTTAACAGCTTCATGGTCTCTTTTATAAGCAGACCACATCAGTGCTGTGTCGCCTGTTTTAAGCTCTTGCGGTTTTGTATCCGCTTTTGCTGCAAGCAGTAATCGAACTATTTGAGTATGCCCACCAGAGGCGGCTGCCAATAACGGCGTGTAGCCGTCATCTTTTTGTGTATCCACATTTGCTTTAGATTCTAGTAATAAATTAGTTGCCTCTACTTGTCCCTCTCTTGCAGCTAGATAAAGTGGGGTTTCTTTATTTGGCATTTTTGCTTCTGCATTTGCATTTTGAGTTAAAAGCAATTGAAGGGTCTGTTGATAATTAAATTGTGCAGCAATATGAATCGCAGTTGCGCCCTTGCTATTTGTCCACTCAGTATCAGCCTTAGCCTCTAACAAAACGCGGGTTGAATGTGTTTGACCGAAAGATGCGGCATCATGAAGAGTTGATTGAGGTCTTTTAGGATCATTCATGAGCTCCGGCGTCAAAAGATGTTTAATTTTTTCTAAATAACTCAGATAGGCGCATATACTTACCATTTTTGAATCAATAGGACCAAATTGGCAAACCAGATCCATATGGCCGCTTACTGCTGCTTTATGTGGAGGAGTGGCTCCATTAACATCCGTAAGATTTAAACGATTAAATTTCCCATCGGCTAATTTTTTTAGAGTGGCGGTTTGATTGGTAAGAGCTGCCCAATGAAGTAAGGTACTATTTGCAGGCAAAGAACCATTTATAAGCGCTAGCTCGTAAATATGTTCTAATAATAAATCACGACCACATTCTCTGGCCCAATAAAAAAAGGTTCTATGATTTTTATCTTTAAAACTATTATAAAGTGCCTCTAAACTAATATTTTCTTGTTCAAATTCTTCTATATCACCGCCTTTAACAATACGAAAAAGTTTTTTTTGTTGGGGGGTTAACGATGCTATGTCCTGTAGTTTTATTTCAGGAAAGTCATATTCCTCTTTTTCTGCTTGGTAGTATTCAACCTGATAATTTGGGGCAGGGGCTGTTATAACTCTATGAGGAAAATGTCTGGTGAATAAAATTCTCCAAATTGCAGCTTTTACAGGTGCAGAAAGTTCGGGTGTTCTCTCTTCTATTTGAGTGATGCTTAAAAAGGTAAGTATCGTGACGCATGTATCATTAACTAACCCCAAGCCTGCAAATAGGCCTTCAGCCACTTGTTTGCCTATCTGTTCTTCTTTCTTTTCTTCTTGTCTCTGTGCCATATTTCCTAGTCTCGTTTAAATCATAGATATAATGCTTATCAGCGTGGCCTATTAGCAATAATCGCAGCACACTGCTTAAGAGGAGCAGACCCCCAATACCAAAAAGAAGAGGGTGATTGTTTCTTGGATGATTTATTGGCAATAATGTCTGCTTGCCGTTCGCTGAAATAAGGATCTGCTTTAATAGTTTGTATAAGTTCTTCGTCTGAAAGTTCCACAGTTACTGTTCTATTAGCAGCATCACCTTGAGGTAAAGCTATACTTTCAAGATAATTTCCTATTGCTTGGATTTTATCCTCAAATACATCTTGGTGTTGATTAGCGGCGAGAATAGCGATAATTTGAGTAACACCTTTTGGTAATGGAGCTGTCTCGTTTTCTTCCCGAATTTCTGTTAATGTTGTATCAATAGCTCTTGCTTCAACACCAACTTTTTCTTTAGCCGCCTCTCTTCTTTCCAGAACCCCTCTGGCAGTCCCTTGATAATATTCTGCCAAGGGTTGCTGATTTTTATTAACTTTTTCTGCCCAAATGGCTTTTAAAAATCTGAAAGGTGAACTTAATCCGGTGCGTATCCCATTATTATAAAAATCCATCGCACAATGCCAAGTGCCTTTAAATAATCCTAACCCAAAACCCCAAACGAAACCTCCTACACAGGCAATTGCTAAAGCTGCGCCTATAAGACAAACGAAAATTACGGCCAAAGGATTACCCTCTCCTTCAAGGCAACTGCAGTCTCCTCCTGTCTCACCTATAGCACGGCAAATTATCACAACAACATAGCCTGTCGCTGCAACAGCATGCGCTAAGCCCATGATACTGCCGTTAAGCGCTAAGCCATAGATCCCGCCTAAAATAAACAAGGGAAGTCTTTTTAAAACCATGTTATTTACCTTATAAGTAGATAGATTAATTATATCGATCTAACCTTAAGGAAATCTTAACGTTTTAAAAATAAATTGTTTTTTAAATCAATAGCTTATAAATTTATAACTTGAGAGATAGATAATTTTTTTAAACTATCAAGATTTTGAAATTGCGCTATAACTTTTTGAACTTCATCAGTTGATAAGGATTTAGTCGCATTTTTTTGAAATTTCTCAATGATCAGTGGGATTGCTTCTTTACGACGTCGCATGTGTCCTAGCGGATATTCAACGATGACTTTATCTGTTTCAGTGCCATCATTGAAATAAATCTGAACTGCATTAGTAATTGATCGTTTTTCAGGGTCAAGATAATCTTCGCTGTAGTTTTTTTCTTCGATAACTTCCATTTTTTCACGCAATAAATCAATTTTTGGATTTTTTACAAAACTATCTTCATAATATTCCGCTTTTAAATCGCCTTGTATTAGCGCAACGGCAACCATGTATTGTAAACAGTGATCACGATCGGCAGGATTATAGAGAGGCCCCGTTTTTGAAATGATCCTTATGGCCGATTCATGCGTCGTAATTACAATTTTTTTAATTTTATCGATCGCGATTGGGTATAATTTAATGGCTGCTTCCACCGCCGTTTGAGCATGAAATTCGGCAGGATAGGACACTTTAAATAAAATATTTTCTATAACATAAGAATCATAAGGTCTGGGAATATCAAATTTTTTCCCTTGGAAAGAAACATCATAAAATCCCCAGGTTTTTGCAGTAAGAGCAGTGGGGTAGCCTTTTTCACCCATTAAAGTGAGTTGTGCTAAACGAACGGCGCGAGAGGTTGCATCACCTGCGGCCCAAGATTTTCTGGGTCCGGTATTGGGCGCATGTCTATAAGTTCTTAACGCTTGCCCATCGACAAAGACTTGAGATAAAGCATCAATAATTTGCTCGCGTGTGCCACCTAATAACTGCGTAGCAACAGCAGTTGATGCAAGTTTTACTAAAATAACATGATCTAAGCCAACTCTATTAAAGCTATTTTTAAGCGCTAATATGCCTTGGATTTCATATGCTTTAATCATGGCTGTTAAAACTTCACCTACGCTCAAATTTTTATCTTGAGCAATAGCAAGAATAGCGCCTAAATTATCAGAAGGGTGGCCCCATTCAGCGGCTAGCCAAGTATCATTAAAATCTAACCAGCGAATTAAAATACCGATATCAAAAGCAACAGAGACAAGATCTTTTGAATGAGAAAGTAATTTCGTGCAAGCCGGATATTGTTTCGCAAGATAAGCACAACCTAAAGCATCTAATAAACAATAGCGAGCCGTAGAATAAGCTTCATCACTGGTAATATTATGATTAACTACGTAATCTGCAATGGCTACTAATTCTTTATCAAAAGCAGGCCGCATATTATCCTCGTTGACTAACAGGAACATAATCTCTAGGTGTTGGGCCTTTATAAGTCGCATCGGGTCTTATCAAACGATTGTTGCCGCGTTGTTCGATAATATGGGCCGTCCAACCGGTTAAACGTGAAATAACAAAAAGTGGTGTGAACATTAAAGTGGGAATACCCATAAAATGATAAGTAGTTGCGCTATAAAAATCGACATTCGGAAATAATTTTTTCTCATCCCATAATAATTTTTCAATGCGTTCAGCAATTTTATATAAATTACCATCAGAGGCTTTTTCAGATAATTTTTTTGATAAGTTTTTAATAATATCAGAACGAGGGTCTGAGATTTTATAAACTCTATGACCAAAACCCATGACTTTCTTTTTATCTATTAACATCTGTCGAACGACAGCAGCTGCTTCATCAGGTGTTTTAAAATATTGGATCAGTTCCATTGCGGCTTCATTCGCACCGCCATGTAAGGGGCCCCGTAAAGTGCCAATGCCACTGACTATCGCAGAATAAAAATCAGATTCAGTAGAGGTCGTCACTCTTGCTGCAAAAGTTGAGGCATTGAATTCATGTTCTGCATATAGCATCATGGAAATATCTAACGCCTGTGCCAAATCAGCGTCAGGAGTTTTTCCATGTAATAAATGAAGAAAATGTCCCGCTAAACTTTTTTCCTCGGTTTCTGTTTTGATCGATTTTTTGTTTTTATGAAAATGATACCAATAAAGTAACATGCCTGGTGTGGTTGCAATTAAGCGATTGGCAATTTGAGTCAGATCATTTAATTTTGATTCAGGCTCAAGTGTTCCAAGCATCGAACAACCCGTGCGTAATACATCCATCGGATGAGTATTTCCCGGAATTAATTCTAAAACTGCACACAGTTCTTTAGGTAATTTTCGTAATTGAAATAATTTTTCTTGATATAAATTAAATTCTTTTTGTGTAGGCAATTCACCATAAATCAATAAATAAGCGACTTCCTCAAAACTGGATTTTGATGCTAATTCATGAATATCATAGCCGCGATAAGTTAATCCTACGCCTTCTTTACCGACGGTACTAATCGCTGTTTCGCCAACTACGATACCTGCTAAACCACCAGTTTTGTCTGTCATTTAGTTTTTCCTTGATTTTCTGGATGATAATTTAAAATGCTATACAATTCTTTTCGTGTTTGCATAGTATCTAATAAACTTTTTTGCGTCCCTGTTGTTTTAATGGTTTCATAAGTCATTAGCGCCGCTTTACTCATCGCACGAAAAGCGCTTAAAGGATATAAAACCAATTGAATACCCACTTGTTTTAATTCTTCTACGGTAAATAGGGGGGTAAGACCAAATTCAGTGATATTTGCCAAGACCGGCACAGCGCAAATTTTTGTTAAGGCTTGATATTGATTTAATTCTTGTACGCCTTCAAAAAAAATCATATCCGCACCCGCTTCAACATAGCGAGAAATTCTTTCAAGAGTTGCGTCTAATCCTTCTTTTTGTAGGGCATCGGTTCTTGCCATCACAACAAAATCTGAGTTGGTTTTAGCGTCAATAGCTTTTTTAATGCGATTAACCATTTCATTGGTTGAAACAATTTCTTTATTAGCTAATTGGCCACAACGTTTATCAAATACTTGGTCTTCAATATGAACCCCAGCTGCGCCTGCTTTAATTAATTCTTTTACGCTATGGGAAATATCATCCCACCCAGTATCAATATCTACTAGCAGGGGCAAGTCAACTGCACCTGTAATTCTTCGTGTATCTTCTAAGACGTTATTTAAAGTGGTAAGCCCAATATCCGGTATCCCGAAGGATGCATTAGCAACCCCTGCACCCGATAAATAAATCGCTTTAAACCCTGCATTTTTAGCTAACAGAGCCGTATAAGCATTGATAGTGCCCGCTATTTGTAAGGGGCACTCAAGGGCTACGGCGTTTCGTAGGTTCATAAGACGTCCATTGTTGGGTAGGCTGAGTATTTGCAGTCGCTGGGAGTGTTTTCATTTCTCTATCAGAAGAGTGGCTTTCTCTGGTTAGTTTTACGGTTCTAGCCATTCTAGTTGTGCTAGTGGTTTTAGCAGTATGTATGCCACCACCAGGTGAGCCACAAAATAAGCTTAGTAATAATTCTTTAAGTTTTCTAAAAAAATTTAAAAATCCCCATTCAGAGGGGGTTTTGCTTTTGCGATTAAGTCTACTCCAGGCCATGCTCTTATCCTTCTATGGAACACGCCATCATAACACAAAATAAACCCAAATATAAAAGCTCAAAAAATGCACTAAAACGCTTTAAAAACCCTAGAAATGACTAAATTCTTACTGTATTCTAGGATCGTTGTTTTCTTACAGTCGAGGTGGTTATGCATAGTTTACGTTTGAAGTTAACGGCACTGTTAGGAATGCTAGCCTTGTTAGGTTGTATGAGCGCGGAAGCTCGGGTGATTTTAGTTCCTATGGTAATGGAACCTGTTTACCCCGTTTATGTTGAATACGGTCCACCTGTGATATGGTATCATCATCACCATCATCACCACTGCCATGGTTACTGGGTGTATTAATTAGGAAATCTCATGGAAGAGACGCAACTAAAAAATAAAATCGCTCGTGAGGCTATTGAAAAATGGCAACACGAGCTTACAAAAAATGTTTATACAACCGATCCCGATTTAATTCACACCATTCGTTTTACTTTTCCCGAAGATTTCAAAAGAATAAATTCAGAATTAGAAAAATTTGGCGCATTAGTCTCAACAGAATTGGAAGCCACTGTTTCTGAAAATCACTTAAATTTACCCAAACTGGAAGGCGATCGTACTATTGTTCATCATCCAAGTTATAGTAAAGCGGGTGATATTATTTATGGTACTAAGCTATTAGAAAAAATGTCTCAGCCGGGTGGAATGGCTGAAGGATTAAGTTTATTTTTCTTATCATCAGAAGTCGGTGAAGCCGGGCATAATTGTCCTATTGCTTGTTCCGCAGGCATTTTACGTGTTTTTTCTAAAACCCCTGATTTTGAGCATAAAAAATTATTTCAAGAAAAACTTATTACTGCTTCTTATCAAAATAATTTTACCGGCGCACAATTCTTAACAGAAGTGCAGGGTGGATCTGATGTTGGAGCGAATGCGACTTTTGCTAAAAAAGATGAAAAAGGATTGTGGCGTATTACGGGTGAAAAATGGTTTTGTTCGAATGCGGATGCGGATCTTATTTTTGTCACCGCGAGATTTGATGAAAAACTACCTGGCACAAAAGGCTTAGGACTTTTTTTAGTACCCGCTGTTTGGAAAGAAAAAAATAATTTATTTACCATGCGACGCCTCAAAGACAAAATAGGCACGCAAACACTTCCTACCGCTGAAATCGATTTTCATGCAGCTTTCGCTTATCCTATGGGAGAGCTTAAAGATGGCTTTAGGATGATGATGGAAAATGTGTTACATGTGTCGCGTTTATGTAATGCAATGACCGTATTGGCTATGGCAAGACGTGCTTATCATGTCGCAAGATTGTTTGCAAAGTATCGCATTGCGTTTGATCAACCCATTATTAATTATCCTTTAATTAAAGAAAATCTTGCGCGTATCAAAGCTGAAAATACGGCAATGATAGCCGGCAGTTTTGCCACTGCGCGCTTACAAGATGAATTAGATTTAGGAAAGTTAAAAGATAAAAATGCTCCCATGCTACTGCGCTTATTAGCTAATAGTCAAAAATATATTACCGCCAAATGGTCGTTTGAGCATATTCATCATTGCTTGGGTGTATTAGCAGGAAATGGAACTATTGAAACTTTTTCTCCTATCCCGAGATTATTAAGAGACGGTATAGTCTGTGAAAATTGGGAAGGTACACATAATATTTTACGCATGCAAATATTAAGAGATATTTTGAAATATAATGCTGATCAAGTCTATTTAGCTTATATGCAGCAGGAAATTCAATACACTGAAGGTGCTGAGCAAATTAAGCAGGGTTTAATAGCACTAGAAAAAGAGATGACAGAATTTAGAACACTAAGTGAAGAATTACAAGCCTTAAAAATTCGCTTAATCGTCGATCAGATGGCTATCTTGTATAATGCTTTAAAACTTTTACAAGAAGCCATCGATCAAAAAGGAATTAAGCTAGATTGTTTTCGGTATTTTTGTGAGTTGAGGTTGAAGACGACTCCACTTGACTATGATCAAAACTACTTGGCTTTGATAAGTCGCTTGATTTAGCTTCCAATCGCGGTGCTTGGTATCCGCCCAATAGGCCATTTTTGGTAAAGACCATTTGCCAAAGTTGGATATAGCGCGCACGAAAACTCCCCGCGCAGCACAGTAAATAATAATTCCACATACGATAAAAACGCTCGTCATAATATTTTTTTAACTGATCCCAGTGTTGAATAAAATTAGCATGCCAAGCCATTAAGGTCTTATCATAATCTGCACCAAAATTATGCCAATCTTCTAGCACCAATAAACCTTCACTCGCAGTTCCTATTTGTGAAATAGAAGGTAAAACAGCATTTGGGAATATATATTTTGCCATCCATTCATTGATAGAAAAGGCGCTGGTATTTTCACCGATGGTGTGTAATAAAAATATGCCATCATTCGTTAAACTTTTGTTTGCGACTTCCATGTAAGTTCGATAATTCAGGGGACCTACATGTTCAAACATGCCTAATGAGGATATGCGATCAAATTTTTCATTTAGATCCCGATAATCCTGAAAACGTATTTCAACGGGCAAACCCGCGCAATTTTGTTTAGCATAGTCGCATTGTTGTTGAGAAATAGTGATGCCAACCACGGAGACTCCAAAATTTTCTGCCGCATATTTTGCAAGCCCTCCAAACCCACAGCCTATATCTAATAATCTCATGCCGGGTTTTAGCATTAATTTTTGGCAGGTTAGCTCTAATTTATCACGTTGCGCATCTTCTAAATTCGTTGCATTTTTCCAGTAACCACAGGTGTAATTCATGCGACTGTCTAACATGGCTTTAAATAATTCGTTGCCCAGGTCATAGTGTTTTAAGCCAACCTCTAGAGAGCGCTCTTTGGTTTGTAAGTTGATAATTTTTAGCATGAGCAATTTTAAAGTGAGGAAGGGGTTTGCTTTAATTTTGCTGGAGAGATCCTCTCTAATTGCCCGCTCAAAAAATTGATCTAGTCTTTCGCTGTCCCACCATTTATCCATATAGGCTTCGCCTAAGCCTAATAGCCCGTCTTTTATGACGCGGTTATAAGTTTTCTCATTATGAATTTGCATATCCCAGGGATTTTTGCCGTTTATAGTGATTCTGGCTTGTTGTAAGAGTTCAGAAAAAAACTCTTTAGAGTTTGTCCATTTCATACTGCTCCTATTCATCTATCTCTTCATTCTTATATGAAATTTTGATACAATTTTCGCCGTAAAGCAATCACTATTCCTACAGGAGTTTCACATGAAAGATATGGATCGTATCGTAAAATCGGCTATGACCTTGCTATTAACTTTATCTGCCGCGGGTACATTATTAGCCAGTTCGCAAGCGTTAGCAGATCAACCTATGGAAAAATGCTATGGGATTGTAAAAGCAGGGATGAATGACTGCCAAACCAAAACTGCTAAATGCGCAGGCTCCTCTACGACTGATAGTACCGTTTACATTCTTCCATTTACCCGATTGGGTTGAAAAACCTAAATGATT
>JABDEM010000022.1:23328-26184 GCA_013287085.1 Gammaproteobacteria bacterium
GACTCTCAAACGGATGCTTTTATACTTTTACCCAAAGGGACATGTCATAAGATTGTGGGCGGTAATCTCGAATCTAAATAGGAGCAATATCATGAAGAAAATTCTTATTATTTGCGGTTTAATGGCGTTTAATCAAGCTATAGCAGCAGATACTTATACATTGGATCCGGATCATTCTTATGTTCTTTACGACATCAATCATTTAGGTTTTTCAACCCAATCGGGTAAATGGAAGAATGTAAACGGTACTATCAGTCTAGATGAGCAAAACCCTGCTAAAAGTAAAGTCGATGTGACCATTAAGGTCGGCGATGATTTGGTCACGGGTAATCCAGAATTAGATAAGCATCTTAAAGGCGAGCAGTTTTTTGAGGTAGCAAAATATCCTATAGCCACTTTTGTGAGTGATGGGGTTATTACTTCAAACAATAAAACAGCTCAGGTTCATGGTATTTTAACCTTACACGGGGTTTCAAAACCGGTGACACTGGATGCGGTATTTAACAAAAAAGCGCCTAATATCATTACCAATAAAATGACCGTAGGATTTAGTGCAAAAGCTAAATTAAAACGATCTGATTTTGGTATGACGACATTAATACCCGCATTAGGTGATGATGTGACCTTGGATATTGATGTAGAGGCTTATAAAGCATAAGAGATCATCCCATGTCCAAAAAACCTTACTTAGGCTTTGGCTTGGGATTGCGTACTGAACATTACGACGCAATCCTAAAGCAAAAGCCAGCCGTGGATTGGTTTGAAATCCTCACTGAGAATTATTTGGTCCCAGGCGGGAAACCGCTTTATTTTTTAGATAAAATTCGTGAAAACTACCCCTTAGTCATGCACGGTGTTTCTATGTCTATTGGTAGTACGGATCCTTTAGATTGGGAATATTTAAAAGAAGTTAAAGCTTTAGCAGATCAAATTCAGCCTGCATGGATTTCAGACCATCTTTGTTGGACAGGCATTCATGGTAAAAATATGCATGATTTATTGCCGTTGCCTTATACGGAAGAAACAGTAAAGCATGTGGCCAACCGTATTCGTCAAGTTCAAGATTTTTTAGAAAGAAAAATTTTAATAGAAAATGTTTCAAGTTATGTTACTTATCATCAATCTCAAATGACAGAATGGGAATTTATCAAAGAAATTATAGAACAAGCGGATTGTCATATTTTATTAGACGTTAATAATATTTATGTGAGCGCTATTAATCATGAGTTTAATGCGCTAGATTATATTAAAGCCATACCGAGTGAGCGTATCTATCAGATTCACTTGGCTGGGCATTCAAATAATGGTGATTATATTGTGGATACTCATGATCATGAGGTCGTTGATGAAGTTTGGAATCTCTATAAAAAGACAATAGAGTATCACGGTAAAATTTCAACGATGATAGAACGTGACGATAATATTCCCCCATTAAAAACTTTATTAAAAGAATTAAACTATGCCAGAAAACTTGCTACAGCTGCAAAATAATTTTCAAGAATATCTGATGCAAGAAAAGCAAGATATAAAACAATCTATTATGAGTACTGAAAAAGTTTCTGCAGAGATGAGGCTAGCGATTTATGGAGAAGCTTATCGTTCAAGATTACATGAAGCGTTAGAAGCGAGTTACCCCGCTTTAAAAAAATACTTAGGTGAAGAAGAATTTGAAAAATTATGTTATCGCTATATTGACGCTAATCCTTCTGTGTATAGATCCATCCGCTGGTATGGTGATCAATTAGCGCAATTTTTAAAAGATCCTTTTTTGTCAGAGCTTGCCACTCTCGAATGGACGTTGGCTTTGGTTTTTGATGCGAAAGGTGGATCTGTTTTCCAATTACAAGCCATGAGCGCACTTTCACCTGATTCTTGGGCTGATATGAAATTTATCATGCACTCTTCTGTTTATAGATTAAATTTCTCTTGGAATACGATGCAAATTTGGCAAAAACTCATGGAAGAAGTCTCACCACCCACACTTAAAAAAAATGCTCGATCCGAAGGCTGGATTTTATGGCGACAAGAACTCACGAGTCGTTATGCTTCTTTGCCTCAAGACGAAGCTTGGGGTTTAGATGCCCTATTGAATGGCGCAACCTTTGGTGAGTTATGTGAGGGTTTGTGTGAATGGGTTGCAGAAGAAGAGGTGGCTTTACGTGCTGCTTCTTTATTAAAAGGTTGGATAACGGCTGGGTTGATTGTGGATGTAACGATAAAATAAAAAAAGTGCAGAGCCTTATCGATTCTGCACTTTTTTGATTGGGTTAACTTACTTTGGTTCGTCTAAGCTACCTTTCATTTTATCGCATTGTTTTTTAGTTTTCATCATGAAACCTTTGCCTTTGCAAGCGTTTTTGCCTTTGCAAGCATTTTGTGAGGTTTTGCATTTGCTCTTATGTTTGCAAGAATTAACGCCATAACATTTTACTTTGCTAGAATCGCTATCAGCTAAAGCAGATGTCATAGGAGCTGCAACAAACATAAGTGCAGCGGTTGCAGCGATAACACCAACGATTTTCCTTTTTTGCATAGTTGAACTCCTTAAAAATTGATAGTGGACGTCTACCCGAAGGCAATTTTTACCATAGCATAAAAATTTTACGGCGTAAATAATAGGGTTTTAGGGATCGAAAAATATCTCGCGACTGATGGGGAAAGAGAGGTCATTTTTAACTTTTGCTATTAGGAAACCTATCATGATTAATAATAATAGGTTGATAAGAAAAACGATCAATAACGATAAAGCCCAGCCCAGGTTCAATGAGTAAAATCCCATAAAAATAAAAGCCAGGATGCAAACCCAACCACAAGTGAATAACGCAGCGGCTATTAACGAAAATACCAATAGGGTAT
>JABDEM010000022.1:26202-27793 GCA_013287085.1 Gammaproteobacteria bacterium
AACGAAATTGGGGATAAGCATTAATAGCTTGACGAGGTCCGTAGTCAGGGTAGGTTTTTTCTTTTCTGTCATGGGGACCTCGTCCTTGATTGCTATTTTCGACGAAAAATAAAACCAACTACTGCACCGGCTAAAGCAGCAATTCCAATAGCTGCTAGTGGGTGTTTTTTAACGCGGTTGGTTACATCTCGTTGGATATCATCTTTTTTATCTTTGGCGTTTTCTAGGGACTGTGAAAGAAGGTCAGAAGCGCGATCTTTCATATGATAAGTGGCATTGATCAGTGCCGCTTTGATTTTTTCTACATCGTTATTAATATGCCGTTTAGTGGTCTTATTCATACTCTGTTCCTCCTAAATAAAATATTTTATTTATCAGGCACTTGGAAAAAGCAGCCTCAAAACATTTTGAGGCATTGCATTTTATTAGTATACTCTCAATTTCAAGAAGTATGTGCTCAAAAATAGAACAATTGCTGGGGTTTAACATGCAACCAGATAAGTCAGAATTAGGTAAGCAATCGCGGTACGATACGGAATATAATCCCGATAAGCTTTTTCCTATTCCTAGAAAAGCTAATCGCGATTCTATACAGGTTCCGGAAAAATTACCTTTTTATGGTTTTGATTTATGGAATCATTATGAGGTCTCTTGGCTCAATGAAAAAGGAAAACCGGTCGTTGCTTTAGCTGAAATTATCTATAACTGCGAATCGCTGTATTTGATTGAATCAAAATCCATGAAACTTTATTTTAATTCTTTTAATAATACTAAATTCAAAGATGCGGAATCACTGTTGGCTCTTATTAAAAAAGATTTAGAAATTAGAATAGGTGCGCCGGTATCTATTAAGTTGACTCAAATTAATCATACTAATGAATTAAAATTAACACCCAGATTTGAGGGTATCTGTTTAGATGATTTAGATATTGATTGTTCGATTTATACCACTCAACCTGAATTTTTAAAAACAGAAAAAGAAGAAGTCAGCGAAGTGCTTTTTTCAGATCTTTTAAAAGCAAATTGTTTGGTGACGAATCAACCGGACTGGGGCAGTCTACAAATTATTTATAAAGGCAAAAAAATAAATCATGAGGGCTTATTGCGTTATATCGTTTCATTTAGAAATACCAATGAATTTGCTGAACTTTGTGTAGAAAGAGTTTTTATGGATATCATGCGCCAATGTAAACCGAAAGAATTAACCGTTTATGCACGATTTACAAGACGCGGTGGCTTAGATATCAATCCTTATCGCTCGACGCTAAAAAGTGAAGCAATTACCGATACAAGATTGGTACGACAATGATTTTAGTTTCTTCCTAAGCATTTATTACAAGTGCCTTTAACTTCAACCAAGGAATCATCTACTGCTAATTTATTGCCTTTAGAAAAATAAGCAATAAACTCGAGAAATTTCTCATCCATATATTCAAATGATAAATGACAGCTTTGGCATAAAAACAATATACCTAGATGTTTTGTTGTGAAATTATTAACATGCGAGCAGCGTACATATTTATTGCCGGTTTCTATACGGTGTAATAATTTTTTTTCTACAAAATAATCAATCACTCTATAGACGGTGGGA
>JABDEM010000023.1 GCA_013287085.1 Gammaproteobacteria bacterium
ATGACTGTCGGTGTGGCGAAATAGAACGAGCAGTTTGTTGCCCCGGCACAATAGACGGAGAAGAAGAAGTCATACTGCCCACTGCTTCAGATGCGAACCCAAAACGGAAGGATTGGCCTTGCAACCTTTGCTCTTCTGACATTCTGCCTTGCAAAAACCCAATACTATAGGCTGTCTGTATCGGATTTAACTGACTTAATATTGATGGGAGCACGCCAAACCCCATGGGGTCGTTTTGAATAGTTGCAACACCTTGGATTACAGGTGAAGGTGGCGAAGAGGAAGAGAAAGAAGAACCAGGAGAAGTGGCAGGCGAGGAATCTTGAGAAGACACAGCTGATGAAGGAGCCGTACCCAATACTGATGATGGTAACGCTCTCGTTACTTTAAGTTTGTATTCTACAAAAAACGACCCGAAGTGTTCTCTCGCGGATTTACCGTCAAAAATAGCCCCTTTAACATTACTAAAAAATAATTCTTTAAATACCTCAGAAAGACCAAGATAAGATAAAGCATGATGTTTCTTGCTTCCATCATCATTTTGCATTTCATGTAAAAGCATAATAACGGAGCATTCTTCTTTTAACCATTCAAGAGATGCAGCATCATCATTACTTTTACCTTTTCGCTGGGCCACTTTAATGGTCGCTAGCATTGCTGCATATAAATCAGTATCTATCCCACTTTTTTGTTCGATTCTCTGCCGATGTATTCTTAATCGATCGGCATGATTCTCCAGGAGATCTTTCCATCTAATCACATCACCGCCTCTTCTACGTAAGCGGCGTATCGTGTCTTGATTGGCCTCTAAAAATTTCTGGCCCATTTCTAAGCTAGTTTTTTCATCATGAATATGTCTTTTCAAATAATCTGCAATAACAAGAGTAGGAATAAGACCTCGGCTAAGTAATTGATCTAAAATAAACTCTAATCTTTTGCCCGTTTGCGCATGATCTCCACCATCTTGCCCAGCATGATCCATACTTATGGGTACAAGAACCGTTCTTGTATTTCGATTAAATTTAATTTTTTTCTTTCTGCTCCCCGTAAATTCCATATTATAAATTTCAGCGGGATCAAGAGGTCCCTCATACCCATCCTCAGAAGGGTTTCTTTTTCTAGGGGATCCGTCATCATCAGAAGAAGAGGAAGAAGTACTTGGAGGAGTACTGCCAGATATAACCATTTTCTCATCTCCCCCAACCTCATCATCATCAAATGCAGGAACTGGGGGAGGCGCTGCTGATAATCTTTGTATCGCCATAGCTGGTGAACTTAAACCAGCCTGCGGTTCTCTTTTTGTGCTTCTGTTTCTGGTGCTCTGTACCATATCCACTCCCCTATAAACTAAAGGCTTCATTAAAATTAAAAGCTGTCCTTAAATTTGGGAATCCTTTGTTTTTAGAAAAAAACCGATTAGTAAATATTCTTATTATTTTATTATTTAAAAAAGCTTACAATTTGTAGTCAATATTTTATACTGGCTCAGAAAAAAATCAACCCCTGATAAATAGGTGCCCATGATTTACCGACTGATACAAAAAATTTTATTTCTTATTAACCCTGAAACTGTCCATAAATTAACACTAGGGTCGTTATTCTATCTCCATTTGCTTCGAATATCAAAGTGTTTCACTAAAGTTAAAGCTCCTAAAAAAGTTTTAGGGTTAACTTTTGAAAATTCTGTCGGCTTATCCGCAGGCTTTGATAAAAACGGTGAGTACATTGATGCACTTGCTGATTTAGGTTTTGGATTTATCGAAGTGGGTACTATTACACCTAAACCTCAAGCAGGAAATCCTAAGCCTAGGATTTTTAGAATAAAAAAAGCCGAAGCGGTCATTAATCGTTTAGGTTTTAATAATAAAGGTGTGGATTATTTAGTCGAAAAATTAAAACAAACTAAATATAAGGGAATTTTAGGAATTAATATTGGAAAAAATAAAACCACACCGAATGAAAATGCTATTGATGACTATTTATACTGTTTTAAAAGAGTTGTAGAATTTGCAAGCTATATCACGATTAATATTTCTTCGCCCAACACACCCGAACTTCGCAATTTGCAGCACGGAGATTTATTAAAAAATCTTTTACGCACGCTTAAACAAGAACAGCTTGCGCAAAAAAGGTATGTGCCGCTCTTGGTAAAAATTTCTCCTGACCTAACGCCTGATGAATTAAAGAGCACAGCGGAAATTATTTTAGCAGAAAAAATGGATGGGGTGATTGCGACCAATACCACATTGAGTCGGGCAGGTGTTGAAGGGTTAGCGAATGCAAATGAAACTGGGGGTTTAAGTGGCAAGCCTTTGATGAAATCATCAACTGCTATCATCACACAGCTCAAACAATTGTTAGGTAATCAAATCCCTATTATTGGTTGCGGGGGAATTATGACTGCCGCGGATGCCAAAGAAAAATTAGATGCGGGCGCATCGTTAGTGCAAGTTTATACCGGACTCATTTATCGGGGCCCGAGTTTAATCAAACAAATTGCTTTACTCAACCGTGACGGACTTCGCTAAATTTCTGGGTTGATCCACATCCGTTCCTTTTAATACAGCCACGTGATAAGCGAGCAGTTGTAAGGGGACACTATAAACAATAGGCGCAATAACAGGATCAACGGTTGGCATTTGAATAATATGAATGCCTTCGTCTTTGGATTGCATATTATCCGTAAAGACATATAACTCACCGCCACGAGCGCGCACTTCTTGTAAATTCGATTTAATTTTTTCGAGTAATTCATTGTTAGGCATGACAGCTATAACCGGCATGTTTTTATCAACTAAAGCTAAAGGCCCGTGTTTTAACTCGCCTGCTGGGTAACCTTCGGCATGAATATAAGAAAGCTCTTTCATTTTGAGAGCGCCTTCTAGTGCAATAGGATACAACGCACCACGACCCAAAAATAACATATGTTCTTTATCGACAAAACGCTCCGCTAATTTGGCAATTAAGGGATTTAATCCAATCACTTGCTCTATTAACTTAGGCAAACGTAATAATTCATTGACGATAGGTTGTTCATTCTTACGACCTAAAGATAAAGTCAGCATCAAAAGGGCGACTAATTGCGCGGTAAAAGCTTTTGTTGATGCAACACCAATTTCCATACCGGCGCGCGTCATAAAATTAAAATCAGATTCGCGTACAATGGAACTATGCGGCACATTACAAATCGCTAAGGTACTTAAATAGCCTGATTTTTTCGCGAGACGTAGCGCTGCAAGAGTATCTGCTGTTTCACCCGATTGTGATAGCGTGACAAATAAACTATCCGGCTGAACGACGGCATTGCGATAACGAAATTCACTCGCAATTTCAACCGAACAAGGAATTCCCGCTAAAGATTCTATCCAATATTTAGCAACCATGGCTGCATGGAAGCTCGTCCCACACGCAATAAATTGTATGTGTTTTGCTTTTGAAAATAATTCTTTAGAATGCAAACCAAAAGCTGAATCTAATACTCGACCGTTACCTAAACGACCTTCAAGATTTGCGACGATCGCTCGTCCTTGTTCGTTAATTTCTTTAATCATGTAATGACGATGCTCGCCGCGATCCGCTATATCAACATTAGATTCTAAGGTATGCAGTTTACGCTCAACTTTTTTGCCTTCTGCTGTGTAAATGGCGATAGAGTCGCGTGTTAAATCAACCACGTCCCCTTCTTCCAAATAATAAAAATCTTTAGTGTGTTTATTAAGCGCTAAGGTATCGGAGGCAATATAATTTGCACCCTCCCCTTTCCCTACGATGAGAGGCGCACCATGACGCACACCGATTAATCGACCTGGCGCGTGTGATGAAACTATACCTAAAGCATAAGCACCTTCTAATTTTGCAACCGTTGCGAGAGTTGCTGCTAATAAATCTTTTTTCTGTTGGTAAAAATAATGTAAAAGATGCACGATGGTTTCTGTATCAGTTTCAGAAGTAAATTGATAACCTTTTTCTAATAACATTTCTCGTAAAGTTTCGTGATTTTCAATAATACCATTGTGCACTAAAACAAATTCATTATTGGAAATTAAAGGATGAGCATTCGCTTCGCAAGGAATGCCATGCGTTGCCCAACGAGTGTGTGCAATTCCCGTATCACCATGCAAAGTCGATTGATTTAATAAATCCTCTAACTGCTTAACTTTTCCTTGCGCACGCAGACGTTCGATTTGTTTTTTAGAATCTAAAACAGCAAGACCTGCGGAATCATAACCGCGATATTCTAAACGTTTTAAGCCTTCTAGTAATACACGCTCAATATTTCGATCGGATACTGCGCCTACAATTCCACACATTATTCGGTTTCCTTATTTTTAGCTTTAGGCCGTTGCCAAGTTTCAATCGTACGTTGCAAAGTCCTACAAACAGTTAATTGATTCGCCGGCGCATCTTTAGTAATCGTTGAGCCTGCACCAATGGTTGCACCTGCACCAATTTTAATAGGCGCAACCAACGATGAATTAGAACCAATAAAAGCTTCATCACCAATGATCGTTTTATTTTTATTAATACCATCGTAATTACAAGTAATAGTACCCGCACCAATATTTACTTTTTTCCCAATTTCACTATCACCTATATAACTTAAATGATTAACTTTGGTGTATTCGCCTATCAGGCTATTTTTAACTTCAACAAAATTTCCTACATGCGCATGACTTGAAACAGTTGTGCCAGGACGCAATCTTGCAAAAGGGCCTATGACTGCATGATTTCCAACTTCGGCACCATCCAACAGTGAGTTCGCGCGAATTTCAACATTATCCCCTAAAATGACATTGCGCAAAATAGTATTGGGGCCAATCGTACATTGATTGCCAATCACGACTTTGCCTTCAAAAATCACATTAATATCGATAGTGACATCGCGACCGACTACCACCTCACCGCGTATGTCTAACCGTGAAGGATCAAATAAAGTTACCCCTTGGTTTAATAGTTTAGTCGCTTGTTTATGTTGATAACAACGCTCCAAGGTTGCAAGCTGCGCTTTATCATTTACCCCTAAAGTTTCTTCAAGAGTAGGACATAGAAAAGCGGCGATTGTTTTCTTTTCTGCAACTGCGAACTCTACAATTTGCGGTAGATAATATTCTTTTTGTTGATTGCTATTCGTGAGCTTGGGTAACCATTTTTTTAAATCACTAACAGAAATTAAATAAATTCCTGAATTAATTTCAGAAATATTTTTTTCACTTTCACTCGCATCTTTTTCTTCAACAATATGCGTCACTTGATTATCTTGGTCACGCACCACCCGACCAAATCCCGCTGGGTTACCCCATTTAGCGGTAATAATACCTAAAGCAGGCAGAGGCGTAGATGAAATAAATTTCTGTAAAGTTTCAAAAGAAATCAGGGGCACATCGCCATATAGTACTAATACTCGATCGTGAGATGAAAAATGCGGCAAAGCTTCTTTTAGGGCATGCCCAGTTCCAAGTTGTTCTTTTTGTTCAACCCAAGTGACATTGAGATCTGCTAAGCGGTGACGTAATAGTTCACCCTGATGACCGTAAATAACAATAGGAGTCTCTTCTGGATTTAATTTTAATGCCGTATCAACCACATGAGTTAACAACGACTTACCGCCCAGAGGGTGCAAAACCTTAGGCAAGTCAGAATTCATACGCTTGCCTTGGCCTGCTGCCAAAATTACTACTTGAAGCCCTGTCATTTTTTTTGCCTTATTCGTTCAATTTAAGGCATTATACACGCTATCTTTTAGCGGCTCTACATTAGCTTATTTAGCATTTGCTGGACTTTTTCATCTAAAATCAATGACTTATCAACACAAAGAAAAACCGTATGTTCAAACTTGCCTGATATAGCTTGGATCATGAGGGATAATTCGTTCAGAGGCTTAACAACGCCTAATTCATTGACCACCAAAATGGCATCGTCATTAGAGTAAGACTGATGTGGAGTTTTTATGAGGGTAAGTTGCCAGTCTTGGTAAGTATTTTTATATTTATTTTTAAAATCAGCGAGAATAGTTTCAGCTGATTTTGCGGTTTCTAAATTTAAATGGATAATTTTCGGCATTTCGCGATTTTGAATGCGCTTTGAAATTTGAATGGCTGGGTGATCGCTGGTTTTTTTGGCTAAATATTTTATAACTGAAAACACATCGTAATCACTAAGCTCTCTATAAAGCGGATAATATTCTTGTAGAAATTCTTGTTTAAGGCTATCTGTATTTTTTGTATTTTTAATTTTTTGATTGAAGGCAAAAACCGCTGCTAAAAACTTTCCTAGACGGGTTGTTTTAATTTCTTCAAATAAAGGATCGGTTAAACTCTCTGCCAAAATTCGTAATAATTTTACCAAAAATACTTCGATCGCTAATTTTTTTTGATGATGATAAATATTTCGCATCATCAAACGCCTGGCCATTAGATAATGCTCAACAACGCCAATGCCTTTGTGGGTAATCCCCAAACGTTCGCCTTCTTTGGATTCAACAATGGCCATGCAATGTAACATCCAACGAAAATCAAATTCGCCGTAGGCAACACCACAAAAATGACTATCGCGTAATAAATAATCTAGCCGATCCGCATCTAATTGGGATGAAACTACATCCGCTAAAACTTTTTTCGTAGACGCATGATGCATGATCATATCTTCAATCAGCTGAAATTTTTCAGTGGTTAAATGATGCCTTGGATTTTGTTTATTGTAGTTTGAAAAAAAATCACTGGTTTTATATTCAGCTAAAAATAAGGGCGTCCAATCTTCGTGGCGGATGAGTTTATTATGAAACACATCTTCAAATGCATGCGAAAATGGTCCGTGACCAATATCATGTAATAAACAGGCAACAATCACTAATTGGCGCTCTTCTTCGGATAAACCAATTTTGTGAGCTATTTGACTGGCTACATAACTGCAACCTAAACAATGATTAAAACGGGTGTGTACTGCGCCTGGGAAAATAAAATCACCCAGTCCTAATTGCTTGATATGACGCAATCGTTGAAAATTATAACTATCAATAAAAGGCTTAACCCAATTATCTTCAAGCGTCGTAAATTGCATAGTCCCGTGCACAGGATCTTTAATGACGTGGTAAGAATTTTCATTTATCATAGGAATCCCATTATTTTTTATGCCCCGGTGGCACAGTGGATAGCGCGGCCCCCTCCTAAGGGGCAGGTCGGAGGTTCAACTCCTCTCCGGGGCACCAAATTACTGCTTTCTAACACCTAACAAATAAATCCTTCGATTATCACTGTGTAAAATTTTAAATTGGCACTTACCAATTTTGATACTTTCGCCGCGTTTTGGCATATGGCCTATACTATTTAAAACGAGACCGCCTATGGTATCAAATTCATCAGGGCTAAAATCCGTGTCGAAATAAGCATTAAAATCATCAATAGAAACGGTGGCTTTTACGGTGAACGTTCCATCGTCATGCTTTGTAATAGCATCGACTTCATCGACATCATACTCATCTTCAATTTCACCCACAATTTGTTCTAATACATTTTCAATAGTCACCAATCCCGCCACTTGGCCATATTCATCAATGACCATAGCCATATGATTGCGATTAACTCTAAACTCGCGCAACAAAACATCCAAACGTTTACTTTGCGGCACAAATTTTGCGGGGCGTAAAAGCGCGTTAATTTTAAATTCTTCCGGTTTATTGGAATAAGAAAAACGTAAAAGATCTTTAGCTAATATAATACCTATCACATCATGATCGGAGTCCATAACGGGAAAACGAGAATGGCCTGATTCGATTACAATCGGTAAAATAGCTTCTAATGAACTATCACCTTCAATCACCACCATTTGCGATTTTGCGATCATAATTTCACGCACATGCATTTCAGAAATTTGCAAAACGCTTTCTAGCATATGCAACATTTCAGCACTCAAAATATTGCGTTCTTCTGCATCGCGTAATACTTCAATTAATTGTCCACGATCTTTAGGCTCACGAATCAATAAATCACTTAATCGCTCAAACCAAGAACGAGGTTGTCCAGCGCCATCTTTCATGTAGTCTTACCTTTTACTTATAAGGATTTGGAAATCCTAATTCTGTTAAAATTTTTACTTCTTCACTTTCCATGCGTTCGGCATCTGCATCATTTTCATGATCATACCCTAATAAATGCAAAATACCATGAACGACCATATGGGCCCAATGGGCGTTTTCCTGTTTATTCTGCAGGAGCGCTTCCTCTTTGACAACCGCTGCACAAATAACAATATCGCCAATGAGCGGTGGCTCATAAGGAAAGGATAATACATTAGTAGGCTTATCTTTATGACGGTAAGTCGCATTTAATTGCTGAATTTCATTTTTTTCAACAACTCGTATAGTCACTTCGCCTTTAGGACTTCTGTTTAGCAAAGCCGTTTTCGCCCACTGTTTTAAATCGGAAACACGAGGGACCGATAACGAAGTCGTTAGGGCATTTTGA
This sequence comes from Gammaproteobacteria bacterium, assembly GCA_013287085.1. Classification (GTDB taxonomy): domain Bacteria; phylum Pseudomonadota; class Gammaproteobacteria; order DSM-16500; family DSM-16500; genus JABDEM01. The sequence goes on from JABDEM010000023.1 coordinate 8,460, forward strand.
ACGGTGATCTTATGCATTTTCGCTATGGCGTTGGTACGCTTCGACAATGCATTGTACTAAAGGATGGCGCACCACATCGCTTGCAACAAAATGATTGAAGCTAATTCCTTGTTCGTTGCGCAAAACTTCCATGGCATGCACCAAACCAGAATCTCTGCGGTTGGTTAAATCAATTTGTGTCACATCGCCCGTTACAACAGCTTTTGAATTAAATCCTATACGAGTTAAAAACATTTTCATCTGTTCCATCGTCGTATTTTGGCCTTCATCTAAGATGATAAACGAATCATTGAGAGATCTGCCGCGCATATAAGCGAGAGGGACTAATTCAATAATATTATTTTCCATATATTGCTTAACCGTATCAAACCCGAGCATTTCATGTAACGCATCATAAAGCGGTTGTAAATAAGGATGAACTTTTTGCGCTAAATCGCCGGGCAAAAAGCCTAATTTTTCTCCTGCTTCAACAATGGGTCTTACTAAAATAATTCGACTCACGCGATTGGTTTCTAAAGCATGAACCGCGCAAGCAACAGCCAAATAAGTTTTACCTGTTCCTGCAGGCCCAATACCAAAACTAATATCGTGATTCATCACACTCTGAACATATTTTTTTTGATTATCGCCGCGCGCCGCTATCGCTCCGCGTTTGATACGAATATCCAAGGAATTACTTTTATCGGCATTAATGGTTTGTAAATACATATGCACCTGCTTTAAGGCTAAATCTTTGACTCTTTGCGCTTCATTATAAAGATCCAACAAAGTCTGACATGCGCGTTGTACTGCTTGCTCTGCTCCGCTAATTGAAAACGTATAGCCACGTTGTTTTATATTAACTTTAAGGCGGTCTTCGATGAGTTGGAGGTGTTCGTTACAGCGGCCACAGAGGTTTAACAACCAGTGATTATCTTCGGGACTTAACTTGACGACTTTTGAGTAGTGGGTAGTTTCCAAAGTTGATATAGCCTCCCTCAGTAATCCCTTAAGTTCAGTATAACACCTCTTAGCGAATTGGGAAGAGCTTCAGTAATTTTAACATCAACTAGCTTGCCCACTAAGTCTGCACCCCCATCTAAATTAACGACACGGTTATTTTCAGTGCGGCCAGATATTTGGTTTTGGTCTTTTTTGGAGGGACCTGTGACTAAAATGGTTTGGGACGTTCCTACCATTTCATCACTAATTCTTTTCATATTAAGCATAATGCGGTTTTGTAAAATAGCGAGTCGCTGTTTTTTTACTTCCATGGGAACATCATCAGGAAGTTGTGCGGCGGGTGTTCCAGGTCTTGGGCTGTAGATAAAACTAAAAGAATTATCAAAACCAATGTCATGAATTAAATTCATGGTAGCCTCAAAATCTGCTTCCGTTTCGCCCGGAAATCCAATAATAAAATCAGACGTAATACTAATACCCGGTCTTACTTTTCTTAGTTTTCGCATTTTGGATTTATATTCTAATGCCGTATAGCCACGCTTCATGGCAGCTAAAATACGGTCTGAGCCGCTTTGTACGGGTAAGTGCAAATAAGTCGCGAGCTTAGGAACGTTGGCGTAAGCATCAATTAAACGATCAGAAAAAGCCAGCGGATGTGAGGTCATAAATCGAATGCGAAAAATTTCATCCATCGCCGCAATATATTCAATTAATTCTGCTAAATCGGCAATACCGCCTTCATGTTTAGGACCACGATAATCATTTACATTTTGGCCTAGTAAAGTTACTTCTCGCACGCCTTGTTCGGCGAGCGTTGCAATTTCTGCTAGCACATCATCTAAAGGCCGACTGATTTCTTCGCCGCGTGTATAAGGCACTACACAAAAACTACAATATTTACTGCAACCTTCCATAATAGAAACATAAGCTGTCACACCTTCTGCTTTAGGCTCTGGCATACGATCAAATTTTTCTATTTCTGGAAAACTAATATCGACAACAGGCTTATGTTTAGCTTTAATTTCAGTGAGCATGTCCCCAATGCGATGCAAGGTCTGGGGCCCAAAAATCATATCCACATAAGGCGCGCGTTTTAAAATGGCCGCCCCTTCTTGGCTTGCCACACACCCCCCAACGCCAATAACCACATTAGGATTTTTTAACTTTAACTCTCTAAACCGCCCCAATTCCGAAAAAACTTTTTCCTGAGCTTTTTCGCGGACTGAGCAAGTATTAAGCAATAAAACATCCGCTTCTTCAGGATTCTCTGTTTTTTCAAGCGCATGCGATGCCCGCAACACATCCATCATCTTGGATGAGTCATATTCATTCATTTGGCATCCGTGCGTTAAAATATAGAGTTTGCTCATAGTGTCTTTAAAGAAAAACAACAGGGATCGCTATGATACCTGTTGTTTAAATTTGAGCAATATAAAATTTTAGCTAGCTTAAGCTGGTTTTGCCAAAGGTTGGTAGAAGTTAAGACAACCCTCGGAATCGCCATCAGGAAATTGGAAATTGGTAAATGCAAGATTCCCTGTGCAAGGCTCTGTTAAGTTTATGGACATTCTACTTCCCCAAGGCTGGTAAATCTTTAAAGAACAACGACCTTGTACATTGTTATTAGCATCCATAAGTTTATAAACCACTGTATCATTAGTGTTATAAAATCCTGAAAGCCAATATCCGTCTATTTTAAAAGAAGAATCATCTACTTTGGTTATATCCGCTGGCGCATGATTATTATCAACTAACGTATCAACTAGAGGTTTTACTTGTGAGCCCGTACAAATAGAAAAATTTAAATCATGGTAATTATGTGCAAACGCCTGAGTCGATAAACCTAAAATACCTGCGGAAACAATTATTAATAATCTTTTTTTCATAAGAACTCCTTGTGTAATCTATCCTAATTAAACCATACTCATTTTACGTTATTTTTTGTTATGATGGAAAGCTTATGACTTCTGAATTAAAAGAGCGCGTAGAAAAATTAGGCATTAATTGCATTAAGCGACATATTTTTTTATGTTGCGATCAAACCAATCCAAAATGTTGTGATAAAGAATCCGGTTTAATTGCTTGGGAATATTTAAAAAAAAGATTAGATGAATTAAATCTTACAGGACAAGGCGGTATTTATCGCACCAAAGCGAATTGTTTGCGTGTGTGTCGCAAGGGACCAATTGCTGTGGTTTATCCAGAAGGCGTGTGGTATCACTCTTGTACAACAGAAGTTTTAGAACGTATCATTCAAGAACATTTAATTAATGGTCATCCAGTCAGTGAATTTGTCCTATGCGAATCTATCAACCCATCCCTTTAAAAACTGACACAGCTATCACATTAGATGAAGCGGCTTCTCATCATGTAGCGCGTGTGTTGCGCGCGACACTTAGCGATGAAATTATAATCTTTAATGGTGAAGGTGGAGAATTTGAAGCAACTATCACAGAAATTACTAAAAAAAATGTAATCGTTTATATTAAAAAATTTCTGGCACGGGACGTAGAATCGCCTTTGGAACTTTGGCTGGCTCAGGGAATTTCGCGTGGAGAAAAAATGGATTTCACGATTCAAAAAGCGGTGGAGTTAGGGGTGACTAAAATTATTCCTCTTCTCACTGAACGCTGTAACGTCCAATTAAATGCTGAGAAAAAACAAAAACGCTGGGAGCATTGGCAAGCGATTATTATTCATGCTTGTGAACAAAGTGGACGCACGACACTACCCAAACTCTCTCTGCCAGAAGAATTTTCGAGCTGGATTAAAAAAGCGCCTAAAGCATCTGCTAATTTTGTGCTCACGCCTGACGCAAAAAATGCTTTTAAAATTAATGACATCCCCAAAACAGCTCAAATACTCATCGGTCCTGAAGGCGGGCTTTCAGCAAAAGAAATCGAAGAAGCTTGTCAGTTGGGCTTTACTCCGACAAAATTAGGGCCTAGAATTTTACGCACGGAAACAGCAGGAGTTGCAGCACTTAGCGTACTTCAGTGCTTATATGGAGATTTGGTAGGGCCCCCTACTAGCAATTCAAAAAATTAAATGTATAATTAATGTCCTTTTGGGGAGGCGTCATAATGGCAGATGAAGCAGATATCGCCAATGACTTCATAGATAGTGAAGTTTCAAGAGCCATAGGTAGACTTAGACAGAGTCAGAGCATGCCTAATGCAGCAGGTACAAAAACTTGTGTAGAGTGCGGGGAAAAAATTCCCGACCCAAGACGCAAGTTGGGATTTAAACTGTGTATAGAATGCGCAGAAGAAATGGAACGCCGTAAATCACGTTTTGCGGATTATTAACCAAAACCTAATCAAGGATGAATATGTCTGACAACTCTTTACAACCTACCGATAAATCTTCTACTACGGATAAACGCACTTTACGCGAACATGTATCAGAAGTAATACGACAATATTTTATTAATTTAAAAGGCGAAGAACCCCGCCATATTTATGACTTCTTTTTAGATGAAATCGAAGAGCCGCTATTAAAAGTAGTCATGGCTTATACTCGAAACAACCAATCGGAAGCTGCGCGAATATTGGGCGTTTCTAGAGGAACCCTACGCACTAAACTGAAAAAGTTTGGATTACTCTAAGATCTAGGTCTTGGTTGTCCCTGTGATCGTTTCTTGCTAACATGTTTAGAAACAGGGACTTAAAAACTTTATGCAGCCTAGCGAATATAAGCAAGTAATTCGCGAACTTTCTGATGCAATCGTGATTGCACAAAAGCCCATTCGCATCTTAGATGCGATTAAGTGGGGTAAAGATGTCCAAGAACATTTCTTTAAACACAAATTTAAAAAGCTTCCGCACATCAGTCCCGAGTATTATCAAGAAAACGATCCTTTACAATTTGACCCTTTAAAAAAAATTGCGGAATTCCATGAGATTGAACGGAATATCCGTCGCCGCCTAGGCCAATATAGTGGCGTGGGTAGCATCATGCAGCGCATGTGTCATGAATATACTCGCGTTGTGGAAATGCTGATGAGTAGAGGATCGCCAAGATTTACTGAAATTTCCCAAGAACTTTATGGCAGCTCAGAAGATGCTTTTCATGCGGGCGCACCTACTTTACGCGATCTAGCCGCCTTAATTACTAACACCTTAGCCAACATTAAAGATCAAGTCGCAACAGATGCTGACAAAAAGATATATTCTAGCGAAGAAGCCGTAAAATTTTTAAGTGAAAAACTTAGCAATTATTTTGGAGAAAAAAACAATATACGAGTGGAAGTCAGCGATGGAATTATTGCTGATGCATCAGCCGGCGCGGAACGTATTAAAATCAATTCGGGTATCAAATTTAGTGAACGCGAAATCCGTTCTTTAGAAGTTCATGAAGGTTGGGTTCATTTAGGCACGACGCTCAATGGCTTAGCACAACCGGTCTGCACTTTTTTAGGCAAAGGACCTCCCTCCTCAACCATTACCCAGGAAGGGTTGGCCATTATTTCTGAAGTCTTCACTTTTGCTTCTTATCCAGGACGACTCAAGCGCTTAACGAACCGCATTATTACCGTCAATATGGCCGAAGAAGGGGCTAACTTTTTAGATGTCTTTAATTTCTATCTAAGCCAAGGAATGAATGAAACCGAAAGCTATCATGCAGCTTCTCGTGTCTTTCGCGGTAGCACCCCAGACGGTGGCCCATTCACTAAAGACTTATCGTATAGTAAAGGATTTGTCTTGATTTATAATTATATTCGTCTCGCGGTACAAAAAGGTTTAGTCCACAACATCCCCTTATTGTTTTTAGGAAAAACAACCTTGGAAGATCTGCATATCTTAAAAGACCTGGTGGAAGAAGGCATTGTCATACCGCCTAAATATATTCCGCCACAATTTGCAGATTTAGCCGCTTTAAGCGCTTGGATGTGTTACTCATTGTTTTTAAACAAACTGGATTTAAGACAATTGGCGATAGATTTCAAAGCTATTTTACAGTAAGAAGGATATTACTATGGAAAAAGCAAAGCGTGAAGAATTTCTAAAAGCCATAATCAATAAATTTGGCGCAAAAGAAGGCGCTATCCTTGGTCAAAAATATGAAAATGCTTTTCATCATGATTATTTCGAACATAACTCTGTGGATGATTTAGCATCCGATGTTGCGAAACTTGAAAAATTAACGCCTGAACAACCCTTTGAAATTGATTTTTATGAAACCCATAAAGATGAAAAACACCCACTACATTTACGTATTTATCAATACGATAAACTGACTCCACTTTCTGAAATATTGCCTATGTTGGAAAATACGGGCTTAAAAACTTATGAAGAATTTCCTTATGAAATTACTTTTGAGAATCATGCGAGTTTTTGGATTAGTGACTTTAGAGTAGAATATACTTTTGCAAAAATAGATATACCAAAAATTAAACCTATATTTCAAGAAGCTTTTACTAAGATTCGTTATGGGGTATGCGAGAACGATGGGTTTAACAAATTAGTACTAGCAGCTCATTTAACTTGGCGCGAAATTGCTATTTTGCGCGCCTATGCAAAATATATTCACCAAACTGGGTTTCGCTTTAGTCCGATTTATACGCAAAATGCTTTTGCTAATAATCCTAGTATTGCGCGCGACTTAATTGATTTATTTATCCTTAAAAATGATCCGGAAAAAATTTCAGAAAAAAATAAAATTTCTCAACTCGAAACTAAAATTCAACAGACTTTAGATACAGTAACCAGTCTTGACGAAGATCGTATTTTTCGTACCTTTTGGGATTTAATTAAAGCGACCTTGCGCACCAATTATTTTTTAAATAAAGATTATATTTCTTTTAAGTTTGATTCAAAACAAGTCCCTGGATTACCTTTACCTAAACCGCTTTATGAAATTTTTGTTTATTCAACGCGTTTTGAAGGTATACATTTACGAGGCGCCAAAGTAGCGCGCGGCGGAATTCGCTGGTCTGATCGTCCTGAAGATTTTCGTACTGAAATATTAGGTTTAATGAAAGCGCAGCGCGTTAAAAACGCGGTGATTGTTCCATCGGGCGCCAAAGGTGGTTTTGTGTTAAAAATGGTACCTCCTGGCGCCCCTAGAGCAGTCGTACAAAAAGAAGTGGTTGAATGCTACCAATCTTTTATTCGCGGTTTGTTGGACTTAACCGATAACATCAAAAACAATAAAGAAATTCGCCCCGCTGGTATTGTTTGTCACGATGATTTTGATCCTTATCTGGTGGTTGCTGCAGATAAAGGCACGGCGACTTTTTCTGACACAGCCAACAGTCTTTCAAAAGAATATAATTTTTGGTTAGGGGATGCGTTTGCATCCGGTGGCTCTGCAGGTTATGACCATAAAAAAATGGGTATTACTGCGCGCGGCGCTTGGGAATCGGTTAAAAGACATTTTCGCGAACTGAATACGGATATTGAAAATACCGATTTTACGGTGGTGGGCGTGGGGGACATGAGTGGCGATGTGTTTGGTAACGGCATGTTATATAATAAACATATTAAATTAATTGCGGCATTTGATCATCGTAATATTTTTATTGACCCAAATCCCAATCCGGTTACTTCTTATGAAGAACGCGCCCGTTTATTTAATCTCCCAACGTCCTCATGGGAAGATTATAATCCTAAATTAATTTCAGAAGGCGGCGGTATTTTTAAGCGCAGTGTCAAATCTATTGCTATCACCCCCCCAAATGAAAGCAGCCTTAGGTATTGAAGAAAGCGCTCTCGCACCCAATGATTTAATGAAAGCCATTCTCAAATCACCCGTTGATTTATTCTTTAATGGCGGTATTGGTACGTATGTGAAATCCACTCATGAAACTCATTTTGATGTGGGCGATAGAGCCAACGAATTTTTACGTATTAACGGCGATGAATTACGCTGCAAAGCCGTAGGTGAAGGCGGAAATCTAGGTTTTACTCAACTCGGTCGGATTGAATACGCTTTAAATGGTGGGCTAATTAATACCGATTTTATTGATAATTCAGCAGGCGTTGATTGCTCAGATCATGAAGTTAATCTTAAAATTTTATTAGATAAAGAAATTTTTGAAGGTCAGTTAGCCGAGAAAGATCGTAATCCTTTATTAACCACTATGACGGATGAAGTCGCAAAAACTGTGCTATCGGATAACTATAATCAAGCATTAGTGATGAGTTATGCTGCATTAAATATTTCACACCAAGTTGGATTATTACAATCTCTGATAAGAGAATTAGAAACCGTTGGCGGTCTAGATCGCGCGGTTGAATTCTTGCCGGATGATAAAAAACTCATGGAGCGAAAAGCTTCAAACCAAGGCCTGACTCGACCTGAACTCGCTGTCTTATTAGCGTATTCAAAAATTTATATCAAACAAGAAATTTTAAAAACTGATTTAGATAAAGATCCTTATTTAAATCAAATAGTCTCTACTGCATTTCCTCCTTCTCTAAAGAAAAACTATAATAAAGCGATGCAGAATCATCCTTTACGCCGTGAAATTATTGCTACACAATTAAGTAACCAAATAGTCAATGAAATGGGATTTACTTTTGCGCACCGCATGGAAATTGAAACCGGCGCATCGGTAGGTGATATTATTCGTGCTTTCATTATTGCATCCACTGTTTTTAATTCTGCAGAAATTCAAAGATTAATTGATTCTTTAAGCTTTAAAATTCCTATTACCTTACAATATGAATTACTTTATGACGTACGTCGATTAATTTTATTAGCAACGCGATGGTTTTTACATGAATCACGCTCCAAAGGTGATTTGGCTGCTATTATTAAACATTATTCAGAAAACATTAATAAACTAAGAGATGTTGTTCCTGTTTTAATGACAGGAGCTACCAAAGATTTTCTGGCTGCTTTAACTGAACAATTTATTAAAGCAGGACTTACTGAAGATCTTGCTCGCCAAATTGCCGCCTGCCGTGCGCTTTATATCACGCTTAATATTACAGAAGTTGCCACTGAGAATAAATTTGAACTCATGAAAGCAGCTGAAGTCTATTTTGCGGTAGGCAGACAGTTTGGTCTGGTTAATTTCCGTGATCAGATAGCCAGTGATAAACGCGAAGGATATTGGAATGCACGCGCCAGACTCACGTTGCGGGAAGAATTAGATGTGCTACAAAAACTTTTAACGGTTGTGGTAATTAAAGTAAATCAAAAAGAAAATGATGTTGAGGCACTTTTAAAACAATGGACGGATTTACATAAAGGCGCAGTAGAGCGTTGGAATAAGATTTTAGAAATGCTAAATAGCAGTTCTATTTCAGACTATACTATTTTCTTTATTACTTTACGGGAGTTTATGAACTTGGCTCACATGCCGTAAAGAACTTAGCAAGCTTTGGAGGGGGGAGTAAGCAAACGTTTTACAGCATAATAAGCGCCCCCAACAAAACCATGTTCAGCACCGCATAAGACACCCAGAGGAAACTCTTGGCGTTTTGTTAAAAAAGCAGGAGAGGCTTCAATTCCATGGAAAAATTCAGCGCAACTAAAGACATTCATATGGTTTTGGATGACTCCGCCCGTTATCCAAATTCCGCCGTCTGGCATATAAGCTAATTGCACAGTGCCAACGAACAATCCTAAGTACCAAGCAAAAAAAGCTCTCACACGATTGGATTCGCCTAAGCTAATTTTTTTGCCGATAATTTCAGGTGAGTGGTCAGAAGTTTCTGGGTGAAAAAATCGATATAAACGCACTATCCCTTTGCCGGATAATATTTTCTCAAAAGTTAAAGCTTCATCAGCCCCAAGCACAGACTCACTGCGTAGAAACTTTACAAATTCATCATGGCGTTCATGATAATGAGAATAAGTATAAGGCGGAATAGAAACACCAATATGGCCAGTCTCATTATTTCCTAACCAGAAATCGCCGCATTTGAATAATATGCCATCTTTAAGCCCTAATCCTGTTCCCACTCCTAAAGCAATTCTACGCCCTAAGGGATTCACCTCGCGTTGGTTTAACCGGATAACGCTTTGTGGATCTTTCATCGAAGAAGTGAAGGTAGAACAAACAATAGGGGAATAATCATGGATCACAGCGTAACTTGGCCATTTTTCGGTTTCAGCCAGTTTTGCAAAATGCATAGGATAAGGATAGCCCGTATCATGCAATAACTGAGAACCGTCGTAAAATCCCGCTGCGCCAATACAAATAGCATCGGCATCGCGCATTTTAAGACCTAAGGCTTGCTCTAGCTGACTGGTTAAATCTTCTAACGAACGACAAGCGGAAAGCCGTACAGAATATTGCTTCTTACATTTATATTCTTCTGTGTCTTCATGGTATTCAACAATGGCTGCAGCACATTTAGTGGCGCCTAAATCCCAAGAAATAATATTTTTTACCATAGGAAAACTTAGCTCGATAATTCAGAAGGTTCAGGTTGTGGTTGTACCAAGGGTCCGCCGCCTAATACAGGTTGACCTAGAGCACGCAAAGGTAACCCTTTGCGAATATTATCTTCAATTTGCTCCAAAGTAATACCCCTAGTTTCAGGAACCTTATAGTAACAAAAAATTAGCCCGATTATACACACGAAAGCGTAAAGCAAAAAGGTATTACTAGGTCCCATTTGATTTAAAAGGCTTAAGAAAGTTGATGAGACAACAAAATTCCAAAACCAACAACTAAAGACTGATAAACTCATCGCCGCACCACGAACTTCCAGTGGGAAAATTTCTGAAACTAATAACCAAAGAATAGCGCCTAAACTAAAAGCAAAACAAATCATATAACTAAAAGTACAAAATACCGCTGACCATTGTAAAACGTTAGAATCCACACCCGCGCTAAATACAAAACTTAAACCCATTAACGCAACACCCATCCCTACAAGACCTACTAATAACAAAGGACGTCTGCCAAATTTATCAATAAATAGCACAGCAAAAATAGTGGCAATCACATTCACTATTCCAAGTCCTGCTGTCATTAAAGTCGATTGAGCTACACTATGCCCTGCTACTTGAAAAATCGTTGGCGCATAATAAATAATCGTACTCACACCTGTTGCTTGTTGTAAAAACCCTAGCATAAAACCTAAAAGTAAAACGGGACGAACCCAGGGAGAAAAGACTTCAAAAAATCTCGCTTTACGTACATTCAGACTTTGCTCAATTTCATTCACTTCATGTTCAACTGATGAAGTTCCGCGTAAATATTTTAAAACCTCTATCGCTTTTTCTTTTTGACCTTGTTTAACTAACCAGCGGGGACTTTCGGGAAGAAACATCATACCAAGACTTAATAAAATGGCAGGGATAAGACCAATCGCAAACATCCAACGCCAAGAACATTCGGTTCCCGTAAAATAATAAGTAATAAAATAAGAAACCATAATACCAATAGTAATAGCCAATTGGTTAAATGAAACCAATCCACCGCGCAATTCAACAGGTGCTGCTTCTGCAATATAAAGTGGTGCCGTATAACAACCTACACCAATGGATACTCCTAGAAAAAGACGGCCTACGATAATCGCTGCAATATTCGTTGCGAATGAAGAAATCAGGGTACCTAAAATAAATAAACTTGAAATAACTAACATAGAACGTCTACGTCCAAAGCGATCGGTTAATCGACCACTTAATAAAGACCCAAACATCGCACCTAATAATACCGTACTGACGACCAATTCTTTAGCTTCGGTCGTTAGAACAAAATCTCTTTGAATATATAGCAAAGCACCAGAAATAATTCCGGTATCAAAGCCGAATAACAGTCCCGCTAAAGCCGCCACCCCTGAAACTAAATATATTACCGAGCGTTGTTTTCTAGTTCTCATATTTTGGCCCCGCTAATAAAGTGTGCCTATTTAAAATGATTAACCTATGTCCAGTCAATACCCCATCTAAATTCACATCCCATATATCGCTTGACAAACTCTCAACCCTTTGGTCTTCAAACCCTATTCCCAGCAAAAAAGGACCCTGTTTTTGGCTTGTTTTCTTGAAAGAAAAAGTACGATCATAATAACCTCCCCCCATTCCTAAACGACGACCTTCTAGATCAAAAGCAACCAACGGCAACAACACAAGATCAAGCTTTTCCGCGGGAAAAACGTCAGAATTCACGGGTTCTAAAATGCTATAACGATTTAATTTTAATTCATCTCCCCGCTTGAAAGCAGAAAAACAGAGAGATTTTTCGGGCAATAAAACCGGTAAATAACAGCGTTTTTGTGCCTGCAAAATATCCCGAATAATAGGCGCGGTATCGAATTCCTCTTCGGTAGAGAAATAACAGGCAATATGCTGACTTTTTTCAAATAAGGAGTGGGCAAGCAGGATTTTTGCAGCGGAGTCAGCAACTGACTCCCGGTCGTGTGGGTCCATTTGGCGGCGTTTTGCCAACATGATTTTTCTAATATCCGACTTCTGCTTCAGGTCGTAACTCCATTTGCGAGAAACGCGTTAATCCTTCATCCAATTGATCTTGTATCGCTTTTAATTTTTGTAGTGCAGATTCTAATTCATGCGCGAGATTTAATGCAGCGACCATCATGACGCGTTCTGAGCCTAAAACGTCACCCGATTTTTTGGTTTCTTTTACTTTTTTTTCCAGAAATTTAGTCGCGGATTCTAAAGCATGAATTTTTGTTCGCGGGCATTTGATCGAATAAGTTTTACCTAAAATTTCAACGCTGGTTTCAATCACTTCTTGATTCATATGACATCCTCCAAAGATTTCAGTCGTGACACCATTTTTTCAAGTTGCGATACGGCTAATTCATTTTTAGATTGTAACTTAGTATTTTCCTGTTTTAAAAATTCGTTTTGGAGCTGCAAATTTCTAATTTGTTCTAAAATTTTATTCAACATTTCATCCATGAATCGTCCCTTAAACTTAAATTTTAATTACTTTATCTTACCCCTATTGATGGGGTGAAACAATCGTCGCATAGCGCACGATTTTTCGAATATGGGAACCCATGGAGCGAAATATATCCTCTAATTTTTTATTCAAATTTTGGATATTTGGATCATTCTGGTCAGCCACCTGATAAAGCTGAACTTCTCCTGTCTCGCTAAAATGGTAGCTTGGAACCACATAATCTTTAAAGGCAGCACAAACCAGATTATCGACCAAATCTGCATTATCAAAGGACTCCTTAGCGATGGTATTACGTGGATATAAATCGGTATAAGGCATCTGATCCTGTGCATCATGAGTCCTATCGCCTAAAGCTTCTAAAAACCTATTATTATTCTTAGGCTTACTAATAACATCCTGAAGTAGCCCATATTGATAATTTTCCAAAGCAAAATGCTTATTAGTCTCTGCTTGCTTAATATTTTGCAACTCCGTTTTCTTAAAAACCTTGTCAAACATTAAAGTAGTATCCCGGGTATTAGGAGAAAGCCTTGCATGATAAGGCTGGCTTAAATCTTCACAATAATGCAGAGCCCAGCCTAAAAAACGATATCCCCAATAGAAATGCCCATCTTTAAAAGCCTGTTGTGATAAAGCGAGATAAGCATGAATACGATACTCTGGATAAGTACATTTCAAATAACTTGCGACCCAATAAAGTTCCTTACCTTCATAAAAGAAGCTCATATGAAAAGGAGCTTGTGTCCCCACCGCTAGTGCATTATTTACAAAATCTGGGGCTTTACCAAATTTATAGCGTTTCCCATATTCCGTACCATTATCCTCAAAAAGATTAATATCCATGCCAAAATCAGGTTCATCGACTGCCGATAAAATAATTTCAAAAGGCGAGAGAAGAGTACCTGGATCCATTTTTTCTAAGGGAAGATTAATAGTGTTACTGACGCTTAAGATAGCAGGCAGCACGATCGCTTCTTTTCCTATGGGATTATTCAATCGATGCGGTTGACCAGGGGGATATTGTACAAACAAAGCATCGTAATGCATTTCAGGATTAATGCGCAGTCTATCGGTAAAGGGTTTTAAAGTATCTGCGGAACCCTTAAAAATTAATTCATCGGGAATTTTAGGATAATGAATCAATTGTCCAGACCAATCATCTAGGGTCGCTAATAAAGGTATTAAATGATCTGATTCACTTGTGACAAAATGGGTTAAAGTTTCAGCAGGAATGGTAGGTTCTTGACTGACTTCAGGCATGTCTTTTAATGCCCCGTAGGTGATCAGAAGATGATCAGCCCATCCGTAAGATAAGCTACTGATAAATAATGTGAAAATTCCCATCAAAAGACGCTTTAGCATTTGAAATTCCTGTTGCTGAAAAAATTTAAAGTCGTATCATACACCAACAATGAACAGAATTTTATTAATTTTCCTTCTTTTGCTATGCCCTTGCGCATGGGGCTATTCTAATATTATTGTTTTTTGGTGATAGCTTAAGTGATACAGGGAACAATCATTGGGTTTATGCATCGCAAAAACCTAAAGGCGAGTACAACTCTGCGCCTTTTACTAATCCCGATGAAAATGGCCAAGCCCTTCTTTGGGATACGGTGGCTACAAGCTTGCTCTTTCCCGGGAAAAAACTCTATCCCTCAGAAACGCGGGAATTAAACCCTAACCTAGATAATATTAGCTATGCTTGGGCGACAGCAGAATCGGGCGATCGTTTTGGAAATAGCGCTAAAAAAGACACGCCCTATAGCAGTAAAAATTGTCGGAGACCCGGCCCTATTGATAGCTCTAATACAGAAATTTGTGTGCCAGGTGTAATAAAACAAATAGGATATTACCTAGAAGATATGAATCATATCCATGAAAATCCTAATCACAATACTTTATTTGTTATTTGGGCAGGAGCTAACGATATTACTCATGATATAAAAAAACTTTACCCAATTTCTCCATTTTATGATTCTTACAAAGAAGGCATTCGAGCCATTCTTGCTTCGGATAATGAGTATGATAAGTCTTACTCTTTTCCTATGCTTAATCTTATAAAAGCCATTCAACTGTTAGAAGATTCAGGAGTTCTACCCCAACAAATTTATATTTTTGACTTGCCTGATTTATCCAAAACGCCGGCCGTACGTAAATATAATTCTCTTATAATGGATATAATGGATGGCTTGGATTGGTTGCCTTTTTTGCCATTCCAAGATAAAGCAAATGTTCCCATTAATATCCGTTGGGCTGCTCAAACCTATAATAATTCTCTAAACAGTATTTCGTTACCTCCTAACCATATTTTTCATGCAGCAGCAGTTTTTGAAAAAATTATAAGCCATCAATACTCGGGTTTTGATAATATAGAGGGCATGTGTAGAAATTTAGAGAGCTGTAAGGGTTTCGTTTTTTATGATGAAATACATCCAACCGCTGCTGTCGGAAAGATTCTGGGGCAGGAATTTGTTAACCACTTAAAGAATACAACACTATGAAAACATTTAATACTCTTCAAGATGAGCGCATGTCGGATTGGTTTAAAGAAGATCCGAAACGATTTGAAAAATTTTCGTTAACCGTCGGGGATATTTTATTGGATTATTCCAAAAATTTAATCACCGAGGAATCGATTGAACAATTGGTTGACTTGGCCAATGACTCGGATTTAAAAAATAAAATGAATGCGCTATTTTCCGGTGAGAAAATTAATTTTACGGAAGAGAGAGCCGCTCTGCATACCGCGCTGCGGGATGATAAAAATCCTGACATCACAGCCACCTTACAAAAAATGGAAAAATTTGTTCACAAAATCCGTGAAGAGAAAGAGATTACCGATATTATTAATATTGGCATAGGCGGATCACACTTAGGCCCTGAAATGGTGATCCAGGCGTTACGAGATCCTAAATCTTCTTTGCGTTGTCATTTTATTTCAAATGTCGATAACACCCATATTGATGAAGTATTAAATCAACTGAATCCAGATACTTCACTTTTTATTATTTCTTCTAAAACACTTTCAACGCTTGAGACCTTAAGCAATATTAAAAAAATCCGTGAGCGGTTTACGCAAAAATTAAATTTTGTCGCAGTCACCGCCAACCCTAAAAAAGCCTTAGAAATAGGAGTTTCTGAAGATCATATCTTCCCGTTTTGGGATTTTGTGGGTGGACGTTATTCGGTTTGGTCAGCGGTTGGATTACCGGTTGCACTCATGATTGGCATGGATAAGTTTTTAGAATTTCTAAAAGGCGCGAATGCAATGGATCAGCATTTTCACACCGCCCCTTTTAAAAGAAATATGCCAGTGATTTTAGCGTTATTAGGCATTTGGTATATCAATCGTTTTGACGCAACCACACAGGCCATTATTCCTTATTCGGATCGCTTAAATTTATTGCCCATGTATTTACAACAAGCGGATATGGAAAGTAATGGTAAGACAGTAGATCGCGAAGGGAATACCCTTCAAACAGCAACAGGCCCCATTTTGTGGGGTGCGCAAGGCATTAATGGTCAACATGCTTTTTATCAATTACTGCATCAAGGATCGCATTTAGTCCCCATTGATTTTATTTTAGTGGCTGAAGGATCGAATGATATTTTAGTGGGCAGTGCGTTGAGCCAAGCGCAAGCGTTAATGGAAGGAAAATCTTATGATGACGTATTAGCAGAATTGATGGCAAGCGGGATGCCGGAAGAAAAAGCAAAACAATTAGCACCGCATAAAGTTATTCCTGGAAACAAACCGAGCAATATTATTTTCTTAAAAGCTTTAACGCCCTTTAATTTAGGCGCTTTAATTGCGCTTTATGAACACAAAATTTTTGTTCAAGGCATGATTTGGAATATTAATCCTTATGATCAATGGGGTGTTGAATTGGGGAAACAATTACTAACGCCCATCTTAAAAGAATTAACGACAACCACATCAACCACTCAATATGATTCTTCCACTAATGGGTTGATTAATTTTTATAAGAAAAATACATGAACGCAATTATTAGAATATGTTTGTTAAGTTTATTATTATCCTTAACCGCTTGCGGGCAATCGGGACATCTTTATTTGCCCGAATGTGCGCCTAAAACAGCAGGTATCTCATGATTAAATTTACTAAAATGCATGGGCTTGGGAATGACTTTATTGTTATCAACAATCTTGATAATCAATTTACTATGGAAAAATTTCCTGTTCGGGAATTAAGTCATCGTTTTTCAGGCATTGGATTTGACCAGCTCTTATTAATTGAAAAATCTACAAAAGCTGATGTGGCTTGTAGAATTTATAATTCAGATGGAAGTGAAGCGGAACAATGTGGGAATGGGATGCGTTGTGTGGCAAGATTTTTGCATGAAGAAAAATTTATTAATAAGAATTCTTTAAGTATTGAAACTAAAGCTGGGATTATAGAAGCAAAAATTAAAGATTATGATGCGATTGAAATTGCTATGGGAGCGCCAGAAATTCTTCCCCCGCTTGATATGCTTTTAGATACTTATGCACTAAAATTATCGGTTATTTCTATGGGGAATCCCCATGCTATTTTAAAAGTGGTTTCTGCGGCTAATTCTCCGGTTCAATCGTTAGGTCAGCAAATTTCAACTCACTCTTATTTTCCCAATGGAACAAATGTGGGTTTTATGGAAATTGTGAATCGTGAACATATTCGTTTGCGTACTTATGAACGCGGAGCAGGAGAGACTTTAGCTTGTGGGAGTAATGCTTGTGCTGCGGTGGTTGCAGGTATTCAGCAAAATATTTTAGATAATGAAGTTAAAGTAGAGCTTGCCTTAGGACAATTAAAAATTAGTTGGCAAAAAAACAAAAGCCCTGTTTTGATGACAGGGCCTGCGAGTCGAGTATTTGATGGAAATATTAATAACTAGAAGCCATAGTGATTTTATTGATTTTGCCATTTTTTTCTAACACTACACCATCCGTATCAATTTTTTGAACTGTGGAGTTATCGGTCGGCAATACATCGCCCACCATCACACTATAAGATTTACCCTGATAGACGAGTACAGCGCTCCATTGATCTTGATGCATCGCAACGGAAGCAACACTATAACCTCCTTGGGGCCCTGATTGTGTCATGCCTCCTGGCGCAACTGGGGTATAACTTTGAGCAGCCGCTGCTGCTGCAAGAGCTGCGGCGGAAGGCTTCGTTAATAATGTCGCCATGCTAGTTTCAGCGGTTACTGTTGCTAATTTCGCCGTAGCAATTGCTTCATTCGTTTCTGCGATTTCTCTTTGGATGCGCAAAATCTGCAATTGATTAATGGAACTAATATATTTTTGCTGGGTTTCTTGTTGTAAATTTAGTATTTCAACGTCTCTAGGCGCAGCGATTTCTGAAATTTGTCCTTGTCCTGTGGGTGATGGCATCGCTCCTGGAGTGGTAGGACTTGAAGGGGCTGCTCCTCCTCCGCCTGCAGCAACTGGAGTTGCATTCATAGCGGTTGCGACCGGTTGAATTTGAGGTGAAGGCGCAGACTTTCCACCCCCTCCTCCAAATAATCCATACGCTTCGTAAATAACAAAAACAAAAAGCAGCACAACAATAATAGCCGTGACTTTTTGCTTGGTAGGCATTTTGGATAACGGTGAATTCCCTTTTGGCTTGTCAGACATCATATGCTTAATTCCCTAGCGCTAATAAATTAATTGTACCCGAAAAATAGCCATTAACAAAACTTACATCCATTTTTGATAACACTAACGGTAAATTATTTAACTGCTCACCGATCATATACAAAGTGGTATTAGTCATGCCCGCAAAAGTAACGGTAATAGCTGCTTCTTTGTATTGTCCTCTCGCTGAAATCGAATTTACCTTGACCACATTACCCGGTAAAACATAAGAGTAACGATCAACCAACGTGGCAATCGTATTATTGATTTTATAGATAGTTTTGGGTGGGACGCGGTTAAAAAAGGTTTCCGAACGCTCCAGATAAAAGCCATCTGTTCCGACTTGAAGATCAAACAGATTTTTTTTAGCCCAGTGAACTAAAATATCAGGACCTACACCCATCGATTTCACATCGATACGTATTTTCCCATCTATATATTTGCCATTAGCAGGAACCCAGCCTGGAATTGAGAGCACTTGAGTCAGGGTGGTTGTTATTCTTTTAACAATTGAAAACGGCGGCGGAGAAGTTAAAGTACGGATATAAGCTTGATAAGGATTAATAACCCCTA
>JABDEM010000024.1:0-278 GCA_013287085.1 Gammaproteobacteria bacterium
GCGGTCTTTGTCCAAAGATTAAACAGGATGTTGATTGAACATTGATGTGCTACTATAGCCGAAATTTTTAGGGGGATAACAATCATGCTAATTGGTGTACCAAAAGAAATTAAAACTGATGAATATCGGGTAGGTTTAGTCCCCGGAAGCGTGCGTGAATTAGTCATGAATGGGCATCAAGTAATTGTGCAACATGATGCAGGTACTGGAATTGGTTTTGACGATAAAGCTTATGAACAAGTGGGGGCGACTATTGTAAGTTCCGCTGAAGAAATTTA
>JABDEM010000024.1:339-26470 GCA_013287085.1 Gammaproteobacteria bacterium
GTTACGTGAAGGCCAAGTATTATTTACTTATCTTCATTTAGCACCCGATCCAGAACAAGCGAAATTATTATTAGATTCTGGTTGTATTGGTATTGCATATGAAACGGTAACTAATAAACAAGGCGGTTTGCCCTTGTTAGCTCCTATGAGTGAAGTAGCAGGACGTATGTCTATTCAAGCCGGTGCGACTTCTCTTGAAATTACTAACAAAGGCAGTGGAATTTTATTAGGCGGAGTTCCTGGTGTTGCTCCCGCTAAAGTAGTAGTTTTAGGCGGTGGGGTTGCAGGAACAAATGCCGTAAGAGTCGCAATAGGCATGGGCGCACAAGTGGTAGTTATTGAAAAATCCATTGAGCGTTTATATCATTTAGATTTACAATTTGGTTCCAAAATAACGACCGTTTATTCAACGATTGATGCCATAGAAGAGCACGTCACTACTGCTGATTTAGTCATTGGCGCGGTATTAATTCCGGGTGGATCAGCACCTAAATTAGTAACACGCAATATGGTCAGTCAAATGCGACAGGGATCTGTCATGGTTGATATCTCTATTGATCAAGGCGGTTGTTTTGAAACCAGTAAACCCACTACGCATAAACAGCCGACTTATATAGTCGATGGCGTTGTGCATTACTGTGTATCCAATATGCCAGGAGCTGTGCCGCGCACTTCAACGTTTGCTTTGAATAATGCAACATTGCCTTTTGTATTATCGTTAGCAAATTATGGTTACAAGCAAGCCATGAAACAAGATGGGCATTTACTCAATGGTTTAAATGTTTGTAAAGGAAAATTAACACATAGAGCCGTTGCAAGCGCGCTGCATCAAGAATATATTCCCGCAGAGGTCGCAATCGGTTAAGGAGAACCTATGGCAATTACGCCTATTTATTTGGTCGTTGAAAGTGATTTCAAAAAATGGAAAGAAAAACAAAGCGCATTTATTAAAAATTGGCTAAGCGCATCAGGCTATAAGGGCGAAGCTGGTAATCTTAGTTTAATTCCTGATAAAGACGGGCGTTTAGCTAAAGTTATTTTTTGTATCAATCATGAAAATAATTTTTGGAGCGTAGGAAATCTTCCTAATCTATTGCCCCCGGGAAAATACGAATTACAGCAAGTGAAAGATCCCTTGTTTTTTATGGCATGGGGTTTAGGTGCTTATCAATTTACGCGTTACCGAAAAGATACACGCGTAACCGCTCAGTTAGAAATTCCCAGCGCGCAACAAAAAATGGTGACGAGTCTAGTGTCATCTCTTTGTATGGTGCGTGATTTAATTAATACGCCTACGGAAGAAATGGGTCCTACGGAATTTTCAAAAATCGCGGTGGCTTTAGCTAAAAAATCAGGAATGAAAGTAAAACAAATTACTGGTAAGGATTTACTTAAGAAAAATTATCCGTTAATTCATGCCGTAGGTCGTGCGAGCGATGATCAACCGCGTTTATTAGATTTGCGTTGGGGTAATAAAAAAAATCCTTTAGTGACTTTAGTCGGCAAAGGGATTTGTTTTGATAGCGGTGGTTTAGATATTAAACCCGCAGCTGGCATGGTGCTCATGAAAAAAGATATGGGTGGTGCTGCGCATGTGTTAGGTTTAGCGCGTATGATTGTGGATGCTAAATTAGCTATTAATCTCAGAGTGTTAATTCCGTTAGCTGAAAATGTTATTTCAGGTAATGCTTTTAAACCCGGCGATGTGATTAAAAGTCGTAAAGGAATTTCAGTAGAAATAGGTAATACCGACGCCGAAGGGAGATTAGTTTTAGCCGATGCTATAACAGAAGCCGTCAGTGAAAATCCTGATTTGCTAATTGATATTGCAACTTTAACGGGCGCTGCTAGAGTGGCTTTAGGAACTGAATTACCGGCTGTATTTTGCAATCAAGATAAATTAGCCGATGCTGTTATAAAACAAGCAAATCAAGAGCAAGATTATATCTGGCGTTTACCTTTATTTGCTTTATATAGGGATTCTATTAATAGTCCCATTGCAGATATTAGTAATAACTCTGTGGATGGTTATGGTGGCGCAATTACAGCTGCTTTATTTTTAAAAGAATTTGTGCCGGATCATATTCCATGGTTACATTTTGATTTAATGGCCTGGAATTTAAAATCACGCCCTGGGCGTCCTCAAGGTGGTGAAGCGATGGGCTTGCGCGGATTATTGAGTTATTTAAAAAATCGATATCAATGACACTAGCGTTTATTTCGCATAAGGATTGTGAGTTGCACGATATGGGTTACGGACACCCAGAACAACCCGCGCGTGTTAAAGTCATTGAAGAAATCGTGCGAAATTCAAATTTACCTATAGAATATTTCGAAGCGCCACTCGCTACCCGTGAACAATTAATAGAAGTTCATGATGAAGACTATATTGATTATATTTTTAAAGTAAGTCCAAAATCAGGCTTAGTTAGCTTAGATCCCGATACTTTTATGAATCCTTTTACTTTAAATGCCGCTTTGCGTTCTGCAGGAGCTGCAATTTTAGCAGTTGATTTAGTTATGCAAAATAAATTTTCAGCGGCATTTTGTAACGTGCGTCCACCCGGTCATCACGCCGAAAAAAATCACGCGATGGGTTTTTGTTTTTTTAATAATGTTGCAGTCGGCGTGGCTCACGTATTATTACAGTATCGTTTAAAAAAGATTGCCATAATTGATTTTGACGTGCATCATGGTAACGGTACAGAAGATATTTTTCGTAACGATGAAAGAGTGTTGTTATGTTCCTCTTTCGAGCATCCATTTTACCCCCATAGTGGTTTCAATACGAAAAGTGATCATATTATTAATTTACCTTTGCCTCCTGGAACGGATGGTAAAATGTTTCGTAATAATATAGAAAACACTTGGCTAAACGCACTCGATAAATTTAAACCCGACATGATTTTCTTCTCCGCAGGTTTTGATGCTCACAGAGAAGATACCTTGGCAGATTTTAATTTAATCGAAAGCGATTATGCTTGGATAACCAATCAAATTAAACAGGTTGCGAATCAACACTGCCCTGGGCGCATCGTTTCATTACTCGAAGGTGGCTACGCGCTACCCGCTCTCGCAAGGTCTGTGTTGTCGCATTTGGAAAAATTGACATAGTAAGGAGGAACGATATGAGTGGAAGTCGCATTGAAAATTTATCAGAATTTAAGAGTGTAAAAGAAGTCAGTATTTATGCTCATATTAACCAAGAAGCCCCAAAGAAACTTAAACCCTTACTTGAAAACTTTAAAAAATTACCTTTAGCATTGCAAAAACGTATTTATTTTCTTACCACGGAGAATGGGGAAACTGAAGAAAGTAAATTTGCAGGAAGTGATACTCTCGCGGCTTCTTATTGTGAACCTGAGGCAATGATATGTTTGATCAGTAAATATTTTGTAGGTCCTTCTCAAGCTATTCAAAGACAAGGTACGAGTATTGGTACTCCCGGAGCACAGTTACAAAGTTTGTCAGCAGAGCAGCAGGGCAAGATTAATAAAGCGCAAGCCTTAGCAGCTGTTTTTCAATTGCTTTATCCTGATCGATTTCAAGCCTTAAGAGTTCCACGATCAACTTTCAGTAGATTAAAAGTAGAAGAGTTTCCTAAGCCAGCTGATTGCTATGATGAATTTGATGCGGCAGTAGAGGGGTTAGCTAAAAAAGAACCAATCCCTGCTGCAGGAGCTGCAGTGCGTGAAATGCTTAAAAATGATGACGATCAAGAAAGAGATTTAGAGGAAGTTGAGCGCAACGCTATCGCTGCTGTAGCAGGAATAGCGATACTTACGCCTGCAGCACCAGCCACACCGCCGACAAAAACTAGAGCCAGACTACTTCCTCCAAGCGCAGCGCTACATGCTCGTACACTATCAGTTAGTCCTAATAGGCCACCAATCTCAAGCACCCCACCAATCATAAGCACACCACCAATCACAAGAAGCCTGCCGGTGGCTGTTTCTTCAGTATTTGCTCAAGCCTCCTCATCGGCATCACCATCTAGTGCTGCATTAAAGACTGGTACCCCTACTAAAAAATCTACTCAAAATACGGGCCCCTCAGCTACCTCTTCACCTACTTCAACAGTTAGAGTAGCTGTCCCCGTCTTTGCTGTCGCACAACCGGTTATCACTGCTGCGACTGGGAAAGATGACATTGAAGATAAATTAGCCGCCGCTGAGGGTACATATAAAGATTTGCAAAAAAACGCTGAAGCTGTGTTAGCTGAACTAAAAGAAGCAGTGGCGCAGATAAAAAAGCTGGAAGCAGAAAAAGCAGCTCTAGAAAATGAAAAAACACGAATCACAGCGGAGCTACAAGTAGCTCGTGAAGAAGCAGCGGTAACAGCAGCCGTAGAGGCTGAAGAGCAAACTGAAAGCGTAAAGCTTCAAGCTGAATTAAAACAATTAAAGGCTCAATTAGCAAAGAAAGAACAAGCGTTGGCAGAAGCAGAACAGCTAAGAGACCAGGGTGAAGCAAATTTACATAAACTACTACGCGATGCAAACGATAACTTAGCTGTAGCGCAGGAGGAACTAAAAACAAGTACAGATGCGCATGCGACGCAATTAACAAAAATTCAAGCCGAATTAAAAGCAGTGGGAGAAGAATCTAAGAAAGCTGCTGAAGAAAAAGAAAAAACTCAACAAGAACTCAAAAAAGTTCAAGACGACTTAGAAGCAGCCAATTCTACGCTAAACGCTATACGCCAAGAGTCCGCACAGGCTCAGAGAAGGTTCGATGAGGAAATTAAAAGAATTAACGATCAAGCAGAACAAAAAAAGACTCCACTAATAAATACTTATGATGTATTGGATAAAAAGCTGACGGCAATTATTGAATTTGCTAGAAAGGCTAAACTTTCACCTGATAGACATAAGGATAAACTTGCTTACAAAACCGAGGTCCAAACACAAGTAAAAGATTTATTTAAAAATAATATGACTATAGATGAAATGCTCCAATTGTTTAATCGACTGAGAATTAGTGCAGCCTGGGAAAATGGAGTTAATTATAATCGTAAAACAGGATATTTTTATAAACGTAATATGACCAGTTCTTGCGGAAAAATGATGAAAGAAATTCGAGCCATAGCTTGGAGTAGGCTTGAGAATGAGATTAATGGTATGAATAAGAAGTATGGTGAGCAGTTGGCACCATTAATGAAAAAAGAACTTTATGATAAATGCGTCCGTTCAGAGCTCTTTAAAGAACATATAAATAATTCAATGTTTTTTGGGGCTTATAAAGAAACCAATTCAGAAAAAACACTTCGTTTAAACTCGGATGCTAACGAGATTGGTAATCCAACAAGAATGATAAAGCCTAAACATTATCTAAAAGTAAGACATTGATAAATAAGGCGTCTTTTTATCTTAGAATATGGTGTATAATTAATATACCATCCTGATAAAAGGACGCCCGTTATGAATATTAGACCCTTAGATCAAGTCTCTATTTCGGAAGTGTTTAAAGAAGCTTGGCAAAAGATAAGTGGTTTTAAAGGCGTCATGTGGGGCGCGTTAATTATTTATTTTGTGTTAACTATTTTAACTAACGCATTTAATTTTAGTCTTCATTCGCATATTTTAAATTTCATTATTGTTCTAGCTTTATATCCTATGTCCATTGGTTTGCGCATGATGGGTGTTAAACGCGTGCGGGATGTAGAGGTTCGAGTCGGGAATGTATTTGAGTGCTATAAAAATTTCTTGCCGCTTTGTGGGATTTTTCTCTTAATTATGTTAATTGTATTCCTTGTCGCTTTAGTAGGGATGATTATAGGGATTGTTCTTCATGCGATTAGTCCTTTGCTTATGTTTGTTTGGGCAACATTGGTGGGTCTAACCATTATTTATCTTGCGGTTGGGTTTATTTTTGCGGCTCAATTATGCGTGGATAAAAATCTAGGTGTTATTGATTCTTTAACTTTATCTCGCAGAAAAGTAGGACAGCATTGGTTTAAGGTATTTTTTACTTACTTTTTCTGTGGTCTGCTTATTTTACTCAGTGCGCTTCCCTTATTGGTTGGATTGATTTGGACGCTTCCTTGGGGTTATTGTGTGCTAGGTATTTTATATAGAGATTTATTTAACAGTTAAGTTTATATTGCAAAATAAGTCCATCTCTTGGTATGCTTTTTAATCATCTTCATTTCCCCATGATGGTGTTGAAACTAATTGCGCTTATCATACACCGCAGGGGAAATTTATGCCTTCTTTATACGAATTTAAAAAAAATGCAAAAGACAGCCAAGGGATTATTCTATTAGCGAATTATTATCTTAGTTTAAATCAGGATGAATCAGGTCTTAACAAATTAATGGCTGCTCGTTTATATAGTCAGGTAGAAGCAGTAGAGCCCCCCGAACATATAGCGCAGCTTGTGATGCTCATGCTAACAAGAAGCGGTATATTACCTACTGAAATAGTGGGAAGACTGTATAAGTTAGCAATGGATGTGGAGGATGAAAAAGAAGAAAATGAAAAAGAAAGATTAGTCTCACAATGGAAGCAAGCTATAGCAGAACCAGCTAATCAATTGCACCCCAATATTAAAAAATATGCTAAAAAAAATCCTGAATTTGCATTTATGCTGAGTCGATATGTAGAGGAACAAGAAGATAATGATTCCTATTTAGAGTTACTTAAGTACGCAGCTTCTTTTGGACATGCACAAGCGCTTGTCCATCTAATACATGAGATTAAAGAGCAGGATATTGAGAGCAACTATAGACTTAAATGCTTGGTTACTCTTTTAAGATTATTGCATCCTGAAGCAGCATTAAATCCAGAAAACCAGATTAACGAGATTAATTTAACCGAGATACCCAATCCTCCGGGGGAAACAGAGCATGTTTTCATGAATACCCAGTTTGATTTGGCTGTTAAACCTAAAGTTAAGCTTGCGCCTACAAGAGCAGAACTCCAAACAGCAACAAGCGTGCCATTGGGTATTATAAGCCCACCACCCCGACGTCGACTCATCCCCGAGTCAAGCCCACCACCCCAACGACGATTCATCCCCGAGTCAACTCCTATCAGAAATACACCTCCTTCTCGCGACGCCCCAGAGGAAAGTGGCAGTAGAAATAGTAGAAGCTCGGATTCACAATTATTAGAAATTAAACATACCGAGACTCAGACCAGTGACTCTCTAGATTCAAATTCATCTGGACCACTGACTAGTACTGACATGGAGTCAGTCGCTGCTAGCGTAACAGTACCAATCCAACAGCCAAGAACTCAATATGATATTTATGTCGGTAGACTTCGGTTGATTTTAGATACATACCCTGAAGACAAATTAGAAGATAGAAATACTAAACTTGCCTTACATCAGGAAATTATAAAATTATTCAATGAAGAAAAAGTAACCACTTCTACCCGATTAGCCATGTATGATTTTTTACATAAAAATGGTTTAAATAAAGTTAATTACCATAGAGATATTCGCTGTCATCCCCAGTTAAATATGACGAGCTCTTGGCATGATTCACTCAAATTAATTCGCGATCATGCTTTTATAATGTTGGAAAAAGAGATTAAAACTTTGTCGCGCAAAGATCAGAAAACAGACCTTTGTGATAAGTGTAAGAATTCTGGCTTATTTAAAGAGCATAGAAATAATTTTAAAATTTGGGGAGCTTTTGGTAACACGAAGACTGTCAATAAAATTGATGCGCTGGTAAAAGATTTAGATAAGCTTACCAGGACAAAATAATTTTACCGCACTCGCCTTTACGCATAATTTCAAAGGCGTTGCGGTAGTCATCCATTTTTAATTCATGAGTGATCACAGGCGAAATATCCAAACCACTTTGTAACATGCATACCATTTTATACCAAGTTTCAAACATTTCTCGTCCATAAATTCCCTTAAGAATTAAACCTTTCATGATCACTTGATTCCAATCAATTTGAGTTTCATGGGGTAAAAAGCCTAAGAGCGCCACTTTACCCGCATGGTTCATATGGTTAATCATGCTATTAAAAGCATGAGCGTTGCCAGACATTTCTAAACCTACATCAAAGCCTTCTTTCATGCCTAATTTTTTCATGATTTGGTCGGTTTTAATTTCATTAGGATTGTAAGCAATGTCTACTTGCATTTTTTTCGCAAGATCTAATCTGTATTGACTGACATCAGAAATGACCACGTAACGAGCCCCCGCTTTGCGAGCAACGGCAGCAGCCATTAATCCTACAGGGCCTGCGCCTGTGATAAGCACATCTTCACCAACTACATCAAAAGAAAGTGCGGTATGGACGGAGTTTCCTAGAGGATTTAATATCGCTGCAATATCATCGGATAAAGCATCGGGAATAGGGTAGGCGTTGGTTGCTGGAAGTGCTAAATATTCTGCACAAGCGCCATTTTGATTCACACCGACGCTGGTATTTTTTCTGCAAAGATGGTCTTTGCCAGACCTGCAACAGCGACAAAATCGACAAGCAATGTGATTTTCGCCTGATACTCTATCGCCAATTTTAAATTGCGTGATTTCACGGCCTAGTTCTACAATTTCCCCTACAAATTCGTGACCAATGGTTAAGGGCACTGGAATATTTTGTTTGGCCCATTCATCCCAATTGTAAATATGTACATCGGTTCCACAAATCGAAGTTTTTTTAATTTTAATTAACACATCGTGCGGCCCAATTTTTGGATCCGGAACATCCATCATCCACATACCTGGTTCCGCTTTTGCTTTGACTAATGCTTTCATGAAGGGATCCTTATTTTTTTACCGACTTTTTCAAAAGCGCTTAAAGCTTTATCTAAATGCTCTTTAGTTAATCCTGCAGAAATTTGCGTACGAATACGAGCTTGGTTCATAGGAACGACAGGATAAGAGAAACCAATAACATAAATTCCTTCTTTTAGTAATTCATCGGCCATGGTTTTAGCAACGATAGCATCACCTAACATCACAGGAATAATAGGATGTTCGCCTGGAATTAAATTAAAGCCTAAATTTTCTAAACCTTTTCTAAAATAAGCGGTATTGTCATGTAAGCGTTTAATTAAATCATGGCTGCTTTCTAATAAATCTAAAACTTTAATTGAAGTGGCAGTAATGACAGGCGCTAAGGTATTAGAAAATAAATAGGGGCGAGAACGTTGTCTTAACCATTCAATGATTTCTTTTTTGCCGCTGGTATAACCTCCCGATGCGCCGCCTAAGGCTTTACCTAAAGTTCCCGTGATAATATCAATTCTATCCATCACCTGATGATATTCAGGTGTTCCACGGCCATTTTTACCCATAAATCCTACGGCATGTGAATCATCCACCATGACCATCGCATTATATTTATCTGCAAGATCACAAATGGCAGGTAAGTTCGCAATGATGCCATCCATGGAAAATACACCATCGGTTGCAATTAAGCGATATCTGCAATCTTTAGCTTCTTTTAATTTTTCTTCCAGATCCTTCATGTCATTATTGTTGTAACGAAATCGTTTGGCTTTACAAAGTCTTATGCCATCGATAATACTCGCATGATTTAACGCATCACTGATAATGGCATCTTCTGGGCTTAAAAGTGTTTCAAATAAGCCACCGTTCGCATCAAAGCAAGAAGAATATAAAATAGTATCTTCAGTGCTTAAGAATTGACTAATTCTCGCTTCTAATTCTTTATGGTCTGATTGTGTGCCACAAATAAATCGAACTGAGGACATGCCGTAACCATAGTGATCCAGCGCTTTTTTCCCGGCTTCAATCAGTGCAGGATGGTTGGCTAAACCTAAATAATTATTGGCACAAAGGTTAATAACTTCTTGGCCAGTATTAATAGTAATATCTGCTTGTTGTTGCGAGGTGATGACACGTTCTGATTTGTATAAGCCTTGTTGCTTTAAACTCGCAATTTCCTTGCGAAGAAAGTCAAGATAATCCTGCTTCATAGAAAACATCCTTAATCATTTTTTTTTGGGCAGGGGGGAGTTTACCAAAGTTTGCGGATTTAGGATATTGTTGTATTTTTGGATTTTGTCCAAACATAAATTAAACAGTTTTTTTAACTTAGCGTTATCAGAGTCTTCCATTATCGTTGGATCTAGGGATACTAATTTAGTAATAATCCATAAACATTTGATATATTTTAATCTTTGTTGAAAAAAGTGACGATCCGATTCATTTTTTAATAATGCATTAATTTGGTTAGGGCTGGGTGCAAAAAGTTGTTTTTTTTCTAGATAGTTATCGGGTAGTTGTTTTCTAATCTCGGGATGGTTATTTTGTAAAGGCTCTAAGGCTTCTATGAGTTGCTTTTGTAGTGTTTTTGCTTCGTTTTGTGCCATGATTAAGGGCCTTTTTATTAATATCTATATATTAAGCATAGACCATGAGGCTTATTCTTGCAATTTACTTGAAAATCAAAGGGATATAGCTTAAAACGTATAAAGTACCCTAGAATTTGTATGATTTCTGTCTAAAAATAAACGGTTTTCTTCAGATTTCCTTAAGGTTCATGGGTTAATCTATTAATTACTATAACGAGGCGATAATGACAAAAAGACTAGTATTGATGACAGGTATGGCTATGTTTGCCATGTTTTTCGGTGCCGGAAACATTGTTTTCCCCTTATTATTAGGGGCAAGGGAAGGTGGTCATTTGCTTTATGTGATTCCTGCTTTTTTATTTTCAGGCGTCGGCTTGCCATTTTTAGGTTTATTGGCGACCGCACTGTATCAGGCTGATTACTGGGCTTTATTTCAACGCCTAGGGAAAGTCCCCGCCTTTATTTTGATTACTTTTTTATTTGTTATTTTAGGACCTTTATTAGTGATACCCCGTACTGAATCGGTGGCTTATCATACGCTGGCTCCTTTTTTACCTTTTGCGTCAAACCATCCTTATTTAATGAGTGCTTTATTTTGTGGAATCTTATTTTTATTAACGTTTAGACCGAGTAAGGTGATTGATATTATCAGTTACGTTTTATCTCCGATGAAATTGATTTTATTTTTGTCGTTAATTGTTTTAGGTTTAATCTCAGCAAATTATCAGTTTGATACGGATGCAACTATTGTAGCTTCCGTTAAAGAAGGTTTGCTGGGTGGTTATGGAACTATGGATTTAATTGGTACTTTTTTCTTTTGTACTTATATTTATAATAATATTGTTTTGAAAGCGAAAGAAATGGGTATTGTTAACTCTAGAACGATTATTAAAATGTTAATACAATCTTGTTTAGTGAGCGCCTTACTTTTATCTTTAGTTTATGTTGGATTTATGCTGGTTGCTTTTGGACATGCGACTTCTCTACAAAATCTTGATCCCGCGCAAATGATTGAAGCGATCGCTGTTGCTGTTATGGGTAAGACAGGGGCTTTGTTTGTGGGATTTTGTGTGGCATTTGCGTGTTTAGTAACAGCTACTGCATTAACGGAAGTTTCTACGAATTTCTTTTATGAATATATTTTGCAAAAAAGAGTACCGCGTTTATTTTGCTTGATCGGAAGTTTAATGATTACTTTCACCATGAGTATTTTTGGATTTAGCGCTATTATGAAAATCGCTTTACCGATTTTAGAAGTTTTGTACCCCGCATTAATTTTATATTGTATTTTCAGTATTATTTTAAAATGGGTAGCTGATAGAAAAGCGAGTGACACCGATACGGCGGTTGGGGCGGTGGTCAGCTAAAGGAATTTTTAGTGTTGTATACAAGGAGTACCAATGGCACAAAGAGCGGCTTCTCTTACTACTATTACCAGTGAGTTCCAAGAACTTTTAAGAGATCCTCAGTTACCTACAAAATTAACGGAGGCGGAGTTTTTTTTCGATTATGCAAAAAAATCCAAACTAGGAAACTTGGTATTTTTGTCCGAACAAAATTTCACTGCTAAAAGATGCGTCGACCAATGGTATCAAAAAATTTCTGCATTAAGTGATGAGAAAGCAAAACAAAGATGGATGCAAGCACTGGCTAGTTTTGAATATTTACCTGCCAAAGGATTCATCATTTTGCAACAACTTTGGTCTCTAGATCCTCACGAAAGGGTCGGCGGACGTATAATGCTAAGTAACTGGGGTAAACCTTCACCACCTCCTCGTGCTCTGGTTCCTGAAGTAGAGAGTCGAACCAGTAGCGACTCAACTAATAGTTCCAGTTCTACTTCTAATCGCTCATCAGGATCGAGCGAATCTGAATTTAAAAAGGGTATTCCGAGTCTTCCTTCTAGGCTCACAAACGCAATACGTCGAGGCGTATTAACTACTGATATACCGGTAGATATATTTAGTAAAAAAAATGAAAACGAAGAGTTCTCTGCTATTGATCTTATCCCGCAGATGGACGTTATAGATAGAGTGTTGGGCGTGTCAAATAATCCTTCGGAGGAGCCGTTTGATACTGATAATCCTGAGCTTTCTCCTTGGGCTGATAATGAAGGGGCAAGTATTGAGCAAAATCCTGATATAAGCCAAATTACAAAATGGGCACATCATGATAAAAATATTGCCTATCGATTATCAAGATTTAAAAAATTCTCAGGCGAGGAGAGGTTAGAATGGCTTAAAAAAGCTGTTAGACATGGCCATTGGTATGCGTATTTTGATTTAGGGTGTTATCTTTATAAGAATTTTCAGAAAACTCATAATTTAGAATGTTTGGCGCAATCTGCTCTTTTGTTTCTTTTGTTAGATGAATTTTTTTTAATTGCTACCCAACCTGTTTCTCCGCATTTGAAACAATTCGCTCATTTGGAGGAATTTAAAGCTTATCCAATTCCGTCTGGAGTTGATCCAGATCGCCTTCCTCAGGTTTATCTAGATTTTCAACAAAAAATAAAAGTTTTTCTCGATGGAAAATCAGATTTAAATCATAAAAAACAAGAGTTCGCGCATCTGAAGGCGGACGATTTTTTAGTTTATCAACAAGCTTATAAAACTTATTTTTATCCGTTAGTTAACAGTACTCCGCCTCCATCACCTCATCCAGAGAAAAGTGACCCTGGTTCTCCCGTTAGCGTGGTTATTAATTATGATCTTTTAAATAAATATACCAATGGCTGGTTTAGTGATAGACACCAAGGAAGAGCGGCGGCAGTTTTAGCTGCGCTGCAACATCAACCACCGCACGTGGTTCGTGAAATTGTGCAAATACAAGTTGATCTTTTTGAAGGAAAAAGAGCGCGCACAGTATCTGAAGAGGCAAAAAATGCTTTTACTGATGAAAGCATCGGTTGTTTTGGAAAGACAGGAGGATGGGAGCGCTGGTTATCAAGATTAGATGGGCGTAAGGATGCACTTCAGTCTAAGTTTTATTTGGCCATGAAAAATATTTTAACTCAAATGAATGAAGATGAGCAGCCTGAAATCGAATTTCCTTCGGCAGCAGCTCCTCTCCTCCCTAAGAAGAGTGGACGATAGCTAATTCTTTCCAGCAAGTGGTATAGCGTGGAGAGCGGCGATCACATTTGATGCGCCACTCTCGTGTTATACCCTCAGCACCAAAAAAGAGGGTGTTATCGCCCATTTGACCATTAATTTGGTCTAGGGTTTTCATGACTAGCTTGCTTTTTATAGGATCACGATCTGCTAATAAATTAAATTGTTGAATATGATCTGGTATTAGATCCAGTAATATAATACCGGTTTTATGGTATTTAAATTCAGGTTTGAATATTTTTTCTAAGCATGTTTTGGCGATGGATAAAATATAGCGCGTATCTGCAGAAGGTTCAGAAAAATAATAAACTAAACTATTTTGATATTGAGTTTCTTTCGCGTTAAAAAATCCTGTACGTAAAAATACGCAAATTCCGTGGGCTAAGCTCTGTTGTCTGCGTAATTTAAAGCAAGCGCGCGCTGTATAATGACTAAGAGCTTCTTGTAATTCAGGCAGTGTTGTAACAGATTTTCCAAATGAGCGTGAAGTAATAATTTGTTTTCGGGGTTGTACGCTTTCAAGCGCTAAACAAGAAATACCGCGTAATTCTTGTATCATCCGCTCCATGACCACACTAAATTGTTTGCGTAGGGTTTTTAAATTAGCATCGCGTAATTCTTTTGCGGTATGAATATTGAGTGATTTAAGTCGTTTTGCCAGCTGTTTGCCAATGCCCCAGATATCTTCAATGGGAAATTGTGATAATAAAGCATCACAAATTTTAGGATTTCGTAAATCAAATACACCTTCTTGTGTCTGTTTTTTAGCAATCGCATTAGCAATTTTAGCGAGAGTCTTAGTGGGTGCAATACCAATAGACACAGGAATGCCTATCCAAGTTTTTAAAGTTTTTCGAATGTGTTTTGCTTCTATTAACGTTAAATCATCAAAAGTTAAAAAAGCTTCATCTATAGAATAAATTTCTATGTCTTGGCATAGCAAAGTTAGCGCTGTCATTATGCGATCGGAGATATCACCGTATAATTCAAAATTAGATGAAAATACATGCACATTATTTTTTTGGCACAGAGCGCGCCATTGATAATAGGGTGCGCCCATAGGTATGCCCAATTTTTTAGCTTCTTGTGAGCGGGCTATAATGCAACCATCGTTATTGGATAAAACAACAATGGGTTTCCCTTCGAGTTTAGGGTTAAAAATGCGCTCGCATGAAGCAAAAAAATTATTACAATCGACCAGCGCAAAAGTTTTCATCACACCGAGTGAATCACGTTAGTGACGATACCCCAAATATAGATTTCATTCTCCTCCTTAATTTCAATAGGTTGAAACTTTGAGTTTTCAGGCATTAAATATAATTTACCGTTTTTAGATTGATGCAAACGCTTTACCGTGAGCTGGCCATCTAATGCGGCTACTACAATTTTTCCGTGGGTAGGCGTGATGCTGCGATCGACAATTAAAATATCATTTTCATGAATGCCGGCATCAATCATAGAGTGACCGGTGACGGTAACAAAAAAAGTAGCGGCAGGATGTTTGATTAAGTGCTCATTCAGATCAAGTTTTTTGTCGATATGATCATCTGCGGGAGAGGGGAAACCGGCAGGCACTTTAGAGCTATAAAGTGGCAATTGATAACCTTTATTAGCGACAAATTTTTGAACTGAATCAATGAGGCTAATAGGAAGGCGAATGGGTTGGGTTGCCTCACCATAAGGCCCGCGGCCTTTAGGGCGCCCAGCCCCTTTACGTGGTCCACCATGAGTCATGTTTTTCTCCCTTAGAGTGTTATAATGGTTAATCTTACTTGATTTACGTACACTTATCAAATGGAAATTTAAGCTATTATGTTATCTAACAAAACAACCTTAATTGCCGGTCTTTTTGGCAATGCTTTAGAATGGTATGATTTTATTTTATACGCTAATTTTGCGCCGTTAATTGCTTTATTATTTTTTCCAACTAAAAATCCAGCCACTTCTTTATTATTAACTTTTGCAGTATTTGCGACAGGGTTTTTAGTAAGACCTTTGGGTGCAGCGGTATTTGGTTATATTGGCGATCACTTAGGTCGACGAATCGCGCTTATTATATCAATGAGTATTATTACGCTACCTACGTTTTTAATTGGTTTTTTACCGACTTATGCTTCAATAGGAGTGGCAGCACCTGTTTTGTTAACGCTGTTGCGTTTGTGCCAGGGAATTGCAGTCAGTGGCGAATTAAATAGTGCAGCGACTTTTCTGGTAGAACACGCGCCGGATAATAAAAGAGGTTTAGCCGGCTGTTTGGTGATGGGCAGCGCGTTCTTTGGTATGCTATTTGGTGCTTTGATGGCATCAACGATGACATTTACACTCACTGTCGAAAACCTACATTTCTGGGGATGGAGAATTCCATTTTGGTTGGGCGGTATTTTAGGAATCATAGGATTAGTGATACGATTGCGCACGGAAGAATCACCTAAATTTGTTAAAGAAGTACAAGAAGAAGAGCATGTATCTATAAAACAAGTTTTTTTATTTTTTCGTAAAGAATTAATTTTATCTATTTTACTCACCTGCGTGATGGCCGTTGGAAATTATACTTTAATTGCTTATGTCGTGAGCTATTTAACTAAATTCCAAGGATTTTCATTGAATGATGCGAACTTGATTAATTTAATTAGCCTGATTTTTATTTTAATTTTATTTCCTATGGCGGGAATGTTATCCGATAAGTTTGGGCGTAAACCTGTCTTTCAAGCAGGATTATGGGGGTTTGTTATTTTTTCTTTTCCTGTTTTTTGGTTATTATCACAAAAACAATTTGCCTATGCTTTAGTGGGTGATATGCTGCTTTGTGTGTTGATTGTACCTATTGCAGGATTAATTCCTACGTTGTTAGTAGAATTGTTTCCCGCACGTGTTAGAAATAGTGGTACGGCTTTGGGGTATAACATTAGCTTAGCTATTTTTGGTGGAACTACTCCCATGGTTGCTTTAGCATTAACTCATGCAACCGGGAATAATTTAGCGCCAGCAGGTTATTTAATGTTATGTGCGATACTATCTGCTATTGCACTTTATTTTATAGTTGAAAGTCATAAAGAGCCGTTAAAATGAGTCATTTAATTTCAATCGATGATGGATCACTAGCCTTTGGTTTAGATGTTTTATTAGATCATGCTAAATTACAAATCGAAACCGGTGAGCGAGTGTGTTTAATTGGCCGCAATGGTGCGGGCAAATCTTCTTTATTGCGCGTGATTGCAGGCGTTCAGCAATTAGATAGTGGTAGCGTCTGGCGCAAACCCCATTTACGAATGGCGATGTTGGAACAAGAATTACCACGAGAAAGCCCGCTCACGGTATTTGAATTTGTAGCCGAAGGCTTAGAAGAAACCGGAAAATTGTTAGCCGCTTATCATGCTTTAACGCTGCGTTTAACAGAATCAGATTTTGCAGAGCTCGAACGCTTACAGCATGCGATCGATGCTAAAAACGGCTGGGGATTTGAGCAAAATATTAAAACAATTTTAGAGCGTTTAGAATTATCGCCCGATAAAAAAGTCGCAGAACTTTCAGGCGGTTGGCAGCGCCGCGCAGCATTAGCTAAAGCCTTAGTTGCCGCCCCTGAATTATTATTACTCGATGAGCCGACCAATCATTTAGATATTAGCGCTATTCAATGGCTCGAAGATCAATTATTGTCTTTAAATATTGGCTTAATTTTTATTACGCACGATAGATCTTTATTACAACGCTTAGCCACTAGAATTATAGAATTAGATCGGGGTCATCTAAGCTCATGGCCTGGTGATTATGATAATTTTTTAAGACGTAAAGAAGAAATGCTAAGCGCAGAGGCGACACATAATGCTTTGTTTGATAAAAAACTAGCCGATGAAGAACGTTGGATCAGACAAGGCATTAAAGCGCGTCGTACCAGAAACGAAGGCCGTGTGCGAAGTTTAGAAGCGTTACGATTAGAACGCTCTAAACGTCGCGAAGTAGTAGGCAAAGCAAGTTTTGATTTGCATGAGGGTGAAAAATCAGGACAAATGGTCGTTGAAGCAAAAGATGTGAGTCATGGTTTCAATGATCATCCCATTGTTAAGGATTTTACCATTCGTATTACGCGCGGCGATCGCATTGGTTTAATTGGCCCTAATGGTATTGGCAAAAGTACTTTATTAAATATTTTATTAGGTGAGTTAAAACCCGATCATGGCACGGTAAGACAAGGAACCAAACTACAAGTAGCATATTTCGATCAATTGCGTGCAGCGCTTGATTTAGAAAAAACTGTAATAGATAACGTAGGAGAGGGCCGTGAGGTCATAGAAATCAATGGCAAGAGACAACATATTATTGGTTATCTAGGCGATTTTCTTTTTACCCCACAACGCGCGATGACTCCTGTTAAAGCGCTTTCTGGTGGAGAATGTAATCGTTTATTGCTAGCAAGATTATTCAGTCAGCCGACGAATTTATTAGTATTAGATGAGCCCACCAATGATTTAGATATTGAAACTTTAGAATTATTAGAAGAAGTATTAGCCAATTATCAGGGTACTTTATTGATTGTAAGTCACGATAGAACTTTTTTAGATAATGTTGTCACTAGCACTTTGGTCTTTAGCGGCAATGGAAAAATTGAAGAATTTGTGGGTGGTTATCATGATTGGTTGCAGCATAAAAAACCTGAAGTGATTGAGAAACCAAAATCAAAACCTGTGATTGAAAAAGTTAAACAGCCTACTAAATTAAGCTATAAAGAACAAAGAGAATTGACTGAGTTACCTTTAAAAATAGAAAAATTAGAAAAAGAACAAAAAGAAATTCAAGAGTTGGTTTCTTCATCAGAGTTTTATCAGCAAGCGCCAGATAAGGTTGCTGAGACTTTAGAAAAGTTAAATAAAATTGGTTTAGAATTAGAAAAATTATACGCTCGGTGGCAGGAGTTGGAAAAGTAGCTTAGTATATAAATGGATATAAACAAAGGAAGGGAACATGTATCAAGTCGCGCATTATATCAATGGCCAAACCGTCACTTCATCTGGAAACAAAGCTGATTTATATAACCCTGCAACTGGCGAAAAAACTGGCCAAATCCTATTGGCAGATAGCGCAATAATTAATAAAGCAGTCGTTGCAGCAAAATCAGCATTCCCTGCGTGGGCGGTAACAACTTGTTTAAAACGCACGCGAATACTTTTTAAATTTAAATCTCTATTAGAAGAACATCTAGAAGAACTAGCAGAGCTTGTTACTAAAGAACATGGTAAATCTATTATCGAAGCCCGCGGTTCTGTGCAACGGGGGATTGATATCGTTGAATACGCTTGTGGGGCGCCGGAACTTCTTAAAGGAAGTTATAGTGAAAACGTTGGTCCAGAAATGGATTGTTATTCGATAAGACAACCTTTAGGTGTTTGTGTTGGTATTACGCCTTTTAATTTTCCTGCGATGATTGGCTTGTGGATGTTTCCATTGGCGGTAACCTGCGGTAATACTTTTATATGGAAACCTTCGGAAAAAGATCCTTCTTGTTCAATTCGAATTGCAGAATTAGCAAAAGAAGCGGGTTACCCAGACGGGGTTATTAATGTTGTGCAAGGGGATAAAGAGTCAGTAGATTTATTATTAGCGCATAAAGATATTAAAGCAGTGAGTTTTGTTGGATCCAGTATCGTTGCTGAAAATATTTATAAAACAGCTGCAGCTTATGGAAAGCGCGTTCAAGCGTTTGGTGGTGCGAAAAATCATGCAGTAGTGATGCCGGATGCAGATTTGGATTTAGCAGTGGATTCTATTGTTAATGCTGCTTTTGGATCTGCTGGGGAGCGTTGTATGGCGATTTCAGTGGTAGTTGCTGTAGGCGATGCTGATAAGTTAATTTCAAAATTTAAACCTAAAATTGAAAAATTAAACATTGATCCTCTGGTGACAGAAGCCCACTTAAAAAAAGTGCTTTCTTATATTGATTTAGGTATTAAAGAAGGTGCTGAATTAGTTTTAGATGGACGCAATAATAAATCTACTAAAGGATTTAATTTAAGCGGCTGTTTATTTGATAAAGTAAAATCTACGATGAAAATTTACCAAGAAGAAATTTTTGGGCCAGTTTTATGTATTGTGCGAGTGCCTGATTTTAAAAGCGCATTGGAATTAGTCAACGAACATGAATATGGAAATGGTACAGCTATTTTTACCCGTGATGGATATACTGCCCGAACATTTGCAGAAAAAGTACAAGTCGGCATGGTGGGTATTAATGTCCCTGTTCCAGTTCCTGTGCCTTATCATGGTTTTGGCGGTTGGAAGAGATCTATGTTTGGTGATATCGGCATGTATGGTCATGAAGGTGTTAATTTCTATACGCAATTGAAAAAAATTACTGAGCGCTATTCTGGAGAATTATGATGAAAAATATTGGCTTTGTTGGTTTAGGCCATATGGGAAATCCTATGGTGCAGAATTTATTAAAAGCAGATTTTGATGTAAAAGTTTTTGATATTGCGCCGCAAGCGATGAAAGCCTTAGAAACCAAAGGCGCAGTTTCTGCGAAATCAATTGAGGATCTGGTAAAAGATCGAGAAGTAATTATTACTATGTTACAAACAGGCGAACAAGTGAAAGAAGTTTTTAAACACTTACCCAAAGGTGTTTTATTTATTGATTGTTCTTCTATAGAAATCACAGTGACTAAAGAATTACATAAGCTTGCAAAAACTTCTAATATTATAATGCTAGATGCTCCTGTATCGGGTGGTGTTAAAGGTGCAATGGATGGGACACTGACCATTATGGTGGGAGCAGATGAAAATAACTTTAAAAAAGCTCTGCCACTATTAGAAAAACTAGGAAAAAAAGTGATTCACATAGGTCCCGAAGGTCACGGCCAAGCGGCTAAAATTTGTAATAACTTAATTTTAGGGATTTCTATGATCGCAGTGAGTGAAGGATTTACACTCGCAGATAAATTAGGTTTAGATCTTAAAAAATTCTTTGAAATGAGTTCTAATGCCTCAAGTCAATGTTGGTCTATCACAAGCTATTGTCCTGTTCCTGGAATACTTCCCAATGTGCCTGCCAATAATCAATATCAGCCAGGATTCATGGCAAAAATGATGTTAAAAGATTTGCGCTTAGGGTTGCATGCAGCAGAAGGGGTTGATGCGATCACTCCGCTAGGTTCTCTTGCTGCAGAACTTTATTCTATTTTTGTGAGCGAAGGTCATGGCGAAATGGATTTTTCTGGGATTATTAATCTTATCAATCAATAAGTTAGTCCCGGCGAAATATGAAAAGCAGTTTTTTTTCCCTTGAAAGGAAGCACGCCCAAATATTAAAGGATTTTCATACAAAGCACGATGAAGGTGATATTGCTGAAATAGAAAAAAATATCGTTCTTTTTTGTGCTGAAGATATCTTTAAATTAAGTGAATGCGATCTAGAGTTCAAACAATTTTGTCAAAGAGATGATTTGCCACACACAAAAAAATGGATTAAACGTTTGAAGGCGGCAGGTTATTTTGGAGAAGATATTATATCAATAGATAAAAAAGATAAATGTTCTACTTATGATCAATTTATAACAGTTTATTTATTTACCCAATTTCGTGAAAATAAATTACCCCAAGAGGCTTTTAATAAATCTTGTGAACTTGGTTTTCATGCAGCACTGTTAGAGCGTTGTAAAACTTATGCTGATAAACCTAAAGAAGGAGAGGCAAGAGCTCAATTCGATAACGATATTAAGCGTTTGTGTAATTTATATTGGAGTATAGGGCATCTTTATTCTTGTGCTTTTTTACTTAAAACAGGTGATATACATGAAGCGATAAAACATTTTTTATGCGCGGAAAAGCTAGATAACGATCACCCTTACTCAGCTCAATTGATGGCAACTATAACACAAGGCAATATGGGAGCTTTATTTGGTGCAAACTTAAATACTTGGAGCAAAGGTAGAGTCTATTTGTTCAGAGAGTATTTACATAATGATAATGTTGCCTATGAAAGATTAGATAGAGCGGCTAAAGACTTTGTTAAAACTAGTTTAAGCCCCGCTGAATTTAAAAAACAACCTTAACGCCTTTTCTTCTTTTTTTTGGCTTTTTTAAGGACTGGTAAAGGTTTCATATCTCGACTCGTAAACCATTCATCCCCATAAGAAAGAAAAATCTCTTCGCCTTTTTGTATAGTTCGATCAGCTTTAATGGTCACTAAATGTCTTTTTGCGTTAATAATATAATCGGCATTAGGTTCTTCAGAATGGTTATAAATAATCCCAAAACCTGTAAATAAAGCGTATTTGCCTTTTACATCAAAATAATAATCTTCTAAGATTTCATCGCCGCCTTTAGAGATAATAATGTAACACTCTTCAATGATTTCGCCTTTTCGTAGTTTTTTATCTGCAAATACACCATATCCGTGTAATTTTGATTTTTTGACGACTAACTTATTTACAAATAGCTTATGTTTGCGTTTCATTGCCTTTGACCTATAGACTTTAACTAGTCGGGCATAATACCATATAATCGAGCTAAAAGAAGGTTAAAATGATGATAAAAACAGTTTAAAAGGAATAACAACCATGAATACGGAT
This sequence comes from Gammaproteobacteria bacterium, assembly GCA_013287085.1. Taxonomy (GTDB): domain Bacteria; phylum Pseudomonadota; class Gammaproteobacteria; order DSM-16500; family DSM-16500; genus JABDEM01. The sequence continues at coordinate 22,303 of JABDEM010000024.1, forward strand.
GTTCTTATTATAGGTGCAGGGCCTACCGGCTTAATGATGGCTTGTCAGCTCACACGTTTTGGAATTCCTTTTCGAATTATTGATAAACAAGCTGATCGTTCTAAAGAATCGAGAGCTTTTGCGATTCAAGCTAAATCGATGGAGATATTTCAAAATTTAGGAATCGCTTCAGAGTTCATAGAAAAAGAAATTGCCATCAAAGAAGTTAGTTTTTATGTGCATGGAAAATCTAAATTTCATCTTAATTTTAAAAATATTGATGCGAAAGGCACACCATTTCCGTCTGTTTTCTTTCTGCCACAGTCGGCCACTGAAGAAATTTTGATAGATTTTCTAACAAAGAAAAATGTTTCTATTGAACGCCAAACAGAATTATTATCTTTTTCAGAAGTAAATGATAGGGTAGAGGCAGAAATTAAAAATAATGTGACTGGCTTGAATGAAAAAATTACTTGTCAGTATATAGTAGGTTGCGATGGTTCACATAGTGTCGTAAGAGAAGTTTTAGGAACCCCCTTTGTCGGAGCCTCTTATGAACAAGAATTCGTATTAGCGGATCTATCCGTACAATGGAATCTTCCAAGAGATACTTTTACCGCTTTTATGAATAGAAAAGGCAATGTTTTGTTTTTCCCTCTAGATAGGGTTAACAATCTATATCGAGTTATCTTAATTGGTATGGGTGGGTCACCTACACTCCAAGAAATTGAAACTTTTACAAAAAACATAACCGGCATGGATATCACATTAAGTAACCCTATTTGGATTTCGAGTTTTTATCTTCACCATCGCGCCGTTCAACAATATCAGAAGGGCAGAGCATTTATTGCAGGCGATGCCGCACATATTCACAGCCCAGTGGGCGGTCAAGGCATGAATACTGGATTTCAAGATGTCACCAATCTTGCCTGGAAACTCGCTTTTGTTTTGAAATATCATTCACCCAAAGAATTAATTGAAACTTATCAAACAGAGCGAAAACGGATTGGGCAAATTCTAGTAAATACTACTGATAAAATATTTGGTTTAATTACTAATAAGAATTTTATTGTTTCAACTTTAAGATTGTATGTCATGCCTTTTGTGATGAGTTTTTTAACAAAATCCGTAAAATTTAATCAACGTCTATTTCATTTTATTTCGCAACTAGGCGTTCGTTATCATGACAATCCATTTATTGAAGGACCTGATGCAGGACGACGTGCTCCAGATGCACCGGTTAATTCTACGACATTATTCGAATTGTTTAGGAAAAAGCCTGTTAATATTTTGATTTTTTATGATAAGACAAATCCTGAATTTGAAAGCAAAATTCAAGAAATAGAAAAAATTAATCCCGATATTATCGCTGTTCACTCGTTTATAAAATCTCCTGAAACATCCCTCATTTTTACTCGTTATGGGATGAAGTCTTCAGGAGTATGTTTGGTGAGGCCGGATGGTTATATTGGTTTTCGATCTTTTGAGAATCCAATAGATAGTTTATTAATTTATCTTAAGGCTTTATTTCTAACGGAATGACTGGATCTTTAGGTGTTATATTTTTTTGTGGAGCTGGAAAAAATGCATTGGGCGCTGCACTTATATTCTCTTTATTCATTTGCGACCGGTTAACAATAAGAAATTTTCCTTTTATCGCTTTATACTTATGGTAAAAATCGTTAGTATTTTTTATTGCTTCTTCATCCTTAGTGCCATAATGAAATTCTAAAACTTTCTTTAGACAATCATTAAATGTTTCAACCTTAACATGCAAATCAAATTTAAGCAGCAATAATAATTCTAACTCCAACCTATTCATTTGTGCTTTGGGAACTCCAGCAATCTTAGCCATTAAAGTATTTTTAAAACCAGTGTCAGAACATACTTTTTGCGCTAATACATAGGCTGCTGCAATCAAACGGTGTAACTCAAGAGCACATAGCTTGTGATCCTGTTTTTCTTCCATAATTTTTTTATAACGTGCTATATATATCAAGACTATAATGGTAGTCGCATAGTAAGCATCACCCCATTTCCTAAAACGCTCCATATAGTCGTCAAACGATAGGGTAGGCATTGATGAGCAACAAAATTTAGTTGGTTTAAAAGGAATAGCAGGGGGGCTCGCATCTAATTCAGTGCGCAATTTTTCTAACATAGCCGCAACTGTTTTCATAATTAACATTTCAAATGAGGGTAAATCCGCATTTGAAATTTGAATAACATCTTTTGATTCTACTAATTTATTTTGGCCACTTGCTGCCATAAAGCACCTCATTTTGTATAAATATAATTCTAATTATAGTAATTTGGGCGATATTGTACCATATTTGAACTCAATTCAAAAGTACCTAATAGGCTTTAATATTATTGAAATATTTAGTTTATTCAGGTACTTATATCGCAGATTTAAATTGACTTATAAGCACATACTGGTTAAAATTAGCACAATAAAACAAAACCAAGAGCTAAAGGTATTCATATGAGTCAGTTTTTAACAATAGGATTATTGATGTTATTGGCAACACTATTGCCGGGTCCTGCATTCGCTGTCGTTACCACCAATACTTTATTATATTCACGGCGTTCGGGCTTATTTACGTCATTAGGCGTTGGCTGTGCGTTGTTAGTTCATATTTTTTATTGTGCGTTAGGACTTGCGATTGTCATTTCACAATCCTTATTTATTTTTAACTTAATTAAATATATAGGCGCAGTTTTTTTATTTTATTTAGGAATCAGTTTATTGATTATAAAAACGCCGCCGTTGCAGCCTGATTTACTTACCCAGCATTCTAGTAAATCAATACAATCCTCACTCACTTCATTTTGGCAGGGATTTTTGGGTAACTTATTTAATCCAAAAACGACCGCTTTTTTCTTGGCATTATTCACCGCTGTTATTAGTCCAGACACGTCAGCGATTTGGTTAATCTTATTTGCGATAGAAATGTTTTTAATTGCGACAAGTTGGTACTCATTTGTGGTGATTGTTTTATCCCATAGAAGGGTAGTCAAAATACTGGATAAAGCTGAAAAGTATATTGCCAAAAGCATGGGTATATTATTAATTGGATTTGCGGTGGTGTTGGCGGGGGTTCATATCTACTAATTAAAAAAAATGGGGTCAGATGACTCTTTCCTCAGTTTTCCCCAGTATTTTAACCATATTTATCAATCGCTTAATCTCCGGCCATTATTACCTTCTAATGCTATACTTATATTAGAACCAGCATGAATCGAGGTATAAAATGTCTGATTCACGTCAATTGCCTATTATGATCTTTGCGGAGCACCATCAAGCTTCAGCAACGAGTTTTTTGGTTCATTTACTAAATTATTTAGAAAAATTAGGTTATGGCTATTTTGGTGAAGAGGGATCTCATTCATTAGAAGATAATATTGAATTTTCTCAATATGTGGTTCGAACATTTGGGTTTCAAACTGAGTATGATGACTCAGGACCTGATCAATATATTACAAATCTTAAATTTGCAAAGGTAATGCAGGAATCTAAGATTGAATATTTCCCCATAGATGACCCTAAATTTTGGAAAAATATTGGTACAAAAAAGCTCATCTCAGATTTTAACAACACTTTAAAACAACGCGATGAAAAAATGGCACACGAACTGATTGAAGCGGCCGAGGGACCTAAGCAGAAAAATATGTTTGTAAGAATTGGTGCAGCACATTTATCAGGGATACAAGAAATACTGATAAAGCAAAAAGGGAAAGAATTTGTAAGACAACATTTTCAATTTATTGTTTATAATTCACCTCAGACTAATCTTAAATCCCTTGTAAAAGCTACAGTGACTAATGACACTTCATTTAATGTTGTCGAAAAGATTTGGGACAAGAGTTATTTATTTGAGATCCCTCCTTATTTCCTAAATCATGACGAATTATGTGATGCATCTAGCTATCGTCAAGCACTCAAGGATTTTATAAATCATCTGGCTACTTTTATTCCAGATGCAAAAAAATATTCAGATCTATTGCCCAAGATAAGAAAACTATCAGAACCCAAAGCCGAAATATCCATCGTTAAAATAGATGTAGGTATTCCTGGTGTTCACCAGCTCAAAGCGCATCATGAAGCGTTAAAAAAACGGTTAGTGTCAGGATATGAAGCTCGATTTAAAGATAAAGAAAGATGGGAATCGATGGTTACTCTTGCTTT
>JABDEM010000025.1 GCA_013287085.1 Gammaproteobacteria bacterium
ACTAAGAGCAATACTGGAAAAAAAGCATAAGCATAATCAATCATTTTAGGGAGCGGTTTAGATTTACCCCGATTGCGCGACAAAACCAACCAATCAAATAAAGCAATCACGCCTGTGATTAGCGTTGCGTAAAATAAAATTAATTCAAAATTTAAATTCATTTCTTATCCACCTTCAAAATTGCCAAAAATGCTTCCTGTGGGATTTCAACATTACCCACTTGTTTCATGCGCTTTTTCCCTTCTTTTTGTTTCTCTAACAATTTACGTTTACGTGATACGTCACCACCATAACATTTGGCTAAGACGTTTTTACGCATCGCTTTTACCGTGGTTCTAGCAATCACATGCGCTCCAATCGCTGCTTGAATGGCCACATCAAACATTTGACGCGGAATCAATTCACGCATTTTCTCAGCAATCTGTCGGCCTTTATATTGCGATTGTTCTCTATGTACTATAAGCGCTAATGCATCGACTTTTTCATTGTTAATTAACAAATCTAATTTTACTAAGTCCGCCGTTTCAAAATGCTCAAAATGATAATCCAAAGAAGCATAACCGCGACTGGTGGATTTTAGTCGATCAAAAAAATCTAATACGATTTCACCCATAGGAATTTCATACACTAATGAAACTTGATTGCCCAAATATTGCATATTTTTTTGCACACCGCGTCTTTCAATACAAAGTGTAATCACATTACCCAAATATTCTTGCGGTACTAAAATATTCACTTTCGCAATCGGTTCGCGAATTTCTGAAATATAATTAGTAACAGGTAATTTTGAAGGATTATCAATATGCAAAGTTTCACCTTTGGTCGTAACCACTTCATAAACTACGGTGGGCGCTGTGGTAATTAAATCTAAATTATATTCACGCTCTAAACGCTCTTGCACAATTTCCATGTGCAACATGCCTAAAAATCCGCAGCGAAACCCAAATCCTAAAGCTTCGGAAGATTCTGGCTCATAAAACAAAGCAGAATCATTCAAACGTAATTTAGCTAACGCATCTCTAAAATCAGGAAAGTCATCCGCTTTAATAGGAAATAATCCGGCATAAACTTGAGGCTGTACTTGTTTAAAACCAGGGAGCACTTCAGTGGCAGGTTTATGCGTATGCGTTAACGTATCGCCAACAGGTGCGCCATCAATTTCTTTAATGCCCGCGACCACATAACCTACTTCACCCGCTGATAACTTGCCTGTTTCGGTACGCTTAGGCGTATAAATTCCCACACCCATAATTTCATAACTGCGCCCGGTGGACATCACCTGCATCTTTTCGCCAGTCTTTAAAGTCCCGTTTTTAACTCGAACAAGCGAAACCACCCCTAAGTAAGCATCAAACCAAGAATCAATAATTAAAGCTTGTAAGGGCGCTTCAGGATCCCCAACCGGCGCCGGGATTCGAGTGATAATAGCCTCTAAAAGCTCATCAATCCCAATCCCTTGTTTCGCACTCACCCTCAAAGCATTTTGCGCTTCAAGCCCAATAATCTCTTCAATTTCTTTAATCACTCTTTCAGGATCTGCCTGCGGCAAATCAATTTTGTTCAAAACAGGTACAACTTCTAAGCCTTGTTCTAAAGCCGTATAACAAACCGCCAATGTCTGAGCCTCAACCCCTTGCCCCGCATCAACGACTAACAAAGCCCCTTCACAAGCAGCCAAAGACCTTGAAACTTCATAAGAAAAATCCACATGCCCGGGGGTATCAATAAAATTAAGCTGATAAGACTGCCCATCTTTAGCCTTATAATTTAAGGTCACACTATGGGCTTTAATCGTAATCCCCCGCTCCCGCTCTAAATCCATAGAATCTAGCACTTGAGCTGACATTTCCCGCTCGGAAAGCCCCCCACAGCGCTGAATCAGCCTGTCGGATAAAGTCGATTTCCCATGATCAATATGGGCAATAACTGAAAAGTTACGTGTATGTTGCATGATGGGCTCAATTCGTTGAGAAAACAGGAGATATTAACGCATTTCGGGGTGGGACAAAAGGCTTATTAGGCTGGCTTAATATAGACAACAGCAGGGTTAATTGGTAATATTATGAACATTTTGAATTTGGGGTGAGAATTTATGCCAGCGCAAGACTATAACCACCCAGACCGAGCCAGAAATCTTGGTGATTTAGATGCAGAGCAATGGCATCTTCTGTCTTTAGATAAATTTGAAGCATTAGCTAAGGCAACGGATGTTGACACTTTTAAAACTTTACTTGAGCTAACTGAAATATCTTTTGCTAGGTTTAGGGACGTCTTTAGAGTAATTTCAAAAGGAGACGACAAAATTTCTCCTGGCCATTTCAATATACTTCTTCGGGTACTAAAGGATAAAGACTGCCTCATAGATGTTTTAAAAAACTATACCCATACTTCTACGGCAGTAATGTGGCTAATATATAATGATCATTGCTTTAATAACTTTCTAAACCTAGTCACATCAAACGAATTGAGTGAATTATTACAGACCGATTTAGGGGATTCTCGTTTTGTACTATATAATAGCTCACTCCTTCACTGGCTCAATTGTTTACTAAGCGATCCAAGACGCCTTATAAAACATCATTATTGCACCCAAGCAACCATTATAGCAGCGGTAGAAAAACTTAATGAAGAAGTACTTAGTGATGCCTGCAAAAAAGGAAGTATGTGGTGGGCTTATTGGGATTTTCCCAGAATTTTTGAGGTATTACTAAAAAAGGTAAATGCGGAGGCTTTAGAATATTTTTACTTAAATACACTCTGGTGTTTTGGTAACCTAGATTCAGACAATAATCAGGAATATGACCGCCAAGAAATTTCCTCTATTTTAGTTGATAAATTACAAGAAAAAACACTTTCTGAGTATCCGCCTAACCCACCCTCCTACTTGGATAATGAACATCTCCAAAAATTATTAGATAAAGCTCCTTTACTATTTCTGAAAACAGAAGAATTAGTGGATGCAGCGCTTACGGATCGGATTAACTCCATGAGAGCAGCACAAAATTCTACTGAAGAGTTTATTCAAAGATTTGAACAACAAGCTTTTTTTACTCAAAATCCTGAGATAGCAATACGAAAAAACCCCAAAGAGTTTTTAGAGTTTTTGGACAAGCATATTATTCCACGCTTAAAACAAAAGAATATTTTATATATAGAAACCTGGTTAGAAATTATTTCTAAAGCCCTACAAGCCATAGATAAAGATCTCGGTATGCAAGCACAACGAGATCATTTGCTAGCGTTGAAAGGAGCTTTGTTATTATTTGCAAACAAGGGCAACTCAGATGAAGCCTGGGATATTCTTAAGGACATCCGCTCCGCTGAAAATATCCCATCCACCCTTTGCGATGATATTGGCACGCGTTTTCTAAGTGCTGGAAATCATAATGTTTCACAAGGTAATTTGTTCGAAGGCAGAGTTCAACAATTAAAATCCATGGATTTCATGCGTGTTGCAGCTTCAAATCACCCAGAATCAAAGGAAGTCATTCAAGCAATGACTCCTGCGGTTCGCTTAAATGAATTCTTAAGCACCTATGTAGAAATAAATGACGATACAAAAATTAATCCCGACAAATTTGATGACGGTAAAATAGCATTACAAAAAGAAATATCTGAATTAGGAAAAGGTTTATTTGCAGAAGGTATGCAACGATTTGATGAATATATGCAAAAAAGAAGACACGAAAGCCAGAAATATCGTTTTGTTTTTTTCGCTGCCGACACCGATTTAGTGACTCGAGAATTTATTTACGGGACTTTATCTAATAAAGCATCGAGTTGGGAAGATAAAATTAAAACTATACAAGCTGAAATTAACTCTGGAACTCTGCGCAACGGATGGTTTTCGCATCGATGTGAAGATATACTTCGCGAGTTATTAGATATTGCGATTAATATTAATAAAAATATACCTCCAGAAAGGAGAGAAACTCATGCCAGCGCAAGACTATAACCACCCAGAAGCCAGAAATCTTGTTGATGTAGATGTAAAACAATGGCAGCTCCTACCTTTAGATAGATTTGAAGTCTTAGCTAGGGCCATAGATGTTGAAACATTTAAAACCTTCTTTAAGGTTACAATGACAAGTGAGCTTTTTGTTGGAAACAGATTTAAGATCATTTCTTATGGCCCTTATAAAATTCCCAATCAGCATTTTGAGAAACTATTTCAAGTATTAAAAGAAAAAGGCTGCCTCGTCGAGGTTTTAAAAAATTACACTAACGCCACTGCTGTGGGAGAAATAACAACGGACAATACGCGCTTTCGTAATTTTCTTACGCTCGTTAGTTCTGAGGAGTTAAGCGACTTATTGCAGCATGAGTTATCTCAATTTAATGATGATATTGGTTATAGTTGGCTTAGTTCTCTAATACATATTCCAGATTTTTTGGGCGTTCCTACTCCCCCCTATCATAACTGCACTGAAGCAACCATTATAAAAGCCATAGAAAAACTAACCCCTACAGTTCTTAATGACGCTTGCAAAAAAAACTGTCTTTGGTGTGCTTATAACTATCACCCCAACATTTTTAAGGCATTATTAGAAAAGATAAATGCGGAAACATTAGAATATTTTTATTTTAATTTTTTCGAGCCAACTACGAAATTTGCTCGCAAAAAAATTGCGCCCATGATAGTTAATCAATTAGGAGAAAAAACACTAACTGAACGCACACCCTGGCCATCTTTATTAGATGATGAGCATCTCAAAAAATTACTAGATAAAGCTCCTTTGTTATTTCTGAAAGCACACTATAGAGATGCAGAGCTTAGAAATAGAATTCAGTCCATTAGAGATAGAAAACTTGTTACACAAGAATCTATCCAAAAATTCGAGCAACAAGCTTTTTTTACGCAAGAGCCTGAGATAGCAATAAGAGAAAACCCTAAAGAGTTTTTAGATTTTCTGGATAAACACATTATGCCTCGCTTAAAGCAAAAGAACATTTTGTATTTAGAAACTTGGTTAGAAATTATTGCCAAAGCGCTACAAGCCATAGAGAAGAATTCCCCTATGGAAGCGCAAAAAGAGCATTTGTTGGCATTGAAAGGAGCTTTGTTATTATTTGCCAACAAGGGAAACTCAGATGAGGCCTGGGATATTCTTAAGAACATCCGCTCCGCTGAAAATATCCCATCCAGCCTTTGCGATGATATTGGCACACGTTTTCTAAGTACTGGGAATTATAATGTTTCACTAGGTAATTTATTCGAAGGCAGAGTTCAACAATTAAGATCCATGGATTTCATGCGTGTTGCAGCTTCAAATCACTTAGAATCAAAAGAAGACATTGCAGTAATCACTCCTGCGGTTCGCTTAAATAAATTTTTAAGCACTTATGTTGGAAACATAGAAGAGGATAGCAAAGTTGATCCAGACAATTTTGATCGCGCCAAAGAAGCCTTACAAAATGAAATATCTGAATTAGGAGAAGGCTTATTTGCAGATGGTATGCGACGATTTGATGAATATATGAAAAAAAGAAGGCATGAAAGCCGGAAGTATCGTTTTGTTTTTTTCGCTGCCGACACCGATTTAGTGACTCGAGAATTTATTTATGGAGCTTTATCTAATAATGCAACCAGCTGGGAAGATAAAATTGGCACTATACAAGCTGAAATTAACTCTGGTATTTTGCGCCAGGGATGGTTTTCGAATCGATGCGAAGATATACTTCGCGAGTTATTAGATATTGCGATTAATATTAATAAAAATATGCCTCAGGAGAGAAGAGATCCTTATGCTAAGACGAGCGATAGATGCACTCAGCCCACAGAAACAAGACCCTATTAAAGGGGACTTATTAAACTCCCTCGAAAATTCTAACTGGGAAAAACTTTTAGGACTATTAAAAGGCCAAGATTCTCTAAAATACTGGCACCTTTTAGAAAATGATGACCAAGTCAAACTACAGTTTATCCAAGCATTAGAAAAAGATTTAACTTTTTATGAGTATTTTTTCCGCGGCTCTCTAGGGGGAAATCACGCTACCTATGGTTGGAAACTATTAATGGTTTTTTTGCAAGCAGACGAGGAAGTCGATATTCAATTTCATCTTCCCGTCAAAGTTTGGAACAAAGTCAATATTTTGATAGGTTTTATAAATGTGCTTGAATCGTATTGCCAAAGGCAGCCTAACAATGCCGTTCTCTTTTTTTCATATCTCATGAATTCGATTTTACTTAAACCCTATGGTTATGAAAATATTTCTATCGAGACCATCGAAGGTTGGCTACAACTTTTGGAGACAACCTTACCTGCCGATCTTGACCGTGGAATTTATTCTGCTCTATTCAAAACACAACCAGGAGAAAATAAAGCGGGCGACCCAACATACTGTATTTCAATAGCCCAACTCGTTGAAATGGCAAAATACAGAGATTCTTTAAGCAAACAACAAACCCCTACTTGTTATTTTTGGTCATCGAATGAAGAACAGCGCGATTTAAAAAATGATAAACGAAACTTCCTCATTGATTTTATGAAAAAAATACGCAATGCCAGAACCGAGAGCCAAGCAAAGGAAGCTTTAAATACTACGCTATCTAATTATCCGAAAGCTTTAAATGGCGGAATTGATTTACCTCTTTATGGAAAGTTTTGGCAGAGTACTGTCGCAACACTGATTCAAAAAACGATTCCTAGGCTTGATTTAAAAGATTTTTTAGAAAAAAGAAAAGTGGGAAAGGATTCGTTAGCTCCTAATTAGGATCTACCCGGACTCGACGGTTTTTTGGGTGAGGGATTATCTCTTTGTAAAAGCTTTCCGTGTTCACGTTCTGGAATTTTATTTAAGTCTCGCAAGATTGAATTAAATGCGGCATGAACTTTCGTTTGTGAAACCCAACCGAGGAGACCAGAAATCTTTCCAGAAGAAAATTTTGGATAGGCACGTTCAATGGATTTCACGCAATCTTGAAAAGATAAATCACCCTTTTCAAAAAGCGCCTCTAACTCTTTTAATGCCTTTAAAATCACAGCCCCATCTTTCAATTCATCCTCTAATTGAACGTATTTTTCAGGGGTAAGGTACGCTCTAGAAGATTGCTCTTTTAATTCAGCAATTTGTTGACGTAAACGATCAATCTTTTTTATGACATCAAGATACAAAGGTGAAACATTTTCAGAAATATTTTGTCTTGGCATAACAAAAGGTGGTGCTTTTTCATTGCGTGCTTTTTCAAAATCTGCATATTGGAGTACCATTCTGGAAACATCTTCCGGAAAATCTGTTTCATCTGCAAACATTTGGATGAGTCTTTCATCAATCTTAGGAATATCATGAAATTGACATATGAGTGGCTTTCCCTCTTCGCGAACAATAATTCCTAGCTCGCCATCTGGCGTTAACATCATGTCTTCAAGAGGACCCTTCAGTGGATACACCACCGCATTTTGACTCACTAAGTTATATCTCAGAAGTCCAGGCCCATCACCCATCTCTGGTGAAGAAGGTAGAAATAATTCCCCCGCCCGTGTTAAACAGGGATTAGGATACAAAGCCGCTTTAATTGATAATTTAGGAAACACAATTTTTCCCGATGAATCAATAGTAAAAATATAAATAGTACGATCGTTTTTAGATGGTTTATCAAAATCATAGGCAACCATAAAAGATTGATGATCAATAGGAAAAATTTGAGCATCTACAATATTTATAAGTTTTCGGTCATCGGTATAAACTTTTTTGTCAAAACTATAAACTCGCAAGCGATAGTTATTTTTAGCAAAATCAAAACAAATTAAAACAGAATAATCACCTATAATGGACCAATCAAGCACAGAAATATTTAATAAAGAATCGAGTGTTAAAATATCAATCGATCTGGTCTTTTCATTATATTGTCTAACCGATTGAACGGTTTTATTGTTTGCAAAATTTCTAAAAATTAATAGGACTTCGTTAGGACGTTTAGATATTCCATGAAATGTATTCCATTGGCCATCTCTTCCTGTATCTAATAATCTACTTTCAGTAACAATAGGATTAGCACGATTTTTTGCATCCCATACGACTAGCCAATCTTCGCCCGATGCTTTTTCAACAACTGTTACAAACTTACCGTCTTTCAGCGGTGTTACTGCGGTGACCAAGGCATCTTTTAAGCTATAAGTAAGGAGAAAAGGTGTGGGCGGTTTAGTATTAAAATCCAAAACAGATAACGCGCCCATCTCTTGATGCGCAACAAAACCATCCGTTGATTGCGTCCACCCGCCAAATCTAATTAAACTTGATTGCCTCGCAATATCAATCATCGACCTATCTTTAGGTAACCAGATGGCTGGAATTGACGTACCTGCTAATGAATGTGATTTTGCCATTAAATAGCCTCTTTTATAAAAGTATAGCAGACTTTAAAAATAGAGAATTTGTCTAAGTTATTGTTTTAATAACAAAAATTTTTATATCGTTCTTAATATTTCCTTAAGCTTTGTAAGATAGACTAGTTTCTATAACATAACGAGGAAAATATGGCACAACGACGAGTAAATCCTACACTCTCTCAACGAGATTCGACCATCCAAAAACCGTTTATGGTTGAGCTCGATGATCTTTGCACGGCATTCTTTTGGAATATAATATTCTTAGTCGGCTTTACGTTCTGCACAATTCCATTGGTTTGGCCTTTCTATACTTATTATATGACCCATAAAAAAGGCGAATCTTATGAGAACTGGTTTAAGCATAATCTTAGTTGGGGATCCATCGGGGTGCCTCTCTTGGCTATTGTTCGCCATGCCGTAATTGTTCCGTTATCAATTATAAGAATTGCAGATTTTTTAATTCGTTCATGCGTGAGTTTTGTAGATGACATTGTTGAAACTGGAACCAATCAAAACCATCATCGCTTAACCAAGCATGATACTGAAATCTTGTTATCGCACCGATTGCCCTATAGCAAAATGGGACTTTCTGTAAAAACACCAACCGTTGAAGAGTTAACCTCATTATCTTTTGCTTTCTTATCGAGCCTTAAATCTACCATTGGATGGGGTATCAGCTGTGCAGCTCTACCAGCATTTTTAATACTAGGATTTGGATCACCGGTTGGCTGGATAATTCTAGGATTAACGTGGGGGGTACCTAGCATAACAGGATGTTTTTTTAAAAATAAGGATGCAAAACGGGACACTTGGCTATCTAATACAAGTTGGGTAGCTATTATATTTCCTCAAATTCGCACTGCTCGTCATGCTTTGAATATGCTGACCTGTCTTTTTGAAATAGTTGCATTACTACCTCGCACTATTCTCTCTGGGATGGATGCAGGTACTGACCGTTTTATTCTTAACGTAGGACAAAAAATACAACATTGCGTGCCTAAACATGCATTTTCGATAAGCCACAGACAACCACACCCACAACATAACAGAGGTCCGCAAGGAAGTACTCCCGTTATGCAAGCCGCACTACATGTTCCATCCCATGCAGGATCCTCTATAACTCACACTGGAACAACCCAAAGACACGCGGAAGAAGAGAGTTCACCCACTTCTTCGCGAGGATTATTTTCTGGAACTGTAGGAAGGGATAGTTCCGCCAGAGGTCAAAATCTTAATTCTAGATTGAATCTTCGATAATCATCACAATTTTGAAATGAATCTTCAAACATCACAAACGTGCGCGTAAATTTATTAGTTTTAAATCTTAAAACACAGACATAAGGGGTTATTACGCTATCCTTTGCAAGAACACCTTCGAAAATTTTATCTCCTATTTTTAATTTCCAATGATCCTTTTCTTTTGAGAGTTCTTTTAGTTCTGGTTTGTTGAAAGAATATTTTATGTAACAAGTAGCAATTAATATCAGAGTTATTTTAATAGTGATTACGCATGGTGAAAAAATAATTAGCAACAAGGTTGCGAGACTTAAAGTTTTCCAAAGTATTAAGTAGTATTTTGAGGAGCAAAGTTGGAATTTCATAAAATTTATTTTAAATTATTTTTCCTTGAATACTATATGCGGTTTTTTTCTTAACAAAGCAAAGATGTGAGCAATAGATGCCAATGTAAGATTAGCCTCGCGGTTTTTGATCTTGACTACCTGAGTCGGACTAATATCCAACCTTCGCACGAGTTCATTAAACCCAATTTTCTCTTCTGCCATATATTCATCTAACGCCTTGGCAATATCTTTTTGAAGAGACGCCAAAGCTTCTTTTTCTAATTTTGCTTGAGTTTCAATTTTAGCAATTTCCACTTTATTGAGCCGTTTCTCAAGGTACTTATCGAAACTTTTAGTTTTCATCTGTTTCATCTCCTTGGTCTTTAATAATTTTCAATCTATCTCTGGCTACTTGAATATCTGACGATTGCGAACTTTTATTGCCTGCACCTAAAAGCAATATGACTCTACCATTCAAAAAACAATAATAAATACGATACCCATATCTTCTTTCTCGCAACTCAAAAAGTCCTTTGCCGAGGGGTTTGCTATGCGGTAGGCGCAAATTATTCCCACAATATTCCAATAATTTGACCTCCCTTGCCACGGCTTTTAATTCTTGTTTGGTTAAAGTGTTTAACCAGTTTTCAACAGCCCCTTTTCCCTTTTGATCAACCCAATACCTTATTTCCCATATCATAAAACCTCACTATATTATATAGTAGTACTTTATAAAAAACCACCACAAACGATAAATTTTTGACGCAAAAATTACTTGGATTAAGATGAAAAGCTCTGTGATGAAAATGAATTAAACGTGAGTACGTTTAACTTTGTTTACTATATCTTGGATTTCAGAGTCTACCGGAATTTTTTTACCCGTCAACCATTCAAACAAATCTTGATCTTCGCAAGCCAGTAACTTTTCAAATAATTCTTGGTCTTTTGTAGAAGATTTTAAATAAGCGTTTTCTAAAAAACGGGTGAGCATGATATCGAGCTCTAACATACCACGTCGGCAAGACCAGCGGAGTTTTGGGGGGATTTCAGTATGCAAATAGCAGCTCCTAAAAAAATATCCAAGAACAAATCTTTACTCTGTCATCCCGCACAACTTCAACTCTGTCACCCCGCACTTGTTGCGGGGTCTGGTGTAAAAAAAGAAATACAAAGCGATCGTATTTTTTATGTTTTCATACACCGGACCCCGCAACAAGTGCGGGGTGACAAGTCCAAGTGCGGGGTGACAGATTCTGGCTCTCGGTTGAACAGAAAATTATTCAATCACACTCTGCCCATCAAAATATGGCTGTAATGCTTTTGGAATATGAATTCTACCAATCGCATCTTGATTATTTTCTAAGATCGCAACTAGGGTTCGCCCCACTGCTAATCCTGATCCATTTAAAGTATGCACAAAATCAATCTTGCCGGCTTTATCTTTAAATCTGGCTTTCATGCGTCTTGCTTGGAAACTTTCGGTATTGCTGCAAGATGATATTTCTCGGTAACAATTTTGTGACGGTAACCATACTTCTAAATCATAAGTTTTAGCGGCACAAAATCCTAAATCGCCACCGCATAGAGCGACTACTCGATAAGGTAATTCTAAACGCTGCAGAATGGTTTCTGCATGCTTGGTCATTTCTTCTAAGACTTCATAGGATTTATCAGGATGTGATATTTGGATCATTTCAACTTTTTCAAATTGATGATTACGAATCATCCCGCGAGTATCTTTGCCATATGATCCTGCTTCACTTCTAAAACAAGAAGAATAACAAACAAATTTTTGCGGTAACTGGTCTATTTCTAAAATTTCATCGCGAATGGTGTTCGTGACTGACACTTCAGAAGTTGGAACCAGATAAAAACCTTGTTCGCTGTTGACTGAAAATACATCCTCTTTCATTTTTGGTAACTGCCCTGTTCCAAATAAACATTCAGCGGTTACTAAAGTTGGAACATAAATTTCTTGATAGCCATGTTCTTTAATATGGATATCTAACATAAATTGAATTAACGCGCGTTGTAGGCGCGCTAATTTATTTCTTAACACAACAAATCTTGCACCCGAAAGTTTAGCAGCCGTTGGAAAATCCATTCCTATTCTTGCGCCTAAATCCACATGATCTTTGACTTCAAAATCATATTTTTTTGGCGTGCCCCACTTTCGAATTTCTTTATTACATTCTTCTTTTAAACCCTCAGGCACAGATTCATGCGGAATATTAGGAATCATGGCGAGCATATCATTTAAAGCATTTTGTACTTGTTCAAATTCAGATTCGGTTGCTTGTAATTTTTCGCCTAAATCTTTTACTTGATGCAAGATCTCATCGACATTTTTTCCTTGAGCTTTGGCTTGGCCTACGGCTTTGGCATTAGCATTGCGTTCACTTTGCAATTGCTGAACTAATACTTGTAATTCTTTACGTTTTTCTTCTAAAGAATTAATACGCGCAACATCTAAGGTCATGCCGCGCTTTTTTAAGAGTTCAGCTACTTTTGAAAGATCTTGTCGAATAAGTTTTGGATCAAGCATTGACTGACATTATCTCCGCAAGTTTTTTACCCATCTCAGCTGGAGATCTTACGGTGTGTACACCAGCGGCTTCGAGTGCTGCAAATTTATCTGCAGCAGTGCCTTTACCGCCTGCGATAATTGCACCCGCATGACCCATGCGTTTGCCTTCAGGAGCCGTCACACCCGCAATATAAGAAACAACAGGTTTCTTAACATGCTTTTTGATATAAGCTGCCGCTTCATCTTCAGCCGATCCACCGATTTCACCGACCATAATAATACCTTCGGTTTGCGGATCTTTTTCAAACATCGCTAAGACATCAATAAAATTAGTTCCTGGAATTGGATCACCACCAATACCCACACAAGTACTTTGGCCTAGTTTTAAATCTGTTGTTTGTTTAACAGCTTCATAAGTTAAAGTTCCTGAGCGTGAGACAATACCAATTTTTCCTGGCAAATGAATATGTCCTGGCATGATACCAATTTTACATTGTCCAGGAGTAATAACACCTGGGCAATTCGGTCCAATTAATCTTACACCTGGACGTTGATCAATATAGGCTTTCACTTCTAACATATCTAATACGGGTATACCTTCTGTGATACACACAATTAATTTAATTCCCGCATCGACTGCTTCAATAATCGAATCTTTACAAAATGGTGCTGGAACATAAATAACAGAGGCATCGGCTCCTGTTTCTTCAAACGCATCTTTTACGGTATTGAAAACGGGTAAGCCTAAATGTTTTTGACCGCCTTTATCAGGTGTTACACCACCGACCATTTTAGTTCCATAAGCAATCGCTTGCTCAGAATGAAATGTTCCTTGTTTGCCTGTAAAACCCTGGCAAATTACTTTTGTATTTTTATCTATTAATATACTCATTTTCCACCTGCTGCTTTAACGACTTTTTTAGCTGCATCCGTAAAACTTTCTGCTGCAATAATATTTAATCCACTTTCGTTTAATTTTTTAGCGCCGAGTTCTGCATTATTTCCTTCTAATCGAACAACGACTGGTAACTTGGTTCCCACTTCTTGTACGGCGCCAATAATTCCATCGGCTATTAAATCACAACGTACAATACCACCAAATATATTCACTAAAATGGCTTTAACTTTGTCATCGGACAAAATAATTTTAAACGCTTCCGTAACGCGTTCTTTTGTTGCACCACCGCCTACGTCTAAAAAGTTTGCTGGATTGCCGCCATTTAATTTGACTAAATCCATGGTAGCCATCGCAAGACCTGCGCCATTCACCATACAACCAATGTCACCATCTAAGGCTATGTAATTTAATTCCCATTCGCGTGCGCGGTTTTCTCTATCGTCTTCTTGGGAGGCATCACGCATTTCACGTAATTCAGGTTGGCGGTAAAGTGCGTTGTCATCAATATTAATTTTGCCATCTAAACAAACTAAATTACCTTGTTTAGTAATAACCAAAGGATTAATTTCTAATAAGCTTAAATCTTTTTCTTGGAACATTTTTCCAAGGCCCATTAAAATTTTGGTAAATTGCTTCACTAAATCGCCACTCAATCCCATACCATACGCTAATTTACGCGCTTGAAATGGTTGTATGCCTATCATAGGATCAACGGTTGCGGTTAAGATTTTTTCCGGTGTTTTTTCAGCAACTTTTTCAATTTCAACACCACCTTCGGTTGATGCCATAAATACAACGCGTTGTGTCGCGCGATCAATAACAGCACCTAAATAAAGTTCTTTATCAATATCACTAGGCTCTTCAATTAAAATTTGATTAACGGGTTGGCCTTCAGAAGTCGTTTGATAAGTCACTAATCTTGTACCAATTAAAGCTTGTACGGCTTTTTCAAGATCTTCTTTTTTAGAAACGATCTTAACACCGCCCGCTTTACCGCGACCGCCTGCATGCACTTGAGCTTTTACCACCCAACGATCTTTATGGACTTTATCGGCTATCGCTAATGCTTCTTTTGCATTGCGAACGACTTCACCTACAGGAACGGGTAAACCATAACTCGCTAACAATTTTTTTGCTTGATACTCATGTAAGTTCATTTCACACCCTTTTTAAATTTCTAATAACAAACGTGCTGGATCTTCTAATAACTCTTTTATAGCAACTAAAAACGTCACTGATTCCTTTCCATCAATAATGCGGTGATCATAAGATAAGGCCACATACATCATTGGACGGATAACGATTTGTCCATTTTCAACGACTGGGCGCTCTTGGATTTTATGCATACCCAAGATAGCGCTTTGTGGTGAATTTAAAATAGGCGTTGATAACAAAGAACCAAATACACCACCATTAGTAATAGTAAATGTACCGCCTTGCATTTCTTCCAATGTTAACTTTCCTGCGCGCGCACGATTGGCATAATCACCGATTTTGGCTTCAATCTCTGCCATACTCATTTGATCTGCATCGCGTAATACAGGAACGACTAATCCTCTGTCTGTTGATACTGCAACGCCAATATCATAAAACCCGTGATAAACCACATCATTGCCATCAATAGAAGCATTTACACTAGGAATGCGTTTCAAAGCCTCAATAGCAGCTTTAACAAAAAACGACATAAATCCTAAACGTACGTTATGTGCTTTTTCAAATTTTTCTTGATAACGTTTACGTAAAGCCATCACTTCAGTCAAATTAATTTCATTGAAAGTCGTAAGCATCGCAGTGTTTTGCGTGACTTCTAATAAACGCTCAGCAATACGTGCACGAATACGAGTCATAGGAACACGTTTTTCTGGCCGACCTAGGGAGCCTGCTGTGGTTGATAAAATATTTTCTTTAGTAACACGACCACCTTCGCCAGTGCCTTTTACTTTACTGACATCCACATCGTGTTCCGCTGCTGCACGACGCGCAGATGGACCGGCGTCAGCTTTTACTTCGGGTTTTACTTCTTTATTCTCTTCTTTCTTTTCGACAGGTTTTTCTGCTACTGCTCCACCCGCCTCAATAATTGCAACCACTTGATTGGCTTTAACAACCTCACCTGTTGGTTTAACAATTTCTTTTAAAATGCCATCAGCAGGTGCTGGTACTTCCAGCATGACTTTATCGGTTTCTAAATCCATAATATTTTCGTCCCTGGTAACTTTATCGCCGACTTTTTTGTGCCAGGTTGCAATCGTTGCATCCGCCACGGATTCGGGCAGCATAGGAACTTTCACTTCGATTGTCATTTCATTTTCCTTCTCTTAATTAAAAGGGTGAGTTAATGCTTCATTAACTAATTCTTTTTGCTCGCGGATATGAACTGATGAATATCCCACCGCGGGTGAAGCCGATGCTTTTCTACCGGCATAAAATATTTTTTGATTGATCTCAACACAAGCTTTTAAATTATGCTGTGAGCTATACCAAGCACCTTGATTTTCAGGCTCTTCTTGACACCACACAATGGTTTTAACTTGTTTATAAGTTTTCATTAACGCCGTTAATTCTTCTTGCGGGAAAGGATAAAGCTGTTCTATTCTCACAATAGCACAATTCGTTAATTTTAATTCGCTGCGGGTTGCTATTAAATCGTAATAGACTTTACCGCAACAAAGTATTAATCGCTCAACGTTTGCAGCATTCATTTTTTCTACTTCTGGAATAATTAATTGATAACTACCCTTAGTTAAATCCTCTAAAGATGAAACCGCTAGTGGATGACGTAATAAACTTTTAGGTGTCATCACTATTAATGGTTTTCGATAAGGCCTAACCATTTGTCTTCTTAATAAATGATAAATTTGAGCTGGCGTTGTAGGAACACAGACTTGCATATTCTGTTGTGCACAAAGTTGCAAATAACGCTCTAAACGTGCCGAAGAATGCTCAGGTCCTTGACCTTCATAACCATGCGGCAATAGCATGACTAATCCACACAATCTTCCCCACTTCTGTTCACCGGAACTAATAAATTGATCGATCACCACTTGCGCGCCATTCGCAAAATCACCAAACTGCGCTTCCCAAATTACTAAATTATTAGGTTCAGAAGCAGCATAACCATATTCAAATGCTAATACTGCCTCTTCTGATAATAAAGAATCAACAATATTAATTTGCACTTGATCCGGTGTTAAATGACTTAATGGAATATAACACTCATCCGTATTTTGATCGTGCAAAACAGAATGCCTATGCGCAAACGTTCCACGCGCCGCATCTTGTCCGCATAATCGAATCGGAAATCCTTCAACCAATAATGTCGCATAAGCCATAATTTCAGCATAACCCCAATTAATAGGAGTTTCGCCCGTAGACATTTTTTGTCTTGCTTCCATCATTTTTTTGACTTGGGGTTGCAAGACAAAACCATCGGGTAATTTTTCTAACTGATCGGATAATTCACGTAATTTTTTTAAAGGAACACCCGTATCCACTTTGACATTCCATTCTTTACCAATAAAAGGTTCCCACGATTGGGCGAATTCATAAGTAGAATTTAGCTTCATCACCTCAACAACCGTTTTATTATCATCTAAGGCTTGGCGATATTTATCGGCTAATTCACTTTCTCTTTTATCATCAATAATTTTTTCAGAAACTAATTTGTCTGCATACATTTTTGCAGGTGTTGGCATCGCTTTAATAATTTTATACATAATAGGCTGAGTCGCTGATGGCTCATCGGCTTCGTTATGACCATGACGTCTATAGCAAACTAAATCAATCACCACATCTTTTTTAAATTTAATTCTATAATCAGCAGCAAATTGTGCTACGAATACCACTGCCTCAGGGTCATTGCCATTCACATGTAAAATAGGCGCCTGAACCATTTTCGCAATGTCAGTACAATATAATCCAGATCGCGCATCTTTAGGATTACTAATGGTAAATCCTACTTGATTATTAATCACAATATGAATAGAACCGCCTACACCAAACCAGCGCGCTTGTGACATATTAAACGTTTCCATCACAACGCCCTGTCCTGCAAATGCGGCATCGCCATGTAGCTGAATTGGCATGACCATTTTACGTTCGGTATCCCGACGACGACGCTGACGTGCGCGCACGGATCCTTGTACTACTGGCGAAACAATTTCTAAATGCGAAGGATTAAACGATAAAGCTAAATGGATAGAACCGTTTTTAGTTTTAACATCTGAAGAATAACCTAAATGATATTTCACATCGCCTGAACTTGATTCATCAATGCCTTTGCCTTCGAATGCGGCAAATATAGCTGTCGGTTCTTTACCTAATACATTCACTAAAACATTTAAGCGTCCACGATGTGCCATACCAATCACCACATCTTTGATGCCATTATCAGCGCCGCTGGATAAAATCGCATCTAGCATAGGAATTAAACTATCGCCACCTTCTAATGAAAATCTTTTTTGACCTACGTATTTATTGCCTAAATATTTTTCTATCCCATCAGCTGCAACTAAACGCTCAAGAATATGTAATTTTTCATCGACAGATGGAACAAAATCAAGCCATTGTTTTTCCATCCGTTGCAAAATCCATTCAACTTCTTCTAATTGCAAGATATGCGCAAATTCAACGCCTATACTGCCGCAATAAGTCCTGCGTAAAGCCGCATAAATTTCTTTTAAGGTTCCCGTTTGTCTTTTTAAGCCAGCAAAAGTTCCGACATCAAAAACCGTATCCATATCGCTGTCGATAAAATCATAATAAAACAATTCTAGTGTTGGGTTTGGAATGCCTTTGTATAATCCCAATGGATCAATGCCGGCCTGTAGATGACCTAAGTTGCGATAAGCATCAATCATTTCAATAACTTTTTCTTGTTTTTGCTCATGACGCTCATCTGAACTTGCGCCTGCAAATCGCTTGACCGGTTGTCGCGCTAATTTTGCAAAATAATCTTTGATATCCGCATGAGAAACATCTTTAGATCCGTCAAGCGCCATATTTTGAAAATATTGTTGCCAACCCGATGTTAAAGCCTGCGGATTTCTTAAAAAAGTTTCATACAAATCATCTAAATAAGCATCTGCGCCATTTGATAGATAAGAATCTTTCATTAATTCTTGCATGGATTTTTGCGTTTTCATTTTATTTAGACGCCTTCTTCCAACATTAATTCTTTAATATGATTGATAGCTTTGAGAGGATTTAAGCCTTTAGGACAAACATCCACGCAATTCATAATCCCACGGCAACGAAACACACTAAAAGGATCAGTTAATTCTGATAATCTTTCTTTGGATTCAGTATCGCGACTGTCCGCTATAAAACGATAGGCTTGTAATAATCCTGCGGGTCCCACATATTTATCGGGATTCCACCAAAACGATGGGCATGAAGTAGAGCAACACGCACATAAAATACATTCATATAAGCCATCTAACTTGGATCTTTCTTCGGGCGATTGCAATCTTTCTTTAGCAGGCGTTGGATTTGTATTTTGCAAATAAGGTTTAATCTTTTCGTATTGTTTATAAAACTGTGACATATCAACGACTAGATCACGCACAATAGGTAAGCCTGGCAGCGGTCGAATTACAATAGGCTCTTTTAAAGCGCTAAGATGTGTTGTGCACGCTAAACGATTTTTGCCGTTGATATTCATGCCGTCAGAACCACACACCCCCTCACGACAAGAACGTCTATAGGTTAAGCCATCGTCCATATTATTTTTAATCGCAATCAGAGCGTCCAGCACCATATGACATTCATGGGCTTTTACATCTAAATCATAATCCTGCATATAAGGCGCGGCATCACTTTCTGGGTTGTATCGATAAATGGAAAAGCGCATAAAAACCCCTTATTAATAATGTCTTGCTACCAATTCAATCGGTTTAACTTCTTTTGGTTTCATATTAATTGCACGAAAACCAATTCGACCATCTTCAAAATAAAGCGTGTGCTTTAACCAATTTTTATCATCACGATCTGGATAATCCACGCGCGCATGTGCACCACGACTTTCTGTTCTCTCATTCGCAAGATAAGCCGTTGCAATAGCGGTCGCCATTAAATTATCTAATTCTAAGGCTTCAATTCTACAAGTATTAAAACAAGAACTTTTATCTTTGATAGAGGCATGCTGTAAACGTTCTTGTAATTTTTCTAATTTATCGAAACCTTGTTTCATAAATTCTGCGGTACGGAATACACCAAAATCATTTTGCATAATTTTTTGTAATTCAGCTCGAATAGTTTCAACACTTTCGCCGCCTTCATTATTATTCCAACGGTTTAAGCGCCCCATGGCTTTTTCTATTTCTTCAACTGTCGCTTCACGGAAACCTAGTCCTTGTTTAACACTTTGTTGGAAATGTTTACCCGCTGCTCGTCCAAATACAATTAAATCTAACAATGAATTTGCACCTAAACGATTGGCGCCATGAACAGAAACACAGGCACACTCCCCTGCAGCATAAAGACCTTCTATCACTTGATCTTTTCCATCTTTATCAATAGTAAGTACTTGGCCATCTATATTAGTAGGAATTCCTCCCATCAAATAATGACAAGTAGGTACCACAGGAATGGGGTCTTTGAGCGGATCAACTCCCGCAAAAGTAATAGAAAGATCACGAATCCCGGGCAAACGTTTGTTAATGACTTCTTCCCCAAGATGATCTAATTTTAATAAAACATATTCGCCTTTAGGACCGCACCCGCGACCTTCACGAATTTCAAGAATCGTTGAACGCGCTACCACATCGCGCGATGCTAAATCTTTCATATGCGGCGCATAACGTTCCATATAGCGCTCGCCGTCTTTATTAATTAAATATCCGCCTTCCCCACGACTACCTTCGGTAATTAATACCCCTGCACCTGCAATTCCTGTTGGATGAAATTGCCAAAACTCCATATCTTGTAATGGGTATCCTGCACGCAACACCATACCAAAACCATCACCCGTATTAATATGCGCATTCGTCGTTGCTTGAAAAATACGACCCGCACCACCGGTTGCTAAAATCGTTGCCCGCGCTTTCAAATAAACCACTTCACCGGTTTCAATATTCATGGCCACCACACCGGCAATGCCCGTTGAAGTTTTCACTAAATCAATCGCAAACCACTCGTTATAAAAATTTGTTTTAGCTTCAATATTTTTCTGATAAAGCGTATGCAACATAGCATGGCCCGTTCTATCTTCTGCACAGCAAGTTCTATGCGCTAACTCTCCGCCAAAATCTAGCGTCTGACCACCAAACGCACGCTGATAAATTTTCCCATCATCTAATCGAGAAAAAGGTAATCCCATATGTTCTAATTCGTAAACACTCTCCGGCGCTTCTCTACACATATATTCAATCGCATCTTGGTCCCCTAAAAAATCAGACCCCTTAACCGTGTCATACATATGCCAACGCCAATCATCACGGCCATCAGTATTACCTAAAGCAGCATTAATCCCACCTTGTGCGGATACCGTATGGGAACGCGTCGGAAAAACTTTAGAAATCACAGCCACATTCAAGCCAGACTGCGCCATCTCGTAAGAAGCACGTAACCCAGCCCCACCCCCACCTATAATGATGGCATCAAATGTTTGCGTTGCGACAGCCATGGATTAAATACCCCACAAAATCAAAATCGTTTGAAAGAAAAAACCAACCAGTGCTAATAAAATGACAATATTTATCATTAAACGTAATACAAAAGGTTTTATATAATCAGTGATCACTGTCCACATCCCAACCCAAGCATGGATCAGTAGTAAAAATACAAATAAAAGCGTAACCACCTTCATAGACATATAAGTGAATAAATGATGCCATTCATAATAAGCAAGATCAGGATGAGCTAAAACATAAACCACTAGCCCCAAAGAATAGACTGCCATAAAAATTGCGGAAACACGCTGATACAACCAATCACGCAAACCTGAATTTACCATAACCAAATTCCTGCCAATATAATAAGTAAGAAACTCACCCCAAAAGTAATCATTGCCGTCAGACGACCGCCTTTGAGTGTTTCACCCACATGTATATCCATTAATAAATGACGAATACCCGCCACAAAATGAAAAATAAACGCCGCTAAGCTCACCCAAATAATAAATTTCATATAAGAATGCGCAAAAAATTGCCTAAGCGCATCGAAATCTTGCTGCGAAGTCAACGATAATGATAATCCCCACAACATAAAGGGAATTAATAAAAATAAAAGTACA
Source organism: Gammaproteobacteria bacterium (assembly GCA_013287085.1). Lineage (GTDB taxonomy): Bacteria > Pseudomonadota > Gammaproteobacteria > DSM-16500 > DSM-16500 > JABDEM01. Next base: position 21,551 of record JABDEM010000025.1, read on the forward strand.
CCCGAAATACGGTGCAAAATAGATACAATGGATGGAATTGGAAAATGGATCGTAAAAAGATTAAGGTTTATAGGTCGAGCCTGCTTCACTATCGATAATTCCTTATTTTTTTAAAACGTTATTATACCCACAAAAGCGTCGAGATTATAGTCATCCCAATCCTGGAAAGCAATTAGAAGACAGTTTGACATCCCCGCTCTGACTTCATATAGTTTGCAGTATCAAACCAGGAGAGATTGCGATGCCGGATAAAAAAGCCAAACTGACTGTCGAAGGTCACGATTTAGAATTCAATGTTTTATCAGGAACCTTGGGTCCTGATGTGATCGATGTTAATCCACTGGCCAAATCCAATTACTTTACTTTCGACCCCGGATTTCTTTCTACCGCCTCCTGTGAGTCAAAAATAACCTTTATTGATGGCGATAAAGGGATATTACTTTACCGCGGCTACCCAATTGATCAATTAGCAACCGATTCTAGCTTTCTTGAAGTCTGTTATTTACTCTTAAACGGCGAATTACCTAATAGCGAACAGTTTGCAAAATTTTGTAAAGACGTCAATCGCCATACTTTAGTTCATGAGCAAATCCGAAATTTCTTTAATGGATTTCGTAGAGATGCCCATCCTATGGCCATCATGGTGGGAGTCGTAGGCGCACTCTCTGCTTTTTATCACGATACTTTAGATATCACGAATCCCGAACATCGAAATATTTCAGCCTTACGTCTCATTGCTAAAATGCCCACTATTGCGGCTATGTGTTACAAATATTCCATTGGCCAGCCTTTTATGCCGCCGCAAAATCGTATGTCTTATGCTGAAAACTTTTTGCATATGATGTTTGGCACCCCTTGCGAAGAAACCACGCCTAACCCTGTTTTAGTGAAAGCGTTAGATCGTATTTTTATTTTGCATGCCGATCACGAGCAAAACGCCTCAACTTCTACAGTTCGTATGGCAGGCTCAACGGGCGCTAACCCCTTTGCGTGTATTTCAGCCGGCATTGGCGCACTCTGGGGCCCAGCTCATGGCGGTGCTAACGAAGCTGCACTTAATATGCTCCATGAAATTGGTGACGTCTCACAAATTGGTAAGTTTATCGCGCGCGCTAAAGATCCTAACGATAATTTCCGCTTGATGGGATTTGGCCATAGAGTCTATAAAAATTACGACCCACGCGCCAAAGTCATGCGCGAAACCTGTCATGAAGTACTAGATGCCGTAGGCGCTCATGATAACCCCTTATTTAAAATTGCCCTGCAATTAGAAAAAATTGCCTTGGAAGACGAGTATTTTGTACAACGAAAACTCTATCCAAATGTTGATTTTTACTCAGGTATCACCTTAAGCGCGATTGGCATCCCCAGCAATATGTTTACCGTGATCTTTGCGCTCGCTAGAACCATAGGCTGGATTGCCCATTGGAATGAAATGATGAGCCAGCCCTATAAACTCTCTAGACCTAGACAACTCTATACCGGGCCTACAGAACGCGACTATATTGGTATAAAAAAGAGAAAATAGGTCTTTGTTGTATGTTTTTTGAACAACATAATGGGTGAAGTTGGAGTATACTAAATAGGTGTCATTGAAGAAACCAATGGAGGATCCTATGAAAAACACTACTGGCGGTCAAAATCAAGGAAACAAAGGCACTACCCAACAACCAACCCAGAAACAACCATGTAACCAACCAACTGGAACAGGCAGCAGCACTGGTCAAAACACCCAAAAGCCTGGTTCAACTAATCCTTACAAAAAGGATGATAACAAAGACAAAGGCAGTTTCTAATTAATTAAGTTACACTAAAAACCCCGGCATTTCCCAATCCTAACAATGCCGGGTTTTTTATGGTTTAAAAAAAATAAAAACGATGAGGAAAGCAGCTATGTTCAAAACAATAATTATTACCCTATTTATTTTATTGTCTGGTTGGGCTTATGCCAATCAACCTGATCACTGTCCTTCTTATTCAGATTGGATAGGACCTTTTGAAAAATGGGACCCCATTATTTCTCACACTACTGATTATTTTTACCGACATGAGCTGGGGCCCATTGCAAAAAATAATTTATGGCAGGAAAACATGGCCATGAGTTTTGTTAAAGAAAATGTTATGCCTAACAACAAACTTATTGTCATTTATTATCCCGGAGATTCTGAAGACACTGGAGATGATGATAATGATAATGATCCTATAGGAGATTTTTCTTGTGAATATACGCTAAATTCGGGAGCTCAGATTAGCGCCGTTAAAGATATCCCTTTTGGGACTCCTATTACCTTAAGTCCAAAATTTACCGCCATTCCTAACAAGCCTTTCACTGGATTCGATAAATTCTTATCTTGGTCTGGTGCAATTTTAAATTCAAGCCCTGACGACAGAATTTGTGAAACTACCGCTGCTGAGCCTGAAAAATGTGGGTGGGAGTAGGATTAGCTACGCTTTCTCGCGCTCTTGCGCATAATGAATGGGTCCCCCGCGGAAAGGAGCAAAGCCCGTGCCGAAGATCATGCCGGCATCTAATAAATCGCCGTCAGCGACGACGCCCTCTTTTAAACAGGCTTCGGATTCGTTAACCATTTTTGCGACTAGTCGATCAGAAATTTCTAATAAAGATTTGTGGTAACTTTTTTCTTTGTTTTTGATTTGCTTTCCGCTTTTGGTCCATTGATAGAAACCTTTTCCGGATTTTTTGCCCAAACGTCCGTCAGCGACCATTTTGATTAATTTATCGGGGACTGGTTGTTTATAGTATTGGCCTAAATGTTGCGCGACCGAAAGACAAATATCTAAACCGACTACGTCTGCTAAAGTAATAGGACCCATAGGCATGCCGAAATTTAGCATGGCTTTATCGATAGCCCAGGCAGGAATGCCTTCGTTTAGCATGTTCATGCTTTCCATTAAGTAGGGCATTAAGATTCTATTCACTAAGAATCCAGGGCTGCTTTTAACAGGGAGCGGTAAGCGATCTAATTTGCGTACAAATCCTATCGCATTTTCTAATACCGTATTATCCGTTTTTTTGCCTTGCACGACTTCTACTAACATCATTTTGGCAACTGGATTAAAAAAGTGTATGCCAACTAAACGTTCGGGATGAGTTAATACCGTATTAATTTCATCTAACGGAATACTTGAGGTATTGGTTGCTAAAATAGCATCGGGTTTAGCATTTTCTTCTAGTAGTTTAAATAATTTTTGTTTAGCCGCTAAATCTTCATAAATGGCTTCGATAATAATATCGGCTTTTTTAATACCGTGACCCTCTTCATCCGGCATTAATCTATCCATCACGCGTTGAATTAAATAATGTTCTTTTAATTTATCTTTAAAAAGTGCGTGCGCGCGTTTAATGGCTGGCGCGATAAATTTAGGTTCGCGATCTTGCAGCGTGACCTCAAATCCTTGGAAAGCACACCACGCAGCGATATCACCGCCCATAGTGCCTGCGCCTATCACATGCACATGACGAGGGGAAAATTTATTGCCTTTACCTAGACTTTTTAATCGATCTTGTAAATAAAACACGCGGACTAAATTGCGTGAAGTGTCACTAAAAAATAATTTTCCGCAGGTTTTAGCTTCACGTACAAAAGCAGAATTGCCAAGACCAAAACGCTCCCAATTATTCACAACTTCAAAGGGTGCTGGATAATGTAAAGGATTTATTTTTTCGCGTAATTTTTTTCTAAGATATCCGGCAAATAATTTGCGTAAAATGGGTTTATTTAATAATTGTTGCAGAAAAGTAGCGTGGTGCTGTCTCGGTTGTTTTAAAATATAATATTTTGCGGCTTCAATCAGATGACGTTTGGGTACAGCTGCATCGACCATGCCTAATTTTGCTGCGGCTTTTGCACTCAACATATGGCCTGATAAAATCAAATTCATGGCAGCGGGGACACCAATTAATCTTGGTAATCTAACCGTACCACCCCATCCGGGATGAATACCCAATTTTACTTCTGGTAAGCCAATTTTAGTTTTGGGACCATCTTCAGCCACTCGATAACGACAAGCTAACGAAAGCTCTGTGCCACCACCCAAACAAAAGCCGTCAATCATCGCAACCGTAGGCATGCCAAGACCTTCCAACTTATCATAAATGAGTTGGCCTTGACGCAATAAGTCTACGCCTTCAGCAATATCTTTAAATTGGCTAAATTGAGAAATATCAGCGCCTGCAATAAAACCTGTTGTTTTAGCAGAAGCTATAATCAACCCTTTGTGTTTGGCATCATTCTTAAAAGAATCTAAAATACTGGAAAGCTCTTGCATCACTTCCATATTAATAGAATTTACAGCAGAATCTTTTCTATCAAAGTACAGCCAAAGAATAGTATCTTTATCTTCTTCTAAGCGCCAATTCTGATATT
>JABDEM010000026.1 GCA_013287085.1 Gammaproteobacteria bacterium
GTTAGGGCATAAGAAAATAAACTATTTACAAAATAAAAATGATGAGACGGCGTATGTTCTTCTTTTAAACGACTAAAAACTTGCATGCCCAAAACTTCATGAACGAAACGAAATCCGCCCACATGATAAGAAAGAACTAAGAATACCGAAAGACAAGCATTCATTAATAAAAGCGATACAAAACCTACTAGAAAAAACATTTTATAATTTTTTTCTAGAAAATAAAAAACACAAACGACCCCGGTAGGAATAATTAAACCTAGTGGTCCCCGAAAAGCAAACCCCAAAATAAAAAGCGGAAATATCCAATAAAATCGAGCTTTAGAGGGCAGAAGCTCAGCAGAATAAACCAGATAAAAACACAAGGTCGCGATCAGAGTAATAAATTCATCCATTGAAATCGTGCGCGCCTCGACGACAAATATTCCAGTAAAAAGGAGAAAAATCACAGCAAAACCACCCCAACGGCGGCTGTGTAAACATCCAATAAGATAAGTCACCACTAAGGTTAAAGCGGAAGCAATGGCGCTCGGTAGCACAGCAATCGTTTTATTCAGTACGCCAAATAATTTTGCAAAACCATAAATCAATAAAGTGGATGTCACGGGATAATCGGGATAGGGTTTTTGATAAGTCGTCGGGAACCAACTGAGGCCATGGCGCCACATTTCTAAAGCAAAAACATAAAATCTAGACTCAAAGCCCACTATCTCTTGCTGATTCAAGCCGAAGAGAAATAATCCCAAACCAGTGAGGAAAATAACAATGGAATCAATAAGCTTATAATTATACAACTGTTTCATAGATTCATATTTTAACTAGAGTTCGCTCACCCTTCGTGTTAGAATTTCACGATTTTCCGTATAATACCCTAAGTACTTACAAAAAATGATAAATAATTTACCTGACTTTACGAAAACTTCTATTCTAGTGATTGGCGATATCATGCTCGATCGGTATTGGTTTGGCGATGCATTACGAATTTCCCCAGAAGCCCCAGTCCCTATCGTTAAAATTCGTCAACATGACGAAAGACCCGGAGGCGCAGGTAATGTCGCACTCAATCTTTCAACCTTAGGAACCAAAGTCACTTTATTGGGTATTGCAGGCAAAGATGATGCTGCTCAAATTTTGATCCAACAATTAGCGGCGGCGAATGTTAAAAATGATATTCTGCCCTTAGACACCCCGACTATTACCAAGTTACGTGTCATTAGTAGACATCAACAGCTGATGCGTCTTGACACGGAAGAAAAATTTCCTGAATTTAATACTCAATTACTGATTGATTCTTTCAAAAAGCATTTATCCGGTATAAATCTCGTTATCCTTTCAGATTACAACAAAGGAACCTTAACTTGCGCGCAAGAATTCATTCAACTCGCAAAAAGCGCAGGCATTCCCGTTTTAGTAGATCCCAAAGGAACGAACTTTACGATTTATCGTGATGCAACCGTATTAACACCTAACTTAAAAGAATTAGAAGCCGTCGTTGGCGCTTGTGCCAACGAACAAGAAATTATTAAAAAAGCGCGGCAATTACTCGAAGATTTAAATATCTCGAATTTATTGTTAACCCGCGGCGAAGGCGGTATGACTTTGATCCCAAGAAAAGGCGAAGAAGTTCATTTACCCGCGCACGCGAGAGAAGTTTTTGATGTGACGGGCGCTGGAGATACTGTCATTGCAGTATTTGGTGCGGCATTAGCCGCTGGCAGTGACCCTTCTCAAGCCATGTTTTTAGCCAACCTTGCGGCAAGCTTAGTCGTCGCAAAATTAGGTGCGGCTTCAGTCAGCGCACCTGAACTAGAAGTCGCTTTACGCGGCACTACTACTTTTTCAACGGGCGTTCTAAACGAAGATCAGCTCTTAACTGCTGTGAGCGAAGCCCGCTTAAAAGGCAAGAGAATCGTATTTACCAATGGATGTTTTGATATTTTGCACGCAGGGCACGTCACTTATTTACAACAAGCCAAACAGCTGGGTGATTATTTGATTGTCGCCATCAACGATAATGCTTCGGTTTCAAGGCTAAAAGGCCCTGGTCGACCTATCAATAGCATTGAACAGCGTATGGCTGTTTTAGCAGGATTAGGCGTTGTGGATTGGGTCACTTCATTCGCTGATGATACTCCACGTCGATTATTAAAAAAATTACAGCCTGATATTTTAGTTAAGGGCGGCGATTATACGATTGATCAAGTGGTAGGCTCTGAGCTGGTATTGGCGTATGGCGGTGAAGTACGGGTATTAGGCGTCATAAAAAATCTATCGACTTCCAATATTATTAATCGCGTGATTAAGCAGCATGAAACCACTTAGGAAAAACTAGTATGTCTTCAGGGACCCTTTATGTCGTTGCAGCACCCTCCGGCACTGGTAAAACTACTCTAGTAAAAGCTTTAGTTGAATCTATCCCTAATATTACTGTTTCAATTTCTCATACTACAAGACCCAAACGCCCGGCTGAAATCGACGGAGTCAATTATCATTTTATCGATCAAAACACTTTTAAGGATATGATTAAACAGGAAGAATTTCTGGAACATGCGACTGTTTTTGGTAATCTTTATGGGACTTCTAACACCTGGGTTAAAAAAACTTTAGAAGCAGGCAACGATGTGATTCTAGAAATTGACTGGCAAGGCTACCAGCAAATTCGTCGCTTATTCCCAAAATGTATAGGCATTTTCATTTTACCTCCTTCAGCAGAAGCCCTATCGGATCGTCTAGTAACCCGCAACCAAGATAAACCTGAGGTCGTAAAACAACGCCTAGCCGATATTCGCGAAACGGTTTCTCATATCCATGAATTTGACTATGTGCTGGTCAATGACTCTTTTGAAACAGCCGTAACGGATTTAAAAACCATTGTTTTAGCCGGAAGACTCGTAGAACGCATTCAAACCCGTAAATATGCAAAGTTAATAGAACAATTAGCCTAAGTAAGATAGAATAACCGCTCTTTAAGTTCTGACACCAAGAGGTAAATATGGCCCGAGTAACTGTTGAAGACTGTTTACAAGTCCTAAATAACCGATTTGAACTCGTACATGTGGCTGCAAAACGTGCGCGTCAATTAATGAAAGGCAGCGCTGATCCAACAGTGCCATGGGATAACGACAAAGCCACTGTGGTTGCCTTAAGAGAAATAGCCGCTGGAAAAACAGATTTTAGTGATGCCCATCAAGCCAGTGAATTTCTGATAGTTACGGAAATACATCAAGAAATATCCACCCAAAGCGATCCAGACCAAACCTAAACTCGAGATGACGAAGAAGGGTGAAATAGTACATAATGGACTTGTATTCTCCCTCTAACGTCTACGAGGTTAGTTTGCTCGTGAGTGAATTTGAAGAACTGCGTCAAGAACTTCAACATTATCTTGATAATGATCAAATTCATGCGATCGAAGAAACTTATTTATTCGCAGAAATCGCTCATGAAGGCCAAAAGCGCCATACGGGCGAAGCTTATATTACTCATCCTTTAGCAGTAACTTGCATCCTCGCACAAATGCGTATGGATCCACCGACTCTCATGGCCGCTATCTTACATGATGTTATCGAAGATACCGCCGTTCAAAAACAACAAATTGTAGACCGGTTTGGTCAGGAAGTGGCGAATTTAGTCGATGGGGTCACTAAACTTACCCAAATTGAATTTGAAACACGCGCTCAAGCTCAAGCGGAAAATTTCAGAAAAATGTTAATGGCAATGGCACGCGATATACGCGTTATTTTAGTTAAAATTGCCGATCGTTTACATAACATGCGCACCATTGGTTCTTTACCACCTAAAAAACGCCGACGTATCGCCATTGAAACCTTAGAAATCTTTGCTCCTATTGCAAACCGCTTAGGTATGCACGCTTTTCGTATTGAATTAGAAGATCTAGGATTTGCCGTACTTTATCCTATGCGCTACCGAATCCTAAAAGAAGCGGTCACTAAAGCTTTAGGTAGCCGCAAAGAAATGGTTGAGACTATACATAAAGAAATTCGTAAAGCGCTCAAAAATGCCAACATTCCTTTTCGCGCTATTTCTTGGCGCGAAAAACATCTTTACAGTATTTATAAAAAAATGCATGAAAAACATTTACCCTTTAGTGAAGTCATGGATGTCTATGGATTTCGTGTATTAGTCGATAAAATTGACACGGTTTACCGAGTATTAGGCGTACTACATAGCCTTTACAAACCCTTACTTTCGCGTTTTAAAGATTTCATTGCGATCCCCAAAGCCAACGGTTATAAATCCTTACATACGACATTATTTGGGCCTTATGGTGTGCCGATCGAAATTCAAATTCGCACGGAAGAAATGCATAAAATGGCCGAAAATGGCATCGCAGCACATTGGTTATATAAATCTGAAAGACTGCAATTTAGTGAAGCACAAGAACGCGCTAAAGAATGGCTAGACAGCGTGTTAGAAATGCAAAAAAGCTCAAAGAACTCTTTAGAATTTATTGAAAATGTTAAAACTGATTTATTCCCCGATGAAGTTTATGATTCCTCGCAACGTTATTTGCGATTTTTGAAGAGCTGCTTTTTTTGGATAATTTATTTTTTCCCAGTTATTTTTGTGGGATTGCTTTACTTTTTTAAGAGTAAATTTTCTTTTGGTTTTGTAAATTATATAGATTTAATAGAGATATTTATTTTTTTGCAGCTCATTATTTTTGGCTTATATTTTTTAGCAAGACAAAAAGAATTTCGAATATTATCGCTCGCCGTCTTTGCTTTTTTTATAGGATATATCTGTATCGTTGAGCCGACGAATATAAAATACAATCGTGCGCGAAGTTTTGTAACAGAAGTAGAGAGTTTACGTTGGGAGCAAGATTGTAGAATAGTGTTTTATCATGAAGAGGCAGATGGATTGGTGATTAAGTATTTTGCGCAAACGCCGACTGAAATTTGCCCCCGTTTTGCAAAAGATTATGCGGGATTACTTCATTATTCTCATCGTGCGCTTTTTATAGCAACTCAGCGTCGTTTTCATTATTTGCCAGCCAGAATAAAACAAAAATTTACCGTGGTATTAGATGGAAAAATTGGACATGTCAAAGTAGTCGTATTTCGTAAAACTTCTCAAAGGATGATAGAAAGTGACGGATAAAATAAGTATTCATTGTTTTATATCGGGAAAAGTTCAAGGGGTTTGGTTTCGAGCGGCCACTCAAGAACAGGCAAAAATATTAGGATTGACGGGTTGGGCGTGTAATCTCCCAGATGGTCGTGTGGAAGTTTTTGCAACCGGTGAAAAAGATAAGTTGCAGCAATTATTTCAGTGGCTACAAAAAGGACCTGAACAGGCGAAAGTAACCGATGTGACTTATGAAGAGGGACTCTATGAGTCCCATGATCGTTTTTCTATTCGTTAGATTTGTACCATTTCAAAATCATCTTTGGCAGCGCCACATTCAGGGCAGCGCCAAGTGAGCGGCACATCATCCCATTTGGTTCCGGGGGCTATGCCATCATCTGGCCAGCCTTTTTCTTCATCATAAATATAACCGCACAACAAACACATATAACGTTGAAATTGCATATTATTTCGCACCCTCTTGGTTGGTGTGCTATATTACGCCCGTTTTTTGTGGAAATCAAAAGAGGTGTTCTTCATGAGTCGTGAACTTTATGAACGCGCAAAGCTATCTATCCCGGGCGGGATTAACTCTCCGGTACGGTCTTTTTATGGGGTAGGTGGGGATCCTGTTTTTTTTAAGGCAGGGGAAGGGGCTTATCTTATTGATTCAAATGGCAAAAAATATATCGATTACGTAGGTTCGTGGGGCCCTATGATCGTAGGCCATACGCATCCTGCTATTGTTAAGGCTATTAGTGCACAATTACAACAAGGTTTAAGTTTTGGTGCGCCAACCGTATTAGAAGTTGAAATGGCAGAAAAAGTAAAAAAATTAATGCCTTCTATTGATCTTATACGCATGGTGAGTTCCGGGACTGAAGCTACCATGACGGCTATACGCATAGCGCGTGGATTTACCAAAAGAAATAAAATTATCAAATTTGCGGGTTGTTATCACGGACATTCAGACGGCTTACTTGTGCAAGCGGGTTCAGGAGTATTGACGCTCGGTATTCCAAGTTCAGCAGGTGTTCCTGAAAGCGTGACGCAACATACTTTAGTAGCAGAATTTAATCAGCTCGAATCCGTTCAGGCTATTTTTGAAAAATATGGCGATGATATTGCGGGGATTATTATTGAACCCATAGCAGCGAATATGAATTTTGTCGCGCCGAAACATGAATTTTTGCAAGGCTTAAGAAAACTCTGCGATCAGTATGGCAGTGTGCTGATTTTTGATGAGGTCATTACCGGATTTCGTGTGGCTTTAGGCGGAGCGCAGGAGTTATATAATGTCCAACCTGATTTAACGACCTTAGGTAAAATTATCGGGGGTGGCATGCCCGTAGGCGCTGTGGGTGGACGCAAAGATATTATGAGTTGTCTTGCGCCTTTAGGTCCTGTTTATCAAGCAGGGACTTTATCGGGCAACCCTGTTGCTATGGCTGCAGGGATGGCTACGCTAGAATTGATTTCTGTCCCAGGTTTTTATGCTGATTTAGCTAAGAAAACTGAAAAATTAGCCCGTGGATTAGAAGCTAAAGCTAAGGCTGCTCAAATTCCTCTTTTTGTGCCTCATGCACCCGGTATATTTGGTATTTATTTTACCGAGGCTAAAAAAATTGAAACTTATGAAGAGGTGAAGCGCTGCAATATTGAAAGATTTAAAAAGTTTTTCCATGAAATGCTCAAAGAAGGAATTTATTTAGGACCTTCTGCATTTGAAGCCGGTTTTGTATCTTCCATGCACAGTGATACTGAGATCGAAAAAACATTGGACGCTGCAGAGGGGGTGTTCTTAAGATTACCTTAAGCTTTCTTTGTTAAAGTAAAACTGATCTTAGAAAGATCGTTTACTATTCTTGTTTATTCTAGCTGGTCTCAATGGGGGACAGGGAATATTGGTACTGCGCTAATATCCCTGCAAAGAGTGAATAAACAATGAATGGTGGGCGATCTTTCTTTTTTAAGGCTTTACTACCGCAAGTATCACAATCCCTATTAAAAATACCACCGGAATTTCATTAATCCAGCGATAAAAAGTAGCTGAATGTTTGTTTTTATTATAGTTAAAATCTTGTAAGCATTTGCCTAAATAAAGATGATAAATCAGTAACAAAAAGACTAAGCTTAATTTTGCGTGTATCCAGGTCATTTTAAGATAAGCTTGAAAACCGAAGCTTAACAACCAGACCCCAAAAAGAAGGGTCAAAATAGCGCCGGGGGCCATGATTCCATAATAGAGTTTTCTTTCCATGATTTTAAAGCGCGCCTGACTGATTTCATCCTGAGCCTCTGCATGATAAACAAATAGCCGGGGTAGGTAAAATAACCCTGCAAACCAAGTCACCATAAAAATAATATGTAAGGCTTTGATCCATAACATGTCTTTAAGTCTCCTGCGAAATAATAGCCAATAGTGTATAATCCCCGACTCTATAAGTGGAGTGGAATATGAGTCAGCCTATTATTTTTACAGACCAAGCAGCAGCTAAAGTTTGGGAGTTAATTCATGAAGAGGGTAACTATAACCTTAAATTGCGCGTCTATGTGACAGGCGGTGGTTGTTCTGGGTTTAAGTATGGGTTTACCTTTGATGAAGAGCTTAAAACCGATGATATGGTGGTTGATAAAGAGGTAGGTGCTCATAAAGTTCAGTTGCTCGTAGATGCCATTAGTTTTCAATATTTAGTGGGCGCTGAAATTGATTATAAAAAAGATATTGAGGGTGAGCAGTTTATCATTCGTAACCCTAACTCAAAAACCACTTGCGGGTGTGGATCGTCGTTTTCAGCGTAGTTTAAATAGACTATACTAAGAGCTATCTGACAAAAGGAGCTTGCCATGAAAACGAGAGTCAAAATTCTTGCTGTATTTTTTTTAATATTATTCACATCCCCTCTTTTTGCCGCAACAGATTTTTTTACTACCTTGAATGATGGCGCCATTACCGTGCAAGTGTTTGCAAAAGTTGCGCTAGATAAAAATGTACGAGATCTGCAAGTTAATTTGAATACAGAAAATGGAACGGTCTTTATTTCAGGTCCCGTGAATTCTAGTTTTGAAAAAAATAGATTGATTGAAATCGCATCGAGTACATCGGGCGTAAAAAAAGTAGATGCTTCTAAACTAATAGTTAAAGAAAGCACACAACCCGTGGCAGATACGGCGATTACTGCAAAAGTAAAAGGTTTATTTATACAAGAAAAATTGTTTGGCAAAAAAGATATAGCCGCTCTTGGTATTAGTGTTGAAACTAATAACGGAGTGGTTTATCTCACAGGGACTGCATCCAATGAACAACAGGCTCAGAATGCAGCTATGTTGGCAAAATCAGTGAGCGGTGTGAATCGTGTTAAATCGGATATTAAGGTCGTTAAAGTCACAGATTAAATCAAGGATGATTTAGCTTGAAGCATACGATTGCCGATTGGATCATATCAAAATTTAGTAAATGGCTGCTGAAAAACGAGCCACCGCGTAGAACTTATTTATCTGATTTTCATCGGGTCTGTGATGAAGTAAGAGCTGGAGATGTTTTACTGATTGAGGGACGTAGTCGGGCGAGTCGAATTATTCAATATGTGACGTTGAGTGCTTGGTCACACGCTATTCTCTATATTGGTTATTTGCACGAAATTGAAAACCCAGAAACCCGAGACTTGATTTTAAAACACTGGCATAAAGATACGCCTAACGCACAGTTAATTATCGAAAGCGAAATAGGTTTAGGTACCGTCGTTCGGTCTTTAAGTAAATATCAAAAAGATCATATTCGAATTTTACGCCCTCATGGTTTATCCCATGCTGATGCGCATAGACTTATAAATTTTGCCGCTAAAAAACTAGGAAGAAAATATAATATACGACACATATTTGATTTAGCCCGATTTTTATTTCCTTGGACATTTTTACCCAGAAAATGGCGTTCTTCTTTGTTTCAATTAAATGCGCTTAAACCGACGGAAGATATTTGTTCTTCCATGTTAGCTGAGGCTTTTGATTCTATTAGTTTCCCAATTTTGCCGTTAGTAGTTGAGGACGATAAGAATAATATTGAGTTAATTCAACGTAATCCCGGATTATTTACACCGAGTGATTTTGATTATTCGCCTTATTTTGATGTTATTAAATATCCTATATTTAAATTGGGGAAGCATCTTTCTCCTAAAGATTTACCCTGGCGCTATGGTGTGATTAGTGATGATACGGGCGGCATACGTCCTCTTAATGAAAACAAGGCGTCTAAAGATGATTCAACTAAGTAAATACAAAATTCGACGTTCAGTATGGATCACTCTAGCTTCGCTGCTGATGATTTTTCTGGCTTATAATTATTATTCAAATCATCATAAAAAACCCGCAATACCGATTCCCGTTGTAACCGCTAATGCACAAAGTAAAGATGTGCCAGTTTATCTAACAGAATTAGGATCCGTGACGCCCACTTATAGTGTTACGGTTAAAACACAAATTAACGGCTACTTATTACGCGTGTTATTTACCGAAGGACAAATGGTTAAAGCAGGGGATTTATTAGCTGAAATTGATCCGCGTCTTTATGAGGCGCAGTTGATTCAGTATGAAGGCCAAATGTTAAGAGATTCTGCTTTATTAGCAAATGCACAAGTAGATTTGAAACGTTATCAAAATTTATGGAAGCAAGATTCCGTTGCCAAGCAAACCTTAGATACGCAAGTTTCATTGGTACAGCAATATGAAGGCTTAGTAAAAATAGATCAAGGATTAATTGATACGACCCAGCTTAATTTAGCTTATTGCAAAATTAAATCTCCTATTGATGGCCGAGTCGGTTTGCGTTTAGTAGATCCTGGAAATTATGTACAGACTTCGGATACCACAGGGCTTGCTGTGATTAATACAATTAATCCTATTACCGTTATTTTTAGTATTCCAGAAGATAGTGTCCCTGCGGTTACCGCAAAAATAAATGCCGGAAATATACTAACCGTTGAGGCTTATGATCGTCAGCAAACAAAATTATTAGCCACGGGAAAATTGTTAACCATCGATAATCAAATTGATCCAACGACAGGGACGGTTAAGTTAAGAGCACAATTTGCTAACGAAAATAATGCTTTATTTCCCGATCAGTTTGTTAATGTAAAATTATTAGTAAACACTTTAGTTAATGCAACATTGGTTCCAACAGCAGCCCTTCAATATGGGGCAAAAAATACGTTTGTTTATCTCGTCAATAAAAATAAAACCGTTAGTGTAACCCCAGTTATGGTTGGGGTAACGAATGGTAATGATAGTGTGATTACAAGTGGACTATTACCAGGACAAACGGTAGTTGTTGAAGGTGCGGATAAATTAACTGATGGTGCGACAATAGTTCCCTCAAATCCTGTCCCTAAGGTGCTCGCCCTATCGAAAAAAATAATCAATGCTCATTGGCGCTTAATAGTATGAACCCATCCCGGCAATTTATTTTACGACCGATTGCAACTTCACTTTTGATGGTTGCTTTATTGCTTTCGGGTTTTATCGGTTATCAATTATTGCCTGTATCCTCTTTGCCGCAAGTCGATTATCCCACTATTCAAGTGAGTACTTTTTATCCGGGAGCGAGTCCTGATGTGATGGCATCTTCTGTGACAGCGCCACTTGAAAAACAATTTGGCCAAATGCCAGGCTTAAATCAAATGACCTCGTCAAGTTCAGGGGGTGCTTCTGTCATTACCTTGCAGTTTACGTTGGATACGACACTTGATGTTGGCGAACAAGAAGTGCAAGCAGCTATTAATGCAGCGACGACTTATTTACCCGCTGGTTTGCCGAATCCACCGGTTTATAGCAAAGTAAATCCCGCGGATGCGCCTATCTTAACATTAGCATTGACTTCGCAAACTATGCCATTGCCACAAATAGAAGATTTTGCAGAAACGCGTTTAGCGCAAAAAATTTCTCAATTAAGTGGGGTGGGATTAGTTAGCATTGGTGGTGGGCAACGACCTGCAGTGCGCGTTCAAGTTAATCCAACGGCGCTTGCTTCTTATGGTTTATCACTTGAAGATGTGCGTGCAGTAATAGCAGCATCTAATGTGAATGCGGCTAAAGGAAATTTTGATGGTCCCCGTTTATCTTATACTATTAATTCAAATGATCAGTTGTTAACAAGTGCCGCTTACAAGCCCTTAATTATTGCTTATAAAAATGGGGCGCCTGTGAGACTACAAGATGTGGCGAATGTCATTGATGATGCCCAAGATGTGCATCAAATAGCTTGGATGAATACTCAGCCTGCGGTCATCGTCAATGTCCAACGTCAACCAGGAGCGAATGTTATTGCTGTCGCTGATCGTATTACCCAATTATTACCGCAATTGCAATCGGCTTTGCCGGGTGCAATTAAAGTGGATGTTTTAACCGATCGTACGATTACGATTCGTTCATCGGTTAATGAAGTTGAAATGGATTTAATAATCTCAGTCTGCTTGGTCGTGATGGTCATATTTTTATTTTTACGAAATTTATCAGCGACTATTATTCCAAGTGTGGCAGTTCCCATATCGTTAGTCGGCACTTTTGGGGCGATGTATTTATTAGGTTTTAGTCTTAATAATTTAACCTTAATGGCATTAACCATAGCGACAGGTTTTGTGGTCGATGATGCAATTGTGATGATAGAAAATATTACTCGTTATGTAGAACAAGGCGATAGGCCAATGGAGGCTGCATTAAAAGGTTCTTCACAAATTGGTTTTACTATCATGTCTTTGACCTTGTCCCTCATTGGCGTTTTAATTCCCTTGTTGTTTATGGGTGATGTCATTGGTCGATTATTTCGTGAATTTGCAGTGACTTTAGCGGTTACGATATTAATTTCTGCTTTTGTCTCTTTGACGCTAACTCCTATGTTGTGCGCGAGAATTTTACGCCATCGCACGGAAAAAGAAATGAGTCGTTTTGAGAGGGCCGCGGGGGATAAATTTAATCGCGTACTTGAGCGTTATCGATCATCCTTAAGTTGGGTGCTGGATCATCAGCCGCTCACTTTATTAATTGCTATTTTGACGTTAATGTTAACGGGATTTTTATTTTACATTATTCCAAAAGGGTTTTTCCCGCCCCAAGATACTGGGGTGATTCAAGCGGTTTCTGAAGCACAACAAAATATTTCATTTGCTGCTATGTCAGAGCAACAGTTGGCGCTTGCACGGGTAATATTAAAAGACCCGGCCGTGCAAAACCTATCTTCTTTTATTGGCATTGATGGGATTAACTCGACTTTAAATAGTGGAAGAATGTTAATTACTTTAAAACCGCTTAAAGATCGTAGTGCAACAGCGAGTCAAGTTATTCAACGTTTGCAGCCTAAGCTTGCTAATGCGACGGGCATGAGTTTGTATATGCAACCAGTGCAAGATTTAACGATTGATGATCGTGTGACTCGAACTCAATATCAATATAGTATTGGTTCAGCGAATGCGACAGAAGTTGATAAGTGGACGGCTGCGATGATTAATAAATTGCATGGCGTATGGCCCTTACAGGATGTGACGAGTGATTTACAAAATAACGGCATACAGACTTTTATTAACATTGATCGCGATACGGCCTCACGCTTTGGTATTACGGCACAATTGATTGATAACACGCTGTACGATGCATTTGGGCAACGGCAAGTTTCAACAATGTTTACCCAACGCAATCAATATTATGTCATATTGGAAGCAAATCCTGCCATGCAGCAATCGGCTATCGATTTAAACAATTTGTATTTAAAATCCCCCACTAATACGGCTATTCCTTTTGGAACTTTTATTCAAGTATCACAAAGCGCTGGACCTTTAGTGATTAATCGCCAAAATCAATTTCCAGTCGCCACTCTTTCTTTTAATTTAGCGCCAGGTGGTGCATTAGGTGATGCCGTCAATATTGTTAATCAAGCCAAAGAAGATTTGGATATGCCAAAAAGCGTGCAAACCAGTTTTGAAGGATCTACCAAAGTATTTCAAAATTCATTACAAAACGAAGGTTGGTTATTATTAGCAGCGATTATGGTCGTTTATATTATCTTAGGGGTATTATATGAAAGTTATATACATCCTATAACGATTTTATCGACGCTTCCTTCCGCTTGTGTGGGTGCGTTATTGTCATTGTTGATAGTGGGTGATTCACTGACTGTGATTGCATTAATTGGCATTATCTTATTAATTGGCATTGTGATGAAAAATGCTATTATGATGATTGATTTTGCACTCGAGCAAGAGCGGGTTTACAAAAAAGCTCCGCAAGAAGCTATTTTTGAAGCGTGTATGTTACGTTTTCGTCCTATTATTATGACAACGTTTGCTTCTATGTTGGGCGCGGTTCCCTTAGCCTTAGGCACGGGTATGGGTTCTGAATTACGCAGGCCTTTAGGATTAGTGATCATCGGCGGTCTGCTCGTTAGTCAATTGCTGACACTCTATACGACACCCGTTATTTATTTAGCGTTTGATAAATTATCGCGTGAATTTTTTAGTTTTAGATTTCAGAGGTTAGCTGAGGAAAATGAATGAACTTGTCAGCGCCATTTATAAAACGACCTATAGGCACTTCTTTGTTAGGATTAGGAATCGCGCTTGCTGGTTTAGTGGCTTTTAATTTATTACCCGTTTCATCTTTACCACAAGTTGAATTTCCAACGATTAGTGTGCAAGCAGGGCTCCCTGGAGCCAGTCCTGAAGTCATGGCAACATCGGTTGCAACGCCGCTTGAACATCAGTTAAGTCGTATTGCAGGAATAACGGATATGACTTCATCTAGCACCTTGGGTAATACCAGAATAACGGTGCAATTTGATTTATCCAGAGATATTAATGGCGCCGCTCGCGATGTACAAGCAGCGATTACGGCAGCGCGTAGTCAATTACCAACTAATTTACCTAACAATCCGACTTATAGAAAAATTAATCCAGCGGATGCGCCCATTATGATTATTTCGCTGACATCAGATACGATGACCACCGGACAAATGTATGATGCGGCTTCAACGATTTTGCAGCAAAAATTATCGCAAGTGGATGGGGTGGGCCAGGTGAATGTCGGGGGAGCCGCATTACCTGCGGTGCGTGCTGAATTAAATCCTACCACGCTTAATCAATATGGCATTAGTTTAGATACAGTCCGCAGTGTTTTAGCTACGGCTAATAGTAATTTACCTAAAGGAAAATTTTCCAATGGGGCGGTCACTTCGGAAATTGTGACGAATGATCAAATTTATAAAGCGTATCAATATAGCCCTTTGATTATTACTTATAAAAATGGCAGTCCCGTGCGTCTTAAAGATGTAGGAGAAGTCGTCGATTCAGTGGAAGATTTGCGAAACGCAGGTCTTGCCAATAATAAGCCCGCTGTATCGCTCATTATATTTAAGCAACCCGGCGCAAACGTCATTGAAACCGTAGATCACGTGAAAAGTATTTTACCGCAATTAAAAGCATCTATTCCTGCTGCGATTGATATGACCGTGATGATGGATCGAACGAGTACGATACGTGCTTCATTACATGATGTAGAGTTGACTTTATTAATAGCGATGATGTTAGTGATTGCGGTGACTTATCTTTTTTTAGGTAGCGTGCGCGCTATGATAATTCCTGGCGTCGCTGTACCCTTGTCTTTGCTGGGTACTTTTGGTGTCATGAAATTGCTGGGTTATACTTTAGATAATTTATCATTAATGGCATTAACGATTTCAACAGGGTTTGTAGTTGATGATGCGATAGTCGTATTAGAAAATGTAACGCGTCATATTGAAAAAGGCCTTAAACCTTTTCAAGCCGCACTTCTGGGCGCTAAAGAAGTAGGTTTCACGGTTATATCCATGAGTTTATCTTTAATTGCCGTATTTTTGCCGATTTTATTAATGGGCGGAATCGTAGGACGATTGTTTCGCGAATTTGCGGTAACTTTATCGGTTGCTATTATTATTTCTTTGTTAGTCTCTTTGACGATTACCCCTATGATGTGCGCGCAAATGTTGAAGATGAATTTAGTTTCGGCTGAAAGAGACAAGCCATTATTAAAACGTTATGAAAAATTCTTAACTTGGTCGTTGGATCATTCAACTTTTATGATAGTGATATTTTTCTTAACGTTAGCGCTTAATATATTTTTATTTATAGTTGTGCCCAAAGGATTTTTCCCCCAACAAGATACCGGACGAATCACAGGCTCAATTCAAGCAGAACAAGATATTTCGTTTCAAGCGATGAAACAAAAACTTATATCCTATGTTTCTATCGTACAAAAAGATCCGGCAGTAGAGAATGTCGTAGGATTTATCGGCGGCGGAGGTCCTGGCGGCGGTACGGTTAATTCAGGTTCTGTATTTATTTCTCTAAAAGATTTAGGAGATAGGGGTTTATCTTCTGATGAAGTCATCAATCGTTTACGGGATAAAACAGGAATCGTCGTCGGGGCAAAATTATATTTGCAATCCGCTCAAGATGTCGTGATTGGCGGAAGACAAGGCAATGCGCAATTTCAATATACGCTTTCTGGTGATAATTTATATGATATCAATCACTGGGCACCCTTAGTGATGGCAAGACTTAGTAAATTGCCGGGTATCGCCGATGTGAATAGCGATCAATTAAGTAATGGTTTGCAAGCCTATGTTGCCGTAGATCATGATACGGCATCGCGTTTTGGTATTACGCCGGATGTTATTGATAGAACTTTATATTCTGCTTTTGGTCAAAGCCAAGTATCGACTATGTATACAGCCATGAATCAATATCATGTTGTGATGGAAGTGGCACCACAATATTGGCAAAGCCCCGAAACATTAAATCAAATTTATGTGCCCTCAACTACAGGTAAAATGGTGCCTTTATCTGTATTTGCGAGTTTTGCGCCATCCGCTACTTTATTATCAGTCAATCATCAAGGCTTAGCCCCTTCTGCGACTTTATCTTTTAATTTATTACCGAATGTTGCTCTGGGTGATGCTGTTAATAGCGTTAGTAATGCAGTAGATCAAATGCATTTGCCCCTGACTATTCAAGGATCGTTTCGTGGTACCGCACAAGCATTTCAAGAGTCATTATCCAACGAAGTTTATCTTATCCTAACAGCATTGTTAGTGGTTTATCTGGTATTGGGAATACTGTATGAAAGCCTGATTCATCCTATTACTATTATTTCAACGCTTCCATCAGCCGGTGTCGGGGCTTTATTAGCGTTGATAATAACGCGTATTGATTTTAGTATTATTGCCTTAATTGGTATTATTTTATTAATTGGGATTGTTAAGAAAAATGCCATCATGATGATTGATTTTGCTTTGGAAGCAAAACGAGTAGAACATAAATCTTCACGCGATGCTATTTATGAAGCGGCAGTATTACGCTTTAGACCTATTATGATGACAACGATGGCAGCAATGTTTGGTGCGATTCCTCTCGTGATTGGATTTGGAATTGGATCCGAATTACGCCGACCTTTAGGGGTTGCCATAGTGGGTGGTTTGTTAATAAGCCAAATGCTAACGTTATTTACTACGCCCGTGATATATTTAGAGTTAGAAAATTTAAGCCTCTGGTGTAAAAATAAATGGCGACGATTACGCGGAGAAGAAATATATGCGTAGATACGCAATAGGATTACTTGCTTTTTTACTTTGTTCTTGCACCGTAGGACCTAATTATGTGCGTCCTTGTGTACAAACCCCGGTAAAATTTAAAGAAGTTCCTAAAGGCTGGAAAGTCGCAGAACCTAAAGTGGTAAATTGTAATAATGCAGAATGGTGGAAAATTTTTAATGATCCTTTATTAAATTCATTAGAGCCACAAGTTGCTTTATACAATCAAAATATTAAATCCGCCGCCGCAGTTTATGAACAAGCTTATTATTTAGTACAAGAAGCAAGAGCCGCGTATTATCCTACGTTAGATTTTTCGGGTTCTCTGGTAAGACAAAAACGAGTGGCCTCAAGTACAGTTTCATCTTCCACCACCTCATTTTCGCCGACAGGGGGAACCATTCTCGGTACCACAACGGGGGGTTCATCCAGTTCAGTCACCACCAGTCATACTTTATTACTCGATGCACTTTGGGAACCTGATATTTGGGGACAAGTAAAAAGAACCGTTGAAGCAGCACAAGGTGGGGCTAATGCAAACGGCGCATTATTTGCAGCGACGAAATTATCGATGCAAGCTACTTTAGCGCAATCTTATTTTTCATTGCGTGCATTAGATACCGATCAAAAATTACTGGATGATACCGTACGTGATTATAAAGCGGCTTTAAAAATTACCAAAAATCAATATACATCAGGAACTGCACAACGTACCGATGTCTTGCAAGCACAAAGTTTGCTGGAATCAGCAGAAGCGCTTGCTATCAATAACGGCATTAGTCGTGGAAAATTTGAACATGCGATTGCAGTGTTGATAGGAAAGCCTCCGGAATGTTTTTCATTACCACGCATGCCTTTAACCACAAAACCGCCTATCATTCCTTTAGAGATGCCTTCCACTTTACTAGAACGCCGACCTGATGTGGCCCAAGCAGAATATTTAGCGATACAAGCCAATGCTCAAATTGGAGTGGCGATTTCGGCTTTTTATCCAACCCTTTCCCTATCCGGTACTGCGAGCATGGCGGGAGCCAATTATGCACATTGGTTTTCACTTCCTATGCTCGCTTGGGCGGTAGGCCCGCAATTGGCACAGAATTTATTTGACGGTGGCTTAAGACAAGCAACGACCGATGCCGCGCGGGCGAATTACCAATCAACCGTTGCGCTCTATCGACAAGCAGTATTAGCCGCTTTTCAAGATGTGGAAGATAATTTAGTTTCTATACGTCTTTTACAAGCACAAGTAGCAGCGCTTAATAAAGCGGCAGCAGATGCAAAGCGGGCAGAAAAACTAATTTTAAATCAATATAAAGCAGGAACCGTCGCTTACTCAAGTGTTTTGACCGCGCAAATTAATGCCTACACAGCACAAAAAACTGCTGCAGATGTCGTTGGTTTACAAATGGCATCTGCAGTAGGATTAATTAAAGCCTTAGGCGGCGGATGGGATGGAGTATTACGTTGTAGTTGATTTTTATTCTCCAAACGTAAACGTATATATTTCCAATCCTGGAGAGGTTGCTGTTAATTCTAATATTCCATCATCCGTTTTTTCAAGATTCAGCAAATTATATAAAGTATGTCCAGATACCATAGTAGATTCTACAGTTTCCCCATCAAGCCTTGCTGTAACTTTAATAGGCTTATCTTTGGGTGCACCCATAACGGCATAAACTTTTCCCGCATGGAAGTGAATTTTAATAGAAGCTTCCGATTTAGTCGCAATTATTTTTTCAGAAGAGATGAGCCAATAACCTCTTAAAGCCCAATAATCTGCAGGTAATGAGCCTGGATAAGAATAATTAAGTGCCATGTCTTTTACGATAGCCTCCGGACTCGCATAATTTTGTGCTCGAGCATAACCTAAGTAAGTTTCCGGAGTGAGTTGCGAAAAAATATTAGGTTCACTGGCTTTTTTAGTAATCGGTTCATTCATGCCTAATAAAAAACGAATATTATTTTCAGTCTCATCATAATCTCCCTCACCAAAATGCTCATAAACTACTTCGCCTTTTTGATTAATTAAATAATGCGCGGGCCAATATTTATTATGAAAGTTTCGCCAAGTGGTGAAATCATTATCGAGCACCACAGGATATAAAATTCCGAAATTTTTTACCGCGGTTTGTACGTTATTTGCATCTTTCTCAAAATCAAATTCGGGACTATGTACGCCAATAATGGTAAATCCTTTGTCTTTATATTTTTGATACCAATCTTTTAGATAAGGCAAAGTACGTATGCAATTAATGCAAGAATAGGCCCAAAAATCCACTAAGACCACTTTTCCTTTTATTTGATCTGCACTAATTCCAGAAATCTCAGGCGCTTTATAAGGAGAAACACCATTAGTTAGCGAAGTAGGAATCGTGGTTGAATCTGATTTAAAAAAAGAAAAAGCCATGCTATTACTCATCATCATATAAAAAACACTGCCAATAATAATAAGGCCTAACAGTTTTCTAATAACGATGGATTTATCTCTAAAGAAATTAAATTTAGACATGATTTTTCTCCCAAATAAGGCAATGATTAACATAGGAACTCCTGCGCCTAATCCAAACGCAAATACGGTTAAGAAACTGGCGAAAGTTGTTTGTTGAATAACAGTTTGTACTATGACAGCCGCTAAAATTGGACCTGCGCAAGGGGTCCAAACTAAACCAATTAATGCGCCAAACAAAAACCCATTTTTAGATGACCCGAGGTTTCCTAGTTTTTGACTGAATTGTGCAAATCGTTCTGACAAATAATCAGATAACATAATTACGCCAAACGCGATTAATAGAGCAAACGAGAGATCTCTTATTATATTTAAATCAATTCCAGAAAGTTTAACGAGAGCGCGTCCAAAAAAAGTAAATAAAGCAAAAGTGATGATAAAACCAAGAATAATTCCCAAGGGACGTTTTTTAGAGCCTTCCAAAGATCCCGCTAAAATAATGGGTAAAATAGGCAAGATACAAGGTGAAATAATAAGAGCAAACCCTTCTAAAAAGGCTAATCCAATATTGATTAAATCAGCAGGCATAGGATTTATCCTTAAATTCCTTTGTATACAATAACATAGCATGACTAAATTTTGAGCTCAATCGGTATTTTATGTGGTAAAATAACCCCCTTATGAAAACTCAATTAAAATTCGATAAAAACTTTTTTCGTGATTTATGGAAGATTACGAAACCTTATTGGACTTCTGAAGAAAAGTGGTCTGCCATAGGTTTATTATCATTAAATGTAATCTGCATTATTGCTCAGGTTCGAATTCACGTAGGCTACAATTATTTCCATAAAATATTTTTTAATGCCTTACAGAATTTTGATAAACCAGGGTTAATCGCCGCTTTAGAATATTTGCTCGTTCTTCTGGTGTTATTAGCCGGTATCATGAGTCTTAGTATTTATTGTAACAATTTGTTGAGTTTACGTTGGCGTCGTTGGCTTACCAAGAATTATTTAGATAAATGGTTGACGGGCCATAATCATTATCACCTGCAAATATTAAAACCACATATTGATAATCCAGACCAGCGTATGAGTGAAGATTTGGATGAATTTCCGACAAAAACTCTTTCCCTTTTTGGTACGTTTTTAAGTTCTGTTTTGATGTTAATCAGTTTTGGCTATATTCTTTGGGGTTTATCAAAAGATTTTAAGTTAATCCCAGGTTATCTTGTATGGGTTGCATTTGTTTACGCATTTATTGGCAGCTGGATTTTAGCCTATCTCGGTAAAAAATTAGCATCACTTGATTATTTACGTCAAAAATTTAATGCAAACTTTCGTTTTGGTTTAGTGAGAATGCGAGAAGCCAGCGAGCAAGTTTCCTTATTCCGTGGTGAGCAAGCCGAGCAAAAAAAATTCCAAGGGTTGTTTGATATTATTTTTGGCAATGTGATCAATATAATTTCGCTAAAATTAAAACTTAACTTATTTAATAAAGCCTATAATTTTGCAGCCTATGCAGTCGGTCTTGTGGTTTCTATCCCTTATTACTTAGCTAAGACCATTACTTTAGGTGTGGTTATGCAAATATCCAGCGCTTTTAACTCCGTCGTTAGCGCATTCTCTGTATTTATGGAAGCATTCTATGAGTTAGCGGAATGGCGCTCTATTATTCATCGTTTAGCTGAATTTACAGAAAACCTTGACGAGTTAAACCATAAACACTCCAATATTAAGATCACCTATCATGATCACCCCAATATTATTGTGGATAATTTGCAATTAAAACAACCTGATGGAAATTTGTTATTACAAAAAATAAATTTAAATCTAGAGCCCGGCCAATTTGCTTTATTACAAGGACCGTCCGGCAGCGGAAAAAGTACTTTTATGCGCGCCTTAGCAGGAATCTGGTCTTTTGGTGAGGGTAATATTCATTTACCTAAATTTGCAAAATCACTTTTTTTGCCACAGAAACCTTATTTTCCACAAGGAACTCTGAAAGAAGTGTTACTTTATCCTGAGATAACTAGCATAGATGAAAGCAAGCTTACTGAAATATTAAGCCTTTGCTCGCTAGATAAATTTAAACATCAATTAAATGATACTAGAAACTGGTCTCATGAGCTCTCTTTGGGTGAACAGCAATTAATTGCTTTTGCGCGTATATTTTTACATAAACCTGATTTGTTATTTTTAGATGAGGCAACATCAGCTATCGATGAAAATACCGAACATCATATTTATACAGAGCTGAAGAAATTTTTAAGAGAGACGACCATTATTAGTATTAGTCACCGCCACCATTCAATCGCTATACTGGACCAACTTTGGGAGCAGGGGCTTCTGGCTTATCGCCATGCTCTGATAAAAATCTGACAACCGTGTCATATCCGTAGAGTTTCGCATGATCTATTAATGATCTCTCTTCGGTGATCATTTTGTTTTGATGTTCTCTTTTTAGAATTATTTTTTCATTAATTTTTTCGGCAAATTTTTTCGGGTTTTGAGTTTGTAAAGAGGCTAGTAATCTTAGATTATTCGTAAGTACGGCATGCGCGACAAATTCTAATTTTCCTAATTTCCAATCGGGACAAATTTTAAGAAGCTTCATAATCTCTTCTTTCGAGGCGCTCGAAAGAAAAACAGCTGTTGCAGCTCTGGCAAAAATATTATTTTGTTCTTGAACAACATCGTAATTTTTAAATAAATACTCACAAAAAGTCTTAAATTGTTCTGCAATACGGGTATGGTTTGCTTTAAGGAATTGTATGTAGTTTTCGATCGTTGTGCCTATACCAAAATACGGGGGTCCACGAAAAGAATAATTCTCAGCAAAGACATTTTTATCCAGATCAACGACATAGCGTATATAATCTTTTAAAGCTTCAAAATCGGGAGCTTCTTCACCCCGTTCAAAAGCTTCCAAGGCTATTTGGAGATCCATTTGATTGAGGCAGGCTAGAATTCCTGCAAAAAAGCCAAGAATCCAAGGGCGAGCTTGTAAGTAGAAAAATTTATTTTTGGATGCAAGGCAGGCACTAATGACTTCACTGTGGGAAGAGTTGCCCGACCCTGCTACAAGATCAGCAATGGCAATCATAGTATTTTTATCAGATTCTGAGATTCCGGTACACTGAATTAAGCGGACTTGTCTTTGGGAGGGGGTTTTTAAATCAAAACGTTTGGATTCTTTTTCTTCACCTACTACAACGAGAGATCCGATATCGAGTGCTAGTATGACTTCTCTATTTTTTGGATCAATAAAGTATTTGGCCACCTCATCGGCAAATTTATTATCGCCATAAATATCAATATACTTTTTTTCGGTAATAGCAGATGCCGTAATAATGAGATTTCTAATACAGCAAGTATCAATGATGAGAGAATTATTTTTATAAAAAGGCTGGATTTGTAAATAACCAAATACGATGAAATGTTCTGCTAAATACCCTGGTATATCTCTCTTCATTTCGCGTGCAAACACATGCTCATCGGATAATTCACGGAGTGTTCGTGGTTGATTAAAGTCAGAATAAAATTTTATACCGACTTCTCCAACTTTAGGGTTTACTCCCATAGCCGATGAATCAAGAAGGACTCTACTGAGTTGCGGTTTTTCTTCTTCCTCAATCGAATTCGTGGGCCAAATCCCATATTCACAAATGGATTGGCGATAAGCATTGCCACCCCAAACGAGTAGCTGGTTGATTTCAAGATCGCCTGGTGGGCGTGCTACTAATAAAATATGATTAAAACTTCTCATAAAAGCATTTAGATTTTGAGTGCTTTTATTATCGACACCGCAGACAGAACTTCCTTTTTGGTTAAAGTGATAACTGCTTATCCAAAAAGTATGCTTACATTTTTCAGCAACAGCAGGATCAAAGTCATCTTTATCCGCGTTATAAAAATAAATTTGGTCTTCAGGGATTTTACCTTTTAGTTGTAGTTTCGCAGCCTGAAGTTTTTCAGGCGAAATAAAACAAAAACTCTGCAAATTGACTCGAGGATCTTGTTTCAATGCCTCTTCATAATAGTTAATAAAATCAATTAGTGTTTTTAAATCCCCAATACCTTCTGGATGATTCCAGCCTAAGAGGAGTGTACGGAGTGGTTTTTTATCAAGCTGAGGGCCGATCAAATCAGCGAATTGATGAGATGCATCACCTTGAAAATAATTGGATTGTTTTATGAGCTTCTCTAAACCCGATTGCATTATTAGCCTCCACGCCATTTAATTAAATTATAGCATTTTAAAAGCTTGAAAAGGGTAAGCTTGACACCCAGCAAATTTTGTCTAAGAATAACTTAAATTACTAAGGAGAGTTAATATGGCAAAATCACAAGATACAAAGAAAGACCAAAAGAAAAAAGCTCTGAAAACCCCAGATGAAAAACGCGCTGCAAAAAGAGAAAAAAAGAGACAAAAAGGGAAGTAAATAATTTATTCGTCTTCATCTAAAACAATAGGATTGTTTGCTTGATCAAGTAATAACGCTTGGTCATGCAAATTATCCATCAGTTCTTCCCAGTAGCGTGGTGTGTTAAACCAAGGGAAATTCAGCGGAAACGCGGGATCTTCCCAACGTTTAGCTAGCCACGCCGCATAATGAATCATGCGCAAAGCTCGTAACGCCTCGATTAAGTGTATTTCGCGCGGATCAAAATCATGGAACTCGTAATATCCGCGTAAGATCCGGTTTAATTGAATTTCGGTTTCATATTCTGTGTCGCCGGTTAAGAGCATCCAAATATCTTGGATAGCAGGACCCATTAAGCAATCATCTAAATCTACAATTTGTGGGCCGGTATTATTCCACAAAACATTTCCCGCATGACAATCGCCATGCAGACGTATGTATTTAATAGCTCCAGCGCGCTCAAAACTGGTTTCGATTTTTTCTAATAAGGATTCTACTTTTTCGCAAAACATGGGTTTTAATAAAACAGGGATAAAATTATTATCAATTAAAAAGCGATAGGGTTTGTGTCCATAGCTTTGGCTGTCTAGACGCATGCGATGTTTGAAAGGCTTGCATGCCCCAGTTGCATGTAAACGTCCTATAAAGCGTCCCATCCACTCTAGGTGCTCTAGATTATCTAATTCCAGTGTGCGCCCCCCTTGGCGAGGAAATAAGGCGAAACGATAGTTTTCATGGTGATGTAAGGTTTGCCCTGTGGGGGATTGAATAGGTGCTACGACGGGGATTTCATGACCCAATAATTCTAAAGCAAATTGATGTTCTTCTAAGATAGCCTCATCCGTCCATCGATGAGGACGATAAAATTTGGCGATGATAAATGACCCATCATCAAGCCCAACTTGGTACACGCGATTTTCATAGCTATTTAATGCAAATAAACTGCCTGAGCATTGAAACCCAGCGCTATCAATCGCATCCAAGATTAAACTAGGATCTAAATTAGCATACGGTGTATTTTTATTTGAATTCATTTTACTTCTAGATAAAAAGAGACCCACTATATGGAATCAGTGGGTCTGCTTTAGTGTTCTTTGCCAGATAAATCTGATTAAGAACTAGTTTACGATAAAGACGCCATTGTTATTCAACAACAGTAACTTCTTCAGCTTGTGGTCCTTTTTCACCTTGAGTAACAGTGAATTCTACAACTTGACCTTCTTCTAAAGAACGGTATCCGCCGCCAGTAATTGCGCGAAAGTGAACGAATACATCACCGCCTTTTTCTCTTTGAATAAAACCAAAACCCTTACTATTGTTGAACCACTTAACGGTACCTTTTTCACGTGCCATAACTTGTTAACCTTCATAAATAAATTAAAAAAATGCGTCTTGAGATTTGTCGTAACTCTAGATTCAAAAGAAAGGAGAGAGAAGTCAAGCCTCGCGACAGCTCCCACACTTTACCACAGTTTTTTAATTTTGACACCTAAATAATCGATTTATTGGCTGCTCTCTAGCTTAAGAAAATAACCCAAATGTTGCGTATCCAATTGAAATATAAGGAAAAGTTATTATTTGGTTCTGGTCTATACTTATATAAAAGGGCATAAAGGGGGTAATTTATGGCTGATTCTGAAAAGCAAGCGCGCATAATCAAAGCGTGTTTAACCGAGTTTTTTGAAGCACAAAAAAATTTTCACGGTGCGCTGGCGGTGACTTGTAAGGCGCTTGATGATGCGGTTCCTGCCCCTGGCGAATCGAATTCTCAATTATATATAGATCAATTAAAGAATAGTGTTTTATCTCAATTACCCATTAAAGAAGCCGTTAAGTTAGATATATTTTTAGAACCCTACCGCCAATTATCGGCCAATATCTTTAGTGATGTTAATTTAGAAGGGCAAACAACCGAAGATCTGGTAAAAATCATTACGAATAAATTATCTTCGCTAGCATTTTTAGAAACAACACTTAATCCTTTAATGGATGCTGCAAATAATTATAAAAAATTCTCTAAATTTCTAGAAGGTTTAGTGGATTTAAAAGAAGTGAGCGATAATCCTGCCGTTTTGAAAATAATAATGGATTTAAAAAACAACC
>JABDEM010000027.1 GCA_013287085.1 Gammaproteobacteria bacterium
ATCCTGTTGCTCATGAGAGTTTTATTTATGAATAATTACGCTGATTTAATTAAAAAGAATTTAACCCATTGCTTAACCGAAACCGATTTCAAATTCGGTAAAAAATATCGCGGCAAAGTGCGCGATACTTATGATTTAGGCGATAGATTAATTTTAATTACCACGGATAGACAAAGCGCTTTCGATCGCGTGTTAGCCTCCGTTCCTTTTAAAGGCCAAGTATTAAATTTAACAAGCGCATGGTGGTTTGAGCATACGCAACATATTATTCCTAATCATGTGATTTCAATTCCAGATCCTAATATTACACTTGCGAAAAAATGCACGGTGTTCCCAGTTGAATTTGTGATGCGTGCTTATGCAACAGGAAGTACCAGTACTTCCCTTTGGACACAATACCAAAATGGCGTCAGAAATTATTGTGGTAATGAGTTACCAGAAGGTTTGGTGAAAAATCAAAAACTAGTAAAACCTATTATTACTCCCACAACCAAAGATGTTCTTCACGATAGACCGATTACTCCTCAAGAAATCGTTGAACAAAAATTAATGACGGAAGATGAATGGAAATACGCATCGGAAGCCGCGATGAAATTATTTCAATTTGGTATGGAAACCGCCGCTAAAAATGGTTTAATTTTAGTGGATACTAAATATGAAATGGGTAAAGATGAAGACGGTAATATAGTCTTAATCGATGAAATTCATACCCCAGATTCAAGTCGTTATTGGATTGAAGCAAGTTACGAAGAGCGTTTTGCCAATCACCAAGAACCTGAAAATATCGATAAAGAATTTTTACGTTTATGGTTTAAAGACAATTGTGATCCCTACAATGATAAAGAATTACCCAAGGCCCCTGATGATTTAATTATCACCTTGTCATCAAGATATATACAGTTGTATGAAATGATTACAGGCAATAAATTTCATTTTCCAGAAAGCGCAACTGCAGTTGATAAGAGAATAATAAAAAATCTAGGCGCTGCAATCGCAGTTTGATAGACTGCGCATGGTTTTTTATTCATGAATATATAAATGGAGAAAAAGTATGCAAAGAACAATAAGAAAAGATCTCAAAGATAAGTTAGATAATTCGTATGTGGTAGCATTAATCGCGAAAGAAAAAGAAGAAAAACAATATGGTTTAGGGCAATACGCAACCGATTTAGCAGAAGCAACAGCAGGTCTTGAAGAAGATCACCGCATTCTTAATGTTAATGCGCAAAAAATTAAAGATTATTTAGTGACAGCAACTGAGCTATTGGTGGATGCTGCTTATAATTTTTCTGGTAATCTTTCTCAAAGACATGTTCCAGGAATAGTCGCCAAGTTAGATGCATTGCCTGCTGAACGCTTTGGAAAAGACCAAGTTCCAGAAGTTGATACTGACGAAGCTGCTCGATTGGCTAAAATATTATTAGCGCATTTGCAAAGATATAAAAATTTGGTGGTATCAGGAAAAGCAATTGATGCTGCTAAAGCACTAGCTGGTAAAGACGAAAAAGAGAAACAAGCTAGCGTAGCAGCGCGTGCTGTTGAATTAGATAAAAGAATCAATGCATTTAAAGCAAATTTAAGTCCAAGAAGATTATCTTTATTTGAAGCTAATGCTCCAGCAGCTGCCGGCGCACAACCTGCTCCTGCACCCAGACCATCTGGTATTTAGTTTTATTCTATAAGATGGATTACCTGCGTAAAGCGGGTAATCCATTGAATCTAGCGTATAATCAATAGCTTATAAATTTATCCCCCCTCTTAATATTTCCTTAAGGTTAAGGTGGTATTTTATTGCCATACGCACGGGGGGTTTTTATGTCAGAGTCAAGATCTCAAGATTTAAACAGACAAGAAGAAAAAAAATCCGATGGCTCTAGCGCCGTTCTTTCAATGTCTGCTCCTTGGATATCTAAAGAATATAAAGCTAGTGAGGATGCGTTCTATAGAAAAAAATACAGGGATTATTATTATTATCCTCACCTTCCTGAATGGACGCAGCTTCACGGAGGATTTTGTGCTAGAGGAGGAATGGGCGGATTTTTTATTTTTGATAGTAATGACAAAGAACAGCCTAAAAATCAATTCATAGAAGTTAAAACCGCAGCCGGAAAAAATCTTCGCATCGCTGGTCTTCTAGCTTTATCAGACGGGTATTTTGCAGCAGTAGGCCAAGATGATGAAAGTTGCGAGTATGTGCTTATTTTTAATATAGCGGTAGGCTATTCAAAGTCCGCGGAATTAATGCTACGAAGACTCCCTGAGTATAAATTTGATGATATAAGAATTACTCTTGATCCAACTGACCCCTCAGGGTTTATGGTGATACGATCATGTGTTGAAACGGGTGCCTCTGCGAGTTATCGTTGTCACTTTGATGCAGTGAAGAATGAATTAAGAGCCGAGGTGATATATTTCAATACGAATGTTCTTAATCTGCATTTGAAGCCGAAAGTAGAGTTAGGTGACTATGATCGAAGTAGTAGTTTTTCCTTTCATGATATATCTATTGTTGGGAAGCACTATGCGCTTTTTTTCCTGTGGGTCCCATTTAATCATAACAACCATTTCATCAAAAGCGGAGTTAACTTATTTTACTCAGGGCGAGGGTATGGGAGGACGATTTAGAAAGTTTTATCCTTTAACCCAAAATGGCTTTTTTGCTGTAATAGATCTACTTGAAGGCGAATTTTCATTTTGTCGTAGGCTAACTTATTGCGAGCTTCAAGACAACAGCATAAGAGCAACGAAAGTTGCAAACTTGCAGGGATTTGAAGTCATGTGCACTGCTGCTTCAGGTCACGTTTTTTATGTGTCAAAACGCCAAAGAAGAGATGGTGTCACTCATTCAACGGTTCGCGTGTTTGACCCTTATATTAAAACTTCCTATGCTATTTTAGTTTTTCAGGGTAAAGATATTCAAGATTTGATCGTTACACCGGATTATAAAATCGGGGTTTGTTATATAGGAAAAGAAGGTCCCCGCTGTGATTTTCATCCCCTTCCAGAGTTGAAAGTAAAAGAGCAAGTGGTAGTAGATGCTTTAACCGATTTGTTGCCGGTAGATGTAGCAAAAATGGTTGCGGGTTATACTTTTTTTAATCCGAGATGCGGCAAACCGCCTCTTCGTGATCTTACGTACTGTTCGGCTGATTTTTTAGAATTGTTACAAAGAATAAAAGACCATGAAGCTAAACAGCAACAGCGTTTAAGTGCGCGTGAGAAAGTGGAAGAAGCGAGAGAGATTCTTAAGGCATTACAAGAATTGCGTGAGTTATTAACTACCCGCGATGATTTAGATTACCGCCTCATTTACATTACCATAACAGAGAAGTATCCGAAGTATTTTTCAGGAATTTTGAGTAATTTATGGGGAACGTTTGTAGCTTCTTATGACGTATATGAGCTTAAACTTATTGTATCCAAACTTCCCTCGCTTTCGACTCAGCCGGAAGAAAAAATGGATAGTAGTAAAATTCCTCCGCCGATGGTTGTTGCACCAGCACCAGACCTCGATAAAGTTAGGGGTTATGCAAAACAATTAAGAGATCTTTTGGAGAATAAGTATTTTTGTTCAAGTTTTTATTGTGCGCCAGAGAGAGTGTATGAAAGACAAGTTGCTGTTGATGCACTTCTTGCTTTGATTCAAAATGGTGAAAAATGTCCCACTAAAGAAGAGCTTACCCAGTTTAGAAAAGCGCATCTAGAAGCGGTGAAATATGGCAGTATTGGTTTTATTTTTGACGGGCTAAAGCACATTGCTGCACCTGCCAAACCTGCATCCCATAGACATACGCATTGATTTAAAGCTTAAGGGCTACTAAAATGCCCACCTATGCCAAATCATTACCATTCTGAACTCGTTAAAAAATCGACCACCAATCCCGCGCGCATCATGAAAATGACGACCCCTCACGGGGAGGTTACTACCCCAGCGTTTATGCCGGTTGGAACGCGTGCAGTGATTAATCATTTATTACCTTCAGATATTGCAGCGACCCGCAGTGAGATTATTTTAGGCGGTAATACTTACCATATGTTGGTCTCACCCGGCACGGAGCTGATTCAAAAACTCGGCGGCATGCATAAATTTATGGGTTGGGATAAGGCAATGCTTACTGATAGCGGTGGTTATCAGGTCTTCAGCTTATCTAAAAACGGCAAAATTTGTGTAATTGATGATCATGGGGCGCATTTTCGGCATCCGATTACAGGGGCAGTGATTCATATGACGCCTGAGACTTCGATTCAAACCCAAAAAATCATAGGGGCTGATATTATTATGGCGTTTGATGAATGCACCCCAGAAGAAGGCGGTCGCGAGGCGGCACTGTCAGCATTAGATCGTACCCATCGCTGGCTGATGCAATCTAAAGCAGAGCATGAAAAAAATCCTAATTCTGCTTATGGTTTTAAACAGGCTTTGTTTGGGATTATTCAGGGCGGCAGTCACAGAGATTTGCGCGAACAGAGTATGGAATTCATATTAAACATGGATTTGGATGGTATTGCGATTGGCGGCGAAGTGATTGGATTTAATATGGAAAAGACGGGTGAAATCCTCGATTGGCTGGTTCCACACTTACCCGAAGAAAAAATTCGTTACACCATGGGGGTAGGTCTTGGCCCCCAAGATTTAATCGATGTGGTCGCTAAAGGCGTTGATGTATTTGATTGTGTGGCGCCGACTAGAAATGCGCGCCATGGGACACTTTATTGTGGTAAAATCACGCGCAAAGATGGCTGGCTAGTATTTGAGAGTAATGAAGATCGGGGTCGTATCTTAATTAAGAAAGCGATCTATAAAGACGATAATTCACCCATCATGGAAGGATGTGGTTGTTACACTTGCCAGAATTTTTCCAGGGCGTATTTACATTTTTTATATAAGGGTGAGATGCAAGCGTATTGTCATTTAGCCTGTATTCATAATGTTTATGTGATGCAAGATGTCTGTATCCAAATGCGGGAAGAAATAATGAGGAATTAAATGTGCGGAATCGTTGGGATTTTTAGTGCGACACCTGTTGCTGCAGAACTTTACGATAGCTTAGTGCATCTACAACACAGAGGCCAAGATGCAGCAGGCATGTTAACTTGCCAAGAAAGATTCTATGTTAAACACGGTTTAGGTTTAGTACGCGAAATTTTTAATTCTGAAGATGCCAATTATTTATTAGGAAATGTGGGAATCGCTCATACGAGATATCCTACCGCTGGCGGATACAATCTTTCGGATGTTCAACCTTTATGGATTGGGAGTCCTTTAGGGATTGCGCTAGCTCACAATGGAAACTTAGTGAATTATAAACCACTCGCTTCTGAAATTACGCTACAAAAACACAGACATTTAAATTCAACGATTGATTCAGAAGTTTTACTCCATTTATTATCTGATGCTTTAGAATACACTACAGATGATGATGAAATCTTTTTCGAAAAACTGTGTCGTGCGGTGCAAACCGTTTATGAAAAAGCCCAAGGTTCTTATTCTGTTGTGGGAATTATTATTGGTAAGGGCATGATTGCGTTTCGTGATCCACACGGAATTCGCCCGCTAGTCTTTGGCGAACGTCAAAATAAAAATGGCTCTAAAGATTATATTGCAGCATCCGAAACGACAATGATGTTTCCTTTAGGATTTGAATCTAAAGGGGATATTGAAGCGGGTGAATTAGTTTTTATTAATCGTTCAGGAAAATTATTTCGTAAAGTGATTAATGCTAAACAATTTTCACCGTGTATTTTTGAATATGTTTATTTTGCAAGGCCCGACTCAACGATTGATGGGGTCAGTGTTTATCGTTCTAGATTATATATGGGACAAAATCTTGCAAAGCGTTGGAAAGAAAAATTTCCCGGTGTGTTGCCTGATGTGGTTATTCCTGCGCCTTTTACGTCAAATACAGCAGCGCTTTCTTTTGCGCATGAATTAGGTGTGCGATATTCAGAAGGTTTATATAAAAACCCCTTTATTGGCCGTACTTTTATCATGCCTACGGGCGAAGATCGTAGTAAAAGCGTGCGTTACAAATTAACCCCGCAGCGTTCAGAAATTCAAGATAAAACCGTTTTAATTTTAGATGATAGTATTGTGCGCGGTACTACTAGTCGTGAAATCATTAAAATGGTGCGCGAATGTAATCCTAAAGAAGTTTATTTTGCTTCCGCCTGTCCTCCTATTACCAATCCCTGTTTTTATGGCATTGATATGCCAACACATGATGAGTTAATTGCTGCTAAATCTTCGCATGATGAAATTGCTAAATTTTTAGGGGTGGATAAATTAATTTATCAAGAATTAGATGATTTAGTAGAAGCTGTGACGCGCAGAGCCAATCATAAAATTGAAACACCGTGTATGGCTTGTATGAATGGTTGTTATGTAGCCGGTGTGTCATCAACAAGATAGAGGAGTTTGTATGAATATATTAATAGTGGGATCGGGTGCACGTGAGCATGCCATCGCGCGAGCTTTATCTAATTCTCCTCAAAAACCAACTCTCTATTGTTGTGCGCTGACGAATAATCCTGGGATTGAACCCTTATGTAAAGAATATTGGATAGGAAATATTAGTGACGCGGATGAGATTCCCAATTTAGCTAAAGATTGGAAAATTGATTTGGCAATCATTGGTCCAGAGGCACCGCTTGAAAAAGGAATAGCCGATGCTTTATGGGCGATCAATATTCCTGTGGTTGGACCTAAGAAAAAACTCGCGAATCTTGAAACCAGTAAATCTTTTACTAGAGATTTATTAGCTTATTACCAAATCCCAGGCTCACCGCAATATCGTGTTTTTTATAACTTGGTGGGCGTAAAAGATTTTTTACAGGAATTAGGTGAAGGTGGGTATGTGATTAAAGCCGATGGCTTGATGGGCGGTAAAGGCGTCAAGGTCGCTGGTGATCATTTGCATTCTTTCGAAGAAGCGTATGAATTTTGTGAAGAATTGCATGCGGATAATCAAGCGTTTGTAATTGAAGAAAAATTAATTGGCCAGGAATTTTCGTTTATGTGTTTTTGTGATGGCGAGCATTTAATTCCTATGCCGCTAGTACAAGATCATAAACGTGCGTTTGAGAATGATAAAGGCCCTAATACGGGCGGTATGGGAAGTTATTCAGATGCGACTCATAGTTTACCTTTTCTTTCTAAAGAAGATATAAAAGCCGCGCAACAAATTAATTTGGCTGTGATAGAAGCGCTAAAAAAAGAATGCGATGAAAGATATATCGGTATTTTATACGGAAGTTTTATTGCCACTCGAGCGGGAATTAAATTAATTGAATATAACGCACGGTTTGGTGACCCTGAATCTCTAAATGTATTGTCAATTTTAGAATCGGATTTTGTTGAAGTTTGTAAGGCGATGGTTTCTAATAATTTATCTCGCGCACAAGTTCAATTTGCCCCTCTGGCGACGGTTTGTAAATATGCAGTGCCTAAAGGCTATCCCGATCAACCCGAAGATGGAGCGTTGATCGATGTTTCGGGCGTTCAATATCCCGAAAGATTATTTTTTGCTGCAGTCAATGAAAAAGATGGAAAAATCTATACCACAAGATCAAGAGCTGTTGCTGTTGTTGGTGTTGCTAAGACAATTTCAGAGGCTGAAGAAATAGCAGAACAAGAAATTAATCGAATTAAAGGGGCATTGTATCATCGAAAAGATATAGGACGTGAGGTTTGCCTTTCATGCGATTAGCTATTTTGGGTTCAACGCGCGGAACACATCTCTTAACTTTTATTGAAGCTATTGCTGCTAAAAAAATTTCTGCGACTATTGAGCTTGTGATGAGCAATAAAGCAGATGCTTTAATTTTAGAACGCGCACGTGAACATGGGTTACGGGCGCATTTTGAAAATACGGAACAAAAAATTTCAGAAAAATTACATGCGTATAATATTGAGTTGATAATATTGGTCGGTTACATGAAAATTTTATCGGGTGATTTTATTAAAGAATGGGAAAATAAAATTATTAACGTGCATCCGTCATTGTTGCCTGCATTTGCAGGAAAAATGAGTCAAGATGTGCATCGGGCGGTGCTCGAATCTAAAGTAAAAGAAACCGGTTGCACAGTGCATTTTGTCACGGAAGAAGTCGATGCGGGACCTATTTTAATTCAAAAAAAATGTTTAGTGCTGCCCGATGATACGGTTGATACTTTAAAATCGCGTGTACAACAATTAGAAAAAGAAGCCTTAGTGGAAAGTGTGAGAGGATTACAATGAAATTAAATTATGGCGTCAAAAGAGCGTTGATTTCAGTTTCAGATACAACAAAATTAGCTGACTTTGCGCAAAATCTTTGTGATTTAGGTATCGATATCATCGCAACGGGCGGCACCAGCCGATTTTTGCATGCGGCAGGGATTCCTAATCAAGATGTCAGTGAGGTGACCCAA
This sequence comes from Gammaproteobacteria bacterium, assembly GCA_013287085.1. GTDB lineage: Bacteria > Pseudomonadota > Gammaproteobacteria > DSM-16500 > DSM-16500 > JABDEM01. The sequence continues at coordinate 8,410 of JABDEM010000027.1, forward strand.
TTTCCTGAAATTATGGGTGGCCGAGTAAAAACATTACATCCTAAAATTCATGGCGCTATTTTAGGTAGGCGTAATCAAGATGCGATAGCTGCACGCCAATATAATATTGAATGGATTGATTTAGTGGTAGTGAATTTATATCCCTTTGCCGATGTGATTAGCAAACCTAATTCGAGTTTTGATGAAGCCATAGAAAATATTGATATAGGCGGTCCTGCTATGATTCGATCCGCTGCAAAAAACATGGATTGGGTTACGGTTGTTGTTGATCCCAATGATTATGAGAAAGTAATGATTGAATTAAGAAATCCACAAGGAATTAATGCTATTACGCGTAAAAATTTAGCAGCAAAAGCGTTTCAATTGACCTGTCGTTATGATGCCATGATTCATCAATTTTTAAGCGGCCGAAAAGATGCGCCTGTTGATGGTTTACCACCGGAATTAGATTTAGCTTATCAAAAGAAAGAGGATTTACGTTACGGCGAAAATCCACAGCAACGAGCGGCAGCTTATTTTAATGGCCAAACTGAGACGGGCGTTTTATCCGCGAAACAAAACCAAGGCAAGCCTTTATCTTTTAATAATATAGTAGATGCAGATGCGGCAATGGCCTGTGTTAGAGAATTTGATAAACCCGCAGCAGTCATTGTGAAACATGCAAATCCTTGTGGAGTAGCTCTGGGTGATACCATTGAAACTGCTTTTGCTCGTGCCGTAGCTGCCGATAAAGATTCTTCTTTTGGTGGCATTATTGCGTTGAATACTATTTGTAATGAAGAAACCGCCAAGAAAATCGCGACTGCATTTTTTGAAGTAGTCATCGCGCCAGAATATGCACCGATGGCTTATGAAATTTTTGTGACTAAAGCTAATTTGAGAGTGTTAGAATTACCCAAAAAGGGAAATGAATCACCTTACGAATATAAATTTATTGAAGGTGGTGTTCTAATGCAAGATAAAGATTTAGATAAAATGGATTTAGAGGATTTAAAAATAGTATTGACCAAAACTAAACCCAGCAAAAAAGATTTAGAAGAATTATTATTCGCTTGGCGTGTTGTAAAGCATATAAAATCCAATGCGATTGTTATTGCTAAAGACAACCAAACGATTGGGTTAGGAATAGGACAAGTCTCCCGTGTTGATGCGGTTGATAATGCCATACGCAAAGCCGGTGATAAAATATCTGGCGCAGTGCTTGCTTCTGATGCTTTTTTCCCTTTCAGAGATAGCATTGATCGTATTGCAAATTCAGGTATACGCGCTATCATTCAACCCGGTGGGTCTATGCGCGATGAAGAAGTGATAGCCGCTTGTGATGAGCACGGCATCGCTATGGTTTTTACGGGTAAACGTTGTTTTAAACATTGAGGTATTTATGACTATTAAAGTGGCTATTATTATGGGTTCAAAATCGGATTGGCCAGTGATGGAAAGTGCCGGCCAAGTTTTAGATTCTTTAAATATTGGTTATGAGGCTAGAGTTTTGTCGGCTCATCGAACACCTGACGCTTTATTTGATTATTTAAAAGAAGCAGAAAAACGCGGGATCAAAGTTTTTATTGGTGCAGCCGGCGGTGCCGCCCATTTACCGGGTGTGATCGCAGCTAAAACTTTATTGCCTGTGATAGGTGTTCCTATGACCTCTGCATTAAATGGCATGGATTCTTTATTATCGATCGCCCAAATGCCAGGTGGAATTCCGGTTGCAACCATGGCAATTGGCAAAGCGGGTGCAACGAATGCTGGATTATTTGCCGCCAGTATTTTAGCAAATGAAAATCCTGACTATCGCGAAGCGATTAAAAAGTTTAGAGAAAAACAAGCTGAAAAAATATTAGCCGAGTCAGAAATTTCTTAATTGAGGATTCCCCCATGTTCAAAACCACTACACTGCAAGCATTTGATCCAGAAATTTCAAAAGCGATTCATGATGAATATCAACGCCAAGAAGATCATATTGAATTAATTGCTTCAGAAAATTATGTGAGCCCGGAAGTTCTATCAGCTCAAGGCTCAGTGCTAACTAATAAATATGCTGAAGGCTATCCAGGTAAGCGTTATTACGGTGGTTGTGAATATGTAGATGTGGCAGAACGTTTAGCGATTGAACGGGTTAAAAAAATATTTAATGCAGCTTTCGCAAACGTGCAACCGCATTCAGGCTCACAAGCCAATGCGACGGCTTATTCAGCCATGATTAAACCAGGGGATTCTGTACTAGGCATGAGTTTGGCGCATGGGGGACATTTAACGCATGGCTCGCCCGTTAATTTTTCCGGCCAACTTTATAATTTTCATCATTATGGATTAAATCCTAAAACCGAAGAAATTGATTACGATCAAGTGGCAGATTTGGCTAAAACTCATAAACCAAAATTAATAGTCGGCGGATTTTCAGCGTATTCAAGAATAGTGGATTGGCAAAAATTACGTGATATAGCAGACAGTGTTGGCGCATACTTCATGGTGGATATGGCGCATATTGCAGGTTTAGTCGCTGCAGGGATTTATCCATCGCCTGTTAATATTGCTGATGTCACCACTTCAACCACGCATAAAACTTTACGCGGACCACGTGGGGGATTAATACTTGCGAAAGCTAACCCTGAGTTAGAAAAAAAATTAAATTCAGCGGTATTTCCCGGCGGTCAAGGTGGGCCACTGATGCATGTGATCGCTGCTAAAGCGGTTGCTTTTTTAGAAGCATTGCAACCTGATTTTAAAGCTTATCAACAACAAATTTTAAATAATGCTCGCGCGATGGCAAAAGTAATTATTAAGCGGGGTTATAAAGTCGTGAGTGGTGGTACGGATAATCATCTTTTTTTGGTAGATTTAATTGCTAAAGGTATTACGGGAAAAGATGCTGAAAATGCTTTAGGACGCGCACATATTACGACAAATAAAAACTCAGTGCCTAATGATCCGCAATCGCCTTTTATTACGAGTGGCTTGCGTTTAGGAACGCCTGCTATTACTACACGCGGTTTTAAAGAAGCTGAAAGTGAAGAATTGTCTCATTGGATTTGTGATATTTTAGATGATATTCAAAATGAAGAAGTGAATAAAACGGTTCGAAAAAAAGCAATTGAACTTTGTCGAAAATTTCCTGTGTATCCAAAAGAGATTAGTGTAGAGGCTTGAGATAAAAAAACGCCCCGGTTAAGGGGCGTTTAGATTAACGACGGGAAGTACGTTTCTTTTTAGTCTTAGTTACTGTACGTTTTTTCTTGGTAGTAGTTTTCTTTTTCATGTGGATTCTCCCTATAGGTTAGAATGTGATTTCACCTGTTCAGTATAGGCGCATTATCCTGTTTGTATTATTGGGGATTGCCCTTAATGGGATAGGTAAAACTCAACTTTTTCTAAAGCTTGTTTTAACCAAGGGGTAAATTGTCGCGGAGTGTCTTCTATTTCTTTTTTAAGATCAGGAATTGTTATCCAGCGGTATTCGCCGACTTCTTGGGGGTCTGGATGGATGGGGTAATCTTGATCTATAAAACCGATCAAAACATGATCAACTTCATTTTCTACTAAGCCATTATCAAAATGGGCTATATAATGAAACCAGCCTAAGGAGCTTAAGTCGGTTTGGATACCCATTTCTTCAGTTAGACGCCTTTGGCCGGCGGCTAAAGTTTCTTCCCCTGGGCGAGGATGAGAACAACAAGTATTGGTCCAAAGGTTAGGGGAGTGGTATTTAGAGCTCGCCCTTTTTTGTAAAAGTATCTGTAAAACTGGCTCTTTTCTGAGGATAAACACTGAAAAAGCACGATGACAAAGGTTATTCTGATGGGCAGCAAGCTTTTCAGCTGTGCCTAAGGGAGTATCTTTAATATCAACAAGGATGACTTGTTCTGTTGCTGTCATGTGGCTTTATCCAGTAAAATGGAGCGCTTTTTATAGCACATACTTTCCATAGGCACAAATATATGCGTTGGCAAACATCTGAGCAGATTGCGACTATCCCAATGCGATTAGTGGGGCCGGTAAAAATTATCGGGCCTGAAATCGAGACGGAAGTCATGGTTCCCTTGGCTACTTTAGAAACCCCTTTATGGCCCTCAACGCATAGAGGCGCCAAAGTCTGTAAATTTTCTGGCGGGATACGTGCGGTAGTATTAGATGAGCGCATGACGCGTTCCGTGTTATTAGAAGCCGATAGTTTGGTCGAGGCTTCAGAAGCGGTTTTAAATATTTTGCAACACAAAGAAGCTATGCAAGCGATTATTGCAGAAACCAGTCGGTTCGCTCGCTTGTTAGATATACATACGCAAGTTGTGGGTAATTTAATTTATTTACGCTTTGAATTTAGTACGGGGGATGCTTCTGGCCATAATATGTCAACCTTAGCGTCTGACAGATTGTTAGATTGGCTTTTGCTTCGTTTTACCAGTTTAAGATATGTTTCTATTTCCGGAAATTATTGTACGGATAAAAAAGCGTCAGCCGTGAATGGCATTTTGGGACGCGGAAAATATGTGATTGCAGAAGTGATTATTTCGCCTGAAGTTTGTATTAGATTATTAAAAACCACTCCTGAAAAAATCGTTAATTTAAATATTAAGAAAAATTTAATGGGTAATATTATCGCGGGCGGCATCCGAACGGCTAACGCACATTTTGCCAATATATTATTAGGTTTTTATTTAGCAACCGGTCAAGATGCGGCGAATATTATAGAGGGTTCACAAGGTATGGTGCACACTGAACTTCGTAATGGAGCGCTCTATTTTTCAGTCACTTTACCTAATATTATTGTAGGTACAGTAGGCAGCGGTAAAACCTATGATTTTGTACGTGAGAATTTGCGCTTATTAGGTTGTTTAGAAGAGCGTGAACCCGGACAAAATGCACGTCGATTAGCAATTATTGCTGCGTGTTCGGTATTATGCGGAGAATTGTCTTTGTTAGCGGCGCAAACCAATCATGGTGAACTTATGCGTAGTCATTTGAAATTAGAACGTCAGCAATCGAAAGAGGGACGTCAACGTGGTTAAAGTTGGTATTGATACACTTTCATTTTATACCTCCCATTTTTCACTGGATTTAAGTGTTCTTGCAGAAAAACGGGGTGTGGATCAAAACAAATATTATCAAGGCTTAGGGCAACGCAAAATGTCAGTCGCGACACCCGATGAAGATGTGGTTACCATGGCAGCCAATGCTGCTTTACGCGCACTTCGTCGGGTGGATATCAATTCTATTGAAATGTTATTGTTTGCAACAGAAACAGGTATTGATCAATCGAAAGCGGCAGGAATTTATGTGCATGATTTATTGGGCTTACCTGAACGCTGTCGTGTGATTGAATTAAAACAAGCGTGTTATAGCGCAACATTGGCTTTGCAATTAGCATTGCCGTTTTTGCGTCAAAATCCTGACAAGAAAGTATTATTAGTGGCATCGGATATTGCACGTTATGGATTAGGGACACCGGGAGAATCCTCTCAAGGCTGTGGGGCGGTTGCGATGGTATTGTCCGCTAACCCACGTTTATTAGCGCTAGATTCTGAATATGGTGTAGTAACGGCTAATGTGATGGATTTTTGGCGGCCGAATTATTCTGATACGGCAATTGTTGAAGGAAAATATTCCAGTAAACTTTATTTATCTATGTTAGAAAAAACATGGAAGCAATATCAAGCGCTCTCGGGTCGAAATTTTGAAGATCATGCGCATTATTGTTATCACACACCGGTGCCACGTTTAGTAGAAAAAGCGCATGCGCACTTAGCCAAAATAAATGGCCATGATCCGCTGACAGATGATTTAATGCATGAACACATTAATTATTCTTTAGAATATGGTCGCAGAATTGGGAATAGTTATACGGCTTCACTCTATATTGGTTTAGCTTCACTCTTGGATCTTGCGCAAGAAGATTTGACGGATAAACGCATAGGATTTTATAGTTATGGATCAGGTTGTGTGGCAGAATATTTTAGCGGAGTCGTGCAGCCTGGGTATAAAAAAGTTCTAGAAACCGAATATCATCAGCATATGTTAAGAGAAAGAACGGCGCTGACTTATGCTGAGTATGAAAGATTTTATACTTATGCTTATCCGCAAAATGGGAGTCGACATGATGTGGTTCACTTTACACAAGGGCGTTTTAGATTGTCGGCAATAGAAGATCATAAACGAATTTATGAAACGGTCTCATGAAAGTATGCGCACCCGGTAAATTGATTTTGTCAGGCGAGCACGCAGTGGTGTACGGTAGACCTGCGCTTGCGATGGCGGTGAATCGATATGCGATTGCGCGAGCCACATCCCAAGTTTTGCCTTTTGTTTCGTTTGATTTATCGAATTTAAATTATGAGCATAGATTAAGTTTTACAACCTTACGCAATTTAAAAGCACGTATTAAACGAAAGTACGAACGTTTTATTAAGGGTGAGTACACGATTCGTGATGTATTACATAAACCGGTAGAGCTCGCACAAATTGCTTTTACCTTATTTTTTGATGCGTTAAATATTAAGTTAAACCACGGGATTAAAATTCAAGTTGAATCAGGCATTCCTATTGGTTGCGGGATGGGTTCATCCGCTGCGACTATTTTAAGTATTGCGCATGCGATTGCGCATCACTTAGAAGTAGAGTTACCGCAAGAAAAATTTTATCAATTAGGCTTAGAAGCTGAAAATTTACAACATGGTTTTTCAAGCGGTCTAGATTTACAAGTTTCTTTGCAAGGCGGTTGTCTTTATATGAAAGATCGAGCGATTGAACCACGCGCACTTCCGCAAATGCAATTTTATTTAGTGAATACCGGAACACCAGAAACAACGACCGGTGAATGTGTGATGGGGGTCGCTTCCCGTTTTAAAGACAGTATTATTTGGAATGATTTTGAAGCGGTAACTAAAGCGGTTGATGAAGCTCTGCAATCTAATTTTTTACCTGATATATATCGCTCTATTAGTGAAAACCATCGATTATTAACAGAAATTGGTGTGGTTCCTGTTAGTGTGCAAAATTTTATTCGTGAAATTGAAGAAACAGGCGGTGCCGCAAAAATTTGTGGAGCTGGGGCTGTGCGCGGTGAAAGTGCTGGAATCGTTTTGGTATTAACAAATGATGAATCTCAGTTACAAAAATCGTGTGATCAAAAAGGCTATTCGTTATTACAAGCGGCTGGGGAAGCCCGAGGCGTACATGTGGTATAGAGCTTCAGCACCTGGAAGTTTAATGCTGATGGGTGAATATGCAGTATTACAGGGAAAGTCCGCGTTAGTTTGTGCGATTGATAAACGTATTACGGTTTCATTAAGATCCCGAACAGATAATCAACTCACTATTCATTCTTCTCTGGGAAACTACTTAGGCGATATTTTTAATATAACCCCAGTACAGCCTTTTCAATTTGTGCTTTCTGCATTGAAACAATTTGAATTAAAAACCGGCTGTGATATTACCATTGAATCTGAATTTTCAAGTGAAATGGGATTGGGTTCATCAGCTGCAGTAACAGTTGCAACCCTTGCGGCATTAAAAAAATGGGATAACGCTGATCTTATTCGCGAAGCAAGAGCGATTATTCAAAACGTCCAAGGCTTAGGTTCGGGTGCGGATGTTTCGGCCAGTGTTTTAGGCGGTGTGGTTCATTATCAAATGGAGCCTTTATTTATTGAAAAATTAGCAGCTGATTTTCCTATTAGTGTTATCTATTCAGGTTACAAAACGCCTACGGCGGAAGTGGTAAAAAAAGTGAAAGCCTCTTTAGATGATGCTGCTTTTAATGAAATTTGCTATGAAATCGATGGCTACGTTCAATCGGCTATAAAAGCGCTAAAAGAGAAAAATTATTTAGCCTTAGGCCAATGTATGAATTTGCAACAAAAGGCTATGGTTAAATTGGGAGTTAACACGGTTGAATTAGACCAGATTATTCAAACGTTAAACCAAGAGACTAGTATACTCGGTGCAAAAATATCAGGCTCAGGTTTAGGCGATTGCGTGATTGCCTTAGGTGAAAGTGAATCTTTGGATATAGCCATTTCTAAGCAGGGATTAACTTATGAATAAACGTGAAGTCGTGCAGGCTATTTTAGGATCCCGTATTCATCACGCACCAACGATTGAAACAACGGTATTTGCACCCACCAATATTGCTTTATGTAAATATTGGGGAAAGCGCGATCAAGAATTAAATTTACCTGTAACCAGCAGCTTATCTATTTCTTTAGATGATAAAGGGGCTTACACAACTTTTTCAGTGATTGAAAAAGAAGAAGATGAAATTATTTTAAATGACGCGCCTGTTTTGCTTTCTTCATCATTTGCCAAGCGTTTAATTAATTTTTTAAATTTATTTAGAAATAAAGAACGTTTCAAAATTATTCTTAAATCGACTATTCCGATTGCAGCAGGTCTTGCATCATCCGCTGCAGGATTTGCTTCTATCGTTAAAGGTTTAGATGCTTTATATGATTGGAAGTTATCGTTAACAGAGCTGTCACTTTTGGCGCGCTTAGGAAGTGGCAGCGCGTGCCGTTCACTTTGGAGCGGTTTTGTTTTATGGAATAAAGGCGAACGTGAAGATGGCATGGATAGTTACGCTGAATTATTTCATCCGCATTGGGAAAAGTTACGCGTAAAAATATTAATGGTCAGTGAAAGTGAAAAAAGTTTGAGCTCGCGTGAAGCGATGCAGCGCACGATTGAAACGAGTAAATTATATTCAAAATGGCCGAATAAAGTTCAAGACGATTTAGAAAAAATTAAACATGCCATTTTAACAAATGATTTTAAATTATTAGGTGAAACGGCAGAATCAAATGCGCTTTTTATGCATGAAACCATGAAAAATGCTCACCCTCCTATCGAATATTCTTCTGAAAAAACTTATGCCTTGATGCAACGTGTATGGGATTTACGCAATCAAGGCGTGTCTATTTATTTTACGCAAGATGCAGGACCCAACTTAAAATTACTTTATCTAGATAATTAAATTCCTTGTGTTACAATTCGCTAAATTTTTTTTACAAGGAGTTAAAAAATGTTGCCTAGAATACGTCCGTTTTTATCCAGAAGTTTTTCTCAAAGAGTCCTGCGCGTAACCGGAACGATTCCAAGAGTTGATCATTTGTTACAATTTAGAGATGACGCGATACGTTTTTCTAATCAGCTCCAAAACCATTATCAAGAATTAAAAAGCAATCCTCGCAGTGAGATTGATGATTGGTATCAAAACAAATATAAAACTATGCCCGCACAAAAATTATTTCTTGAATTAAGGGTGTTGGAAGAAAAATATAAAGAAAGCAAAGATCAATTTGAAAAATTAAAAATGGAAATTCAGTTAGCGGCAATACGTAAAGCCTATTTTCAAGACATTGACACGGTTATCGTTTGTAATCGGGGCGAAGTCGCTTGTGACGTACTAAATGAAGCAAAGAAAAAAGGCTTAAAAACTATTTTATTGTGCCAAGAAGAAGATAAAGATTCTTTAGCAGCAAAAATAGCAGATGAAGTTATCCCTGTTAAAAATATGGCGAGCGCCAGTCATTGTCTTCAGGTACTCGATAATGATATTCCTAAAGAAGATAGAAACCGAAAAGCAATACATCCAGGATATGGTTTTCTTTCGGAAGATAGCGGATTTACAAAATCATTAGAAGCGCTGGGATACACTTTTATTGGTCCAAACTCTAGAATGATGCGTGACTTGGGTGATAAAGCAGAAGCGAAGAGAACCGCAGAAAAGAATGGTTTGAAAACGATCCCAGGCTATTCTGGTTTAGCGGGAGATAAAAAAGGATTTTTGGTGGCAGCGGCAAAAGTAAATTACCCTGTGTTGATTAAGAATCCAGGCGGTGGTGGAGGAGTGGGAATCGACGTTGCGAACAATGAAGTTGAGCTTCTGGCTATACTTAAAAAATATAAATCCGAAGACGAAGTTGTTTTAGAAAAATATTTGGAAAAACCCAAACATCTGGAATTTGGCTTGATAGGCGATGGAAAAGGTAAGGTGATTATGTTGCCGGGTGTGCGTGAATGCAGCAGTCAGAATAAACATCATCAAAAAGAAATTCAAATTGCAATCTCAGATGAGGAAGCGGAAAAATTATTTCCCAACTACCGCGAATTAAAAGCGAAAGCCAAAAAATTGGCCGAAGCTGTTAAGTATAAAAATGCAGGAACGATTGAATTCTTATATGATCCTAAAACTAAGCAATATAATTTCCTAGAAATGAATACTAGAATGCAGGTGGAGCGGCGTGCCACGGAAGATTTAACGGATGGTGCATACTCAACTAGTGCATTGCAAATCGCTTGCGCAGAAGGTGCGCTTAATATAACTCAGGAAGATATGGATGCGTTGGCAAACAAAGCCAAAACCAAATATAGCATTGAATTAAGAATCAATGCACAAAAACCGCGGGTTGCGGGTTCCGAAGTAAAATTTGATTCTGTGGATGCAGTGCTTCAGCGCTTAGAAATTCCAGAAACGGATGGGCGCGGCAGAGTACAGTTTGGTTTTACAGAAGGCGCGCGTGTTAACTCGATTAGTTTTAATCCGATGATAGGCATGATTGCAGGCACGGGCGAAACTTTTGAAGAAGCTTTAGAAAATACTATCTATCTAGCAAAAAAAGTTGAGATTGTAGGCGTTGATACCAATATTGACTATCAACTCACTTCTTTAGAGGCAATGAGAGGAAAATCTCCTGGTGAATTTAACACCCGTCGATACAAGGAAGTTGATCAAGCTTATATTGCGAGTGAGAAAGTACGGAGAGAGGAAGAATTATATAACCCTAGGGTTGGAAGAAGAGCGACTTGTAATAATTAAAGGAATAATTATGTCTTTAGGAAGAGTCATTCGCCGATTAACGACGATACCGACGCGCGAACATTTAAAAATATTTGCGCAGAGAACGGATCGTATTATGGAAATGTCGGACCCTGCGGGATCGCGATTTAAAAAACTTCATGGGACTCTTTTAAATTTAGAAGCTTATGAAAAAGAGTTGCATGCTGAAAAACAAATGGATCTGGTGGGCCGGCTTTCAGTGCATAAACAATCAGTATTGTCGGCTCTTAGAATGGAAAGTGAAGCCGGAGTACTACATTGGAAAGATCAGTTACAAGACGAATCCGCAGAATCGTTATTAGATGAAATAGAAGAAGCAAAGTTTGTTCAGAGTCATGATAGTGTTTCTTTAGAAAAACATTGGCGTAGAGACGCAGCCAGAATTTTATTAAATAAAAATTTTGGTGCGGTAGTTGTTTCTGCGGAAAATCCCCATGAAGCAGAACGTATTTTGAAAGCCGCTAAAAAAAGAGGTTTGTATAGGATTTTAATCGTTAATGTCAATCTTCGCGAAAGACCTTTGGAGTTACACAGTTTAGCCGATAGAGTTTTGTGTGAATCAGAACAAAATACTTCTTTTTTCAGTCGTTTAGATTTTCAATTAAAAAATATTCAAGCAGGGTTTCCTAAAGCATATCGTCCCTGTATTGCTATTTATCCTCCGCAAGCTAATTTGCAAAAATGGGCGGCATTTTGTGCAAAAGAAAAATATCACTTAATCGCACCCGATTTTGTTGCGCTTAAAAGGCTGACTGATAAAGAAGAAGTGCGGGAGTTAGCGCAGCTTAAAAAAATTCCCGTGCAGCATAAAGAATTAGATTGGTCAAAAGCGCCTTTTCTTGATGTGCATGTGGTGCGTGATACTAAAGGTGAAATATTAATATTGCCAGGATTAGTGATTACTGCGATGCAAGATGCTAAAGAAAGTTATCACGTAGGAGTATCGCAAAGAGAGGCTGTTAAATTATATCCAGCGATGCATCCTGAAATTTCTAAAGCGGCACAATCTATGCTTTCAAGTGTCAAAGGTGCATTCGGCGTCATGAGTGTACGTTTTATAGTTCAAGACAATACTTATTATCTTGAATCCATTAATCCCTTATTATCTTTGCATTCAAGAGCATTAGAGAAAGTTTATTGTGATCAATTAAAATTATGTGCGCTGCAGTTTGCGATTCACAATGGAGCTTGTATTAAAAAGTACCTGCAAACGCTATGTGCCGCTAATAATATTTGTTATAAAGAGTTAACTTTAGATGAAATGGCTCATCAATTAACTAAAGCAGAAGATAGCCCGTATGTGATCGCTTTCCCGGTTTCTCAGCAAAGAATTCTTTTTGGCGAAGGCCATACTTTTGAAGAAGCTTTTGCTCAAATTCACGAGCACGAAAATTTTTTGGAGCAACAGGAGCAGTCTTTTTTATCTAGGGCTAGGCGGTTCTGAGCGGAGTAATGGTGAAGATTGAGGAATGTGGCTTGTTCCAAAAAGTCTTGTTGAGCTCTTAGGCGATGCGGGACGGGAAGTTGACGAGGGTGAATTAGGCGGTGGAAGTATAGGGACTGAGGTAGGCGAGGGCATTCCTGGTTTTTCCCCCAAGAAATGCGCATTATTACGTCTGCTTATAGGAAGAGGGCTTATGATTGGATCACTTCTTTCATGTAAACCTTCTTCTTTTTGTTTGCCATAGTACCAACGGCTAATTCGATAATCGACAAATTCATTCGTGTCGATTAACTCTAAGGCTTTATTGAATATAATAATACTGGTTGCGGTTTTATTTAGAAAAGAAAGTTTCATTACTGTTGAGGCTAGAACAGGGAAGATATAAGGAGCTGTGACTAAGAGGAAAAATACGAGAGCTGTGAGTAGAGCAATTTTTGCATACAGCAAATTCATATCATTCTCAAAGTATCGATTTTTATAATCACGAGGAGAAATTTTTTCTTTACCATAAGCATTTTCAATATGTGAGGCTTTATTTTCAACGCGTTTAGCTGCCTCGGTTTTTGCTTGTGTTTGGATGTGAGAATAAAGCCAACAAGTTATTGCGTTACCGGTCACCGAAAATCCTCCCAGTAATGCAGGAGCAATGGTTGGGAGTTGATAGTAAAATACCATTCCGGTCAGGGCTAATATGCCACACCCAACATTGACGAGTAATCGTACATGATAAGTATTGGGTTCATTAGGAATTTCCATTAAATTTTTTATGGAGGATAGAAAAGAACAGCCGCCTATTATAAATGGTGTATAAGGATTAAAGAGTAAAAATAATTGTAATCCATATTGGATAAGCGCAAGAATAAGACCTAAGGTGAGAATAAATATCTCGAATTTATGTTCCCAGAAAATCTCTAGGTAGGTATCGAGTTTCTCCCTTTTTCTTGATTTTCTTGTGTTTGTTGTCGGAGGTGCTGGGCTAGTACGAGATTCCATTTACAATCCATTGAACTAAATGTAATAAAACACAAGCAAAAATCCCTGCTACTACATCATCCAATATCATCCCAAATCCACCACCTACATTTTTATCAATATAACGAATAGGTTGTGGTTTCCAAATATCAAACACCCGAAATAAAATAAATCCTAAAATAATCCATGTCCATTCGCGTGGCACATAAATCATTGTCACAAAAAAACCAATGAACTCATCAATACACATGCCTTGATGATCATGCGTATTAAGATCACGTGATACTTTATCGCAAAGCCAAACACTTGCAACTGTTATAATTAAAACAGCTATTACATAATAAGCATTGGGTAAAAGACTTAATAAAAGATAAAGCGGAATCGAGGCTAAAGTTCCCCAAGTGCCAGGCGCATAAGGCAATGCGCCGCTGCCAAAACCAAAGGCAATAAAATGCAGGGGGTTAGTCCAAATGGAGCGTGGAGTTTTATCGTGCGTTTTTAGTTCATTGAATTTTTTTGAAATGCTCATAACCTTTTATTTTTCCTTGGTAAGCTTGTCCTTTGTCATCTAATAGAATTAACTCTTTGTTTTCAGTAATGGTACCAATACAAGTAAATTCTGTTAAATCTTTTTTATATTGAGAGGGCGCAGTAAAACAAAGTTCGTAATCGTCCCCTGCAGTTAATGCAAGTTCTAGGGATATTTTATTACGTGGAACTTTATCCACATTAACTTCAGCACCGACGTTGCTCATCTCTAAAATATGTTTTAAATCAGAAATTAAGCCATCCGAAATATCAATGGCGGCACTGGCAATTCCTCTTAGTTTTAAACCAATGTCAATGCGAGGTTCAGGTCGAGGGAATTGATTCCCCAACGTGTTGGTTACATAAATTAAATCGCCGGGTTTTGCACGGCTTCGAGTGAGGGCTTGAAAAGGTGGTACGAGTCCATAAGCTGAAATAGAAATACTTAAAGGGCCTCTTGTGATATCTCCGCCAATTAATTGCACATTGTATTTAGAAGCCAAATCAAAGAATCCGCGTGAAAAATTTTCTAACCAATCTTCATTAACTTCGGGCAGAGTGAGAGCTAGCGTTACCCAAACAGGATTTGCACCCATAGCGGCTAAATCGCTTAAATTAACCGCTAAAGATTTATAACCCACATCATAAGCACTAGCATTTTCTAAAAAATGTACACCGGCTACCAAAGTATCCGTAGTGATAGCTAATTGTTCATTGCGTGGAATATTAACTACCGCTGCATCATCCCCAATCCCAATAACAACGTTATCGCGTTTAATGGATTGGGTGTTGAAATATTTTTTAATGACATCAAATTCGCCTAGGCTCATTTTTTATCTGCCGCAATCTCAATAGCGCGTAATTTACGAGCGACTTGATCTAACACGCCATTCACAAATTTAAAACCTTCAATAGAGCCAAATTTTTTGGTTAATTCTAAAGCTTCATTAATAATAATTCGATAAGGAATATCCGGGCGTTTTGCTAATTCATAAACGCCAATGCGTAAAACGGCTAATTCGACCGGATCTAATTCGCGAATAGGGCGTTTTAAATGTGGGGTTAATAGCTCATCTAATTCATCAATAATAGTTGGAATGGTATGTAGTAATTCTTGAAAATACGCGAGATCAATTTGTTCGGTAATATGCTCGTTTAAAAATTCAGCTTCAATATCGGCTAGTGGCGCGCCGGCTACTTGCCATTGATACATGGCTTGTAAAGCGGATTCTCTCGCGTTGTGTCTTTCTATGGGTTTCATAACAGTCGCCTATTCTTGATTTTCTAAACGTGTGATTTCTTCACGAAATTCTTTGATATCTTGAAAGCATCTATAAACAGAAGCAAAGCGTACATAAGCGACTTGATCTAATTGTCGCAATTCTTCCATCATCCATTCGCCAATTTGTTGTGAGGCGATTTCGCGCTCAGGCGAAGTACGAGCTTTTTTTAATACATTACTAATAGCGGTTTCAATTTGTTCTAAGCTCACCGGACGTTTTTCTAATGCACGTAAGATGCCAGATCTTAATTTATCTTCATTAAAAGAATCCCGCCGCCCATCGCGTTTTATAACATGAGGTAAAGAGAGTTCTGCCACTTCATAGGTTGTGAATCTTTCTTTGCAAACCAAACACTCTCTACGACGGCGCACTTGATTGTTTTCTCGAATCTCGCGCGAATCCGTGACTTTGGTATCATTCGCATTGCAAAAGGGGCAGTACATTTAGAGGTCTCCATTAATGGGCCAAGAGTATATCACTTTTTTCGATGCAAAATAGCCTGTGTTAGTTCAAGCAAGGGTCCGCTGCGTTCACCCAAAGCTTGAATAGAAATGGTGGCTTGATGAATTAGGCTATTTATTGTTTCTTTTGCAGCCTCATAACCTGCAAACGCAACATAGTTTGCTTTATTATTAGTCTTATCTAATCCTTTGGGCTTTCCGCTGGATTCTGATTGATCCAGTAAATCATCTTGGATTTGATAAGCAAGACCTATTGCATCCGCAAATTGTTCTAAAGGAGTAATAACATGAGTATCTTTAATGTCGGCTGCAATAAGCGCAAGTTTTACACACGCACTTAATAATGCTCCCGTTTTTAATTGGTACATGGTTTTTAATTCATCAAAGCTCTTAATATTTTGTATATCTAAAGTTTGTCCAGCTGCCATGCCTTGTAAACCACTCGCGCGGCAAAGTGTTTGTATCATATCGAGTCTTTGGCGATCGCTTAATTCTTTTGCAGAGTGAGAAGTTAAGAGTTCAAAGGCAAGAGTTTGTAATGCATCACCCGCTAAAATAGCCACGGCTTCCCCGTAAACTTTATGACAAGTGGATTTACCACGGCGTAAATCAGAATTATCCATAGCGGGTAAATCATCATGTATCAATGAATAAGAATGAATAAGTTCCACTGCAACTGCGGGTAAGTCTAGTTTATCCCAAGAGACATTCAGTAAATAACCGGTGACATATATAAGTAAAGGTCGTAAACGTTTACCTCCATTATAAATTGAATAAGCCATGGCTTCTTGGAGTGTAGGAGCAGGTGTTGTTTGATTCTTGAGAGAGTCAAAAAAAATCGCTTCAATGCGTTGTTGGCAAAGCGCTTCAAGATCTAATAGAGTTAATTTCATTCGGTATCGTTCTCATAGTTTTCTAGATTGCCATCTTTTTTAAGCAAGATCTCGACTCGCTGTTCTGCTTCTTGTAATACTTTTTGGGAGTGTTTAATCAAATTAATTCCTCTCTCAAAGTATTCTAGGGATTGTTCTAGGGATAGATTGCCTTGTTCCATTTTTTCTATCAGTGTATTGATCTCATTAAGAGAGCCCTCTAAATCAGGCAATTTGCTTTTTTTTGTCACACAAGTGCTCCTTTTTAAACAATCTGTTTGTGTATGATAATGAGTTAGCAAAGAAAGTGAAAATTATTTTTAATAATGTGTTGACTATAAATC
>JABDEM010000028.1 GCA_013287085.1 Gammaproteobacteria bacterium
ATCCACCCTGTCTTACCTGGAAAAATACACAACTCTATTTTGATTTAGGTTATGGTTATTGGTGGGTGCCGGATGCGACTATTTATAGCAGCATTCATATTTATACTTTCGCGCCTATTTTGCGAACCTATTTTCATGTAGGTCCCATGTTTTCACCTTTTTTTGAAGTGAGTGTGGGCTTAACTTATCTCACTAAAACAAATTTAGTGACACAAAAATTAGGCATGCATTTTTGCTTCCAAGATCAAGTGGGCTTGGGCGTTGCTTTTGGCAAAGAACAACGTCTGGCGGTTAGTTTAAGCGGTTTGCATTATTCCAACGCATCATTAGCTGCACATAATTCAGGCATCACTGTTCCTGTTATTTTGAATATTAATTATCGTTTCTAGCACTCAATTAATAATCGAGGTAAACTTAACCTCGTAAATAGTTGAGTGAAAGCTATGCCCCCAAAACGAATTGCGATAAAAAATCATCATTCTGAAATTCTATTAATTCATCGTAGAACTATTTTTGCGCTAGGGATGATGGGAATTCTTATTTTAATCTTGATTGCCCGTCTCTTTTATTTACAAATCGTTAAACATGATCTTTATACCACTTTATCGCAAAAAAATTGGTTAGATTTAGCACCGGTTGAGCCTACCCGTGGGCTAATCTATGACCGTAATGGCGTATTGCTTGCTGAAAACGTACCCGTTTTTAGTTTGGATGTTATTCCTTATAAAGTTCATAATCTGCCGCAAATGATTGCTGAGATAGGAAAAATTATTCCCCTATCCGATACGGATCTTAATCAGTTTCAAAAACAATTTAAAGAACATAGACGTTTTGAAGAAATACCCCTCAAATTAAAACTCTCAGAAAAAGACCTAGCCACTTTTTCAGAAAACCAATATCGCTTCCCAGGTGTGATTATTAAAGCCCGTTTACTGCGTTCTTACCCTTATGGTAAAAGTTTGAGCCATATTTTGGGTTATGTGGGACGTATTAATGCTGAAGAATTGGATGAAATTGATCCAGTAAATTATAGCGCCTCAAATTATATTGGAAAATTAGGCATAGAAAAATTCTATGAAGACGAATTACATGGAAAAGTGGGTTACCAACAGGTAGAAAACGATGCGAATGGTGCCGCAACCCGAGTGTTAAACCATATCAAAACCGTTCCCGGAGAAAATTTATACTTAACCATTGATCTAAATTTACAGCTAGCAGCAGAACAAGCCTTAGCAGGACATCGCGGTGCAGTAGTTGCGATTCAACCGAGCACAGGGCAAATTCTTGCAATGGTTAGCGCACCCAGTTTTGATCCTAACCTTTTTGTAGCAGGCATCAGCAACAAAGATTACCAAACTTTACAATCATCGCCCGATAAGCCTCTTTATAATCGCGCTATACGCGGCGTCTATCCTTTTGCCTCGACTATTAAACCTTATCTTGCCCTACAAGGTTTAAGCACGGGAATAGCAAATCCTGAGTTCAAGATTTTTGATCCGGGTTGGTATGATTTACCGAATAGCGAGCATACTTTCTATTGTATGCACAAACATGGCAGCGTAAATCTTAACAAAGCCATTACTTGTTCTTGCGATACTTATTTTTATGATTTAGCTTACAAGTTGGGAATTGATCGCATGGATGCCATCTTGAAACAATTTGGCTTTGGTGATGTCACAGGAGTGGATATTAATGACGAATTACCCGGTGTTGTTGCCTCCCCTAGCTGGAAGCGCAGCGTCAAAGGTGTGCCTTGGTTCCCTGGAGATACGATTAATTCAGGGATAGGACAAGGGTTTATGCAAGCAACCCCACTGCAATTAGCCAGTGCTGTATCAACACTTGCCAATCGTGGTGCACGGTTTACGCCCTATTTTCTTTATGCAGAACAACAAGCCGGAAAGCCTTCGGTAGTTCAAGCGCCTACCCCACTTCCTTCTGTTACTTTAAGCAATCCAAAATATTGGGATATCGTCATTACTGCGATGCAAAATGTAGTCACATCCCCTCTAGGAACGGGTTATAGATTTGGCAAAAACCTGTCTTATACCGCCGCCGCCAAAACCGGGACTGCGCAAGTTTATTCCAAAAAACATACCGGGCGCGATGAAGAAAATGATCATGATCAGCTAAATATTGCTGAACGTCTGCGCGACCATCGATTATTTATTGCTTTTGCACCGGTTGATCATCCGCAAATTGCTATAGGGGTTATCACAGAAAATAGTGCCATGGCAGTAGACGTAGCACGCAAAGTCATGGATTATTATTTAATGCCAAAACCCGCAGGAGAAAAAACTCCATGAGTTTAGTTGGAATACTACAACAGAAAATTAAACAACAAGATTCTCGCAGACAATATCATTCGTTGTGGCAAGCGTTGCATTTAGATTTATTTTTATTAATCAGTATTGTATTGCTCTTAGCTTATAGCTTAATTATTTTATACAGCGCTAGTAATGGCGATCAACACGTCGTTGAAATGCAAATCATGCATTTTGTTTTTGCTTTTATAGTCTTATTTGTTTTTGCACAAATATCACCAACGACCTATCAGCGCTGGTCGCCGTGGATTTATGCAGTTAGCGTCGCATTACTCTTAGTCGTATTAGTAGTAGGACATATTGGGAAAGGCGCACAACGCTGGTTAAACTTAGGTTTATTGCATCTACAACCCTCAGAAATGTTAAAACTCGCGATCCCTATGTTATTAGCCTGGTATTTTCATCGGGTGTATTTACCCATGTCAGGGCGTTCATTATTAATAGCCGTTGCGATAATTTTAGTTCCGACTATTATCACCGCCAAACAACCAGATTTAAGCACAGCCATCTTGCTAGTTATAGCGGGCGGCAGTGTTTTAATATTTGCCGGATTAAGTTTTAGGTTGGTGACCATATTAGCGGGCTTAGTGATGATTTTTATACCCTTCCTATGGCCACATCTACATGAATATCAAAGATTGCGCGTACTGACCTTTTTAAATCCAGAAAGAGATCCTTTAGGTTCGGGTTACCACATTATTCAATCTAAAATTGCGATTGGATCAGGCGGCTTCTTTGGTAAGGGCTGGCTTAATGGTACCCAATCCCATTTACATTTTTTACCCGAACATACGACAGATTTTATTTTTGCAGTCTGCGGTGAAGAATTGGGTCTGGTCGGCAGCCTTATTTTAATTGCTTTGTTTATGACTGTTATATTACGCGGGTTTTATATTGCTATTAATGCCCAAGATACTTTCACAAGACTATTAGCCGGCAGCATTAGTCTTACGTTTTTTATGTCATTTTTTATTAATATGGGAATGGTTACTGGCGTTTTACCGGTTGCAGGTTTGCCGCTGCCTTTAGTGAGTTATGGCGGAACTTCTCTCGTGACTATTATGGCAAGTTTTGGAATACTGATGTCTATACAAACTCATCGCAAACTATTGACTAGTTAAGGACGCTCAATGCAAAAAAGATTTTGGATGATCTGGCTATTGTTATGTTGTACCACCCCTGTTTTTGCGACTAGTGATTTTAGTCAACGCAAAGATGTAAAAGCTTTCATCCAACAAACGTCCAAAAAATATCATTTTAGCAAAGATTATTTAACCAAAATTTTTCGCAGCGTAAAACTCCATCGCGGCATAAATCAAGAGATACGTGCGCCCAAAGAGAGTAATCCTTGGTATTCTTATCAAATGATTTTTGTCACCGAATGGCGCATCCGCGCAGGCGTTAAGTATTGGAACGAACATGAAGCCATACTTAAAAAAGTGGAACAAGAATTCGGTGTTCCAGCAAGTATCATAGTTGCAACCATTGGTGTTGAAACAAAATACGGTAAACGCGTCGGTAATTATCGTGTCATTGATGCTTTATCGAGTTTAGCTTTTAATAATTATCATCGCACAAAATTTTTCCGCAATGAATTAAAAGAATTTTTATTACTAACCCGCGAAGAAAAATTGGATCCTTTACGCGTCATGGGATCTTATGCTGGAGCGATTGGTCAACCGCAATTTATGCCTAGCAGTTATCGTCGCTACGCCGTCAATTTTTCGGGCAGATCCCGTATTAATTTATTAAACGATGATACGAATGTTATAGCCAGCATTGCTAATTATTACGAAAAACAAGGCTGGGAAACCAATGAACCCATCGTGGTACCAACCTTAATTTCCAAAGATTATAATCGCACTAATTTTATCGATAATCCTAAACCTTTTTATTTATCAAAATCAGAGCTTGCAAAATATGGCATCATGCCTAAGAATTCTCAAGCAGATAATTATAAAGTCAATCTTATTCGATTAGATGGTAATGACAGCGAAGAATATTGGTTAGGATTTCATAATTTTAATGTAATCAAACGTTATAACAACAGTAATTTATATGCCATGGCCGTTTATCAATTAAGTTACTATATTGAGGCCTTGAAGGAGAAAAATAAGAATGCGTAAAGTTTTAAAATTTATAGCGATTAATTTTTGTATCACGTCACTGATATTTTTAGCCGCGTGCTCAAGCGGCAGACGAGGCGGCGATGGCCCTCCTCCGTATCCCGTCGATGTTTCAAAAATCCCCAACGCAGTCCCAAGATGTGAACCCATTAGCAAATACGGCAATAAAAAAGTTTATTGGGTCAAAGGCAAACCTTATTGCGTGATGAGTTCGTGCAAAAATTACGAAGAAGTCGGCGTTGCCTCCTGGTATGGCACTATGTTCCATAAGCATTTATCCTCAAGCGGCGAACGCTATAATATGCTTGCAATGACCGCTGCGCATAAATCCTTACCACTTCCTACTTATGTAGAAGTCACCAATTTACAAAATCATAAAACTATTATTGTAAAAGTAAATGACCGCGGCCCGTTCAAACCTAACCGTATTATTGATTTATCCTATGTCGCCGCCAAAAAACTAGGCATGCTCGCAAAAGGCACGGCTTTAGTAAGAGTAAAAGCCATTGACCCTATAGAATACGCCAACCGCAATTGCACAGCGAAGCCCCATTCTTTCTATGCTTATAAAACCAGGGTATCGCATCGTTGCGCTCTAGCCCACGGCCAACATTATTTACAAGTAGGCGCCTTTAAGAAAAGATTATATGCAGAACGCATGCGTAGAAAATTGCTGGCGCTAACCCACGCCCCAGTACGCGTTGCACGCAGCAGAAATATGTACCACGTGCAAATCGGCCCTATGAGAGATATGGCAACAGAAGATTGTATCAAACAAAGATTACACGCAGCCGGTGTGGGGCATTTTGTGGTGATTTAATTGACTTTCTTCACCCACATTGTTGATTAAAATAGGGATTTTTTTAATCAATCTCTTAATATTTCCTTAAGCTTCAAAAGCTATAATTGTTTCAATTATAAATGAAACGAGGAAGCCCATGCGTAGCCAAAAAAAGAAAAAGTTAACTCTAAATAGCCTGCCCGATGATCTGTTAACGCTATGTTTTGACGGTTTGATGCCCGAAGAACAAGCACGTGCTCGTAGCGTTTCAAAACGATTTAATCAGCGCTTAAGTATTTTTCAAACCCCCAGTGATGGCACTCGTCTTGATAGCCGAGAAATAGCAAAATTTAAAAGACAGATTAGAGTATTAAATTTATTTGTTCATTTAGCTGCGGAAGAAGCGGATGGGAAATGGCTACAAGGGCGTTTAAAAAACTGCTGGAATAATCCTAATGTGGGCCTCTATTCATTCATGGGCTTAGAACTAGGCGTGACTGCTTGTTTTTGGGTTACGCAACAAATTAAAGAAGCTGCGCTTTGGGATAATATGCGCACCACCATGACTTCCTTAGGTAAGAGTTGTCGTGATTTATACATCAGAGAGTATTGGGACTATTTTGATGGTAGAGAAAAAACCTCGAGTTTTTGTGTAAACGCTTCGCTCCCAGAAGAAGTCGGGCGACGAGTAGTTTGGAAGAATAAATTAGCTTTTAATGATTCCAACATTCTTGAAGAGTGTCTTGCTTATTGTAATGAGCTATTTATGAATAAGCCTTCTGATAACACACGTTTGTTTATTACCTTTGCTGGTCTTATAGCTTTTCTTTTTCTTCTTATTAAACTCATTCGAGGTTATGGTGATACTTCTCCCTCGATAGATTTTAGAGGAATAGAAAGATTTGAAGATATTTTGCTACAAGATCTTTCGACGTCATTAAGAATTTCATTTGATGGCATAAAAAGAGAATTTACTGGAAATGCAGCGATAAGAAATATGGATGCTTCTACCATGACAGTCGGTGAAGCACTTCCAGTTATTCAGAATTTATTGGAAGAAACTCGCGCGAGCTTACATGAGCGACTTTATCCACGCGTTGCGATTGACGCACCGCAAGAAGAGGCTGATGAAAACAGTCCGTTACTCGGCGGAAGAAGTTCACGCGGTTATGGCGCGGCAGCATCCTAAAACATGAGACACTAACTATGCACGCATCCCGCCCCCCAGAACAGCATCCAATTTATATCGAGTATATGAAAGCTCGGAATAAACCGTTGGTTCAATGGCTAACCGACTACATTTGCTCCGGAGATGAAAACGCACTATTATATTTTGCACATCACTGGAGAAGAGACGATATTACTGGAGCAACAAAAGCACCAGTAAGAAAATTTATACTTTTTTTAGATAAGCAATTTTCAAAAGATCAAAAATCATTAGAGAGTCGTGAAATCACTGTTTTAGCCATTGCCTATGGTTTAGGCATAGGAAATAAAGTAGATATAAAAAAACGTCGTGAGCTTTTAGAGAGAACAAAATCAGAAGTACCTTTTGCAGAAAATCTACTCGGTGAAATAATTGAACCCTCTGATCCAAAAGAGGCAGAACGGCTTTATCATAGTGCTGCCTCAAGAAATTGTGGGCGCGCTTTTTGGTCTTTATATAGACTAAATAAAAATGAACCTGGGGGTAATAATTATCTAAAGGAAGGCGTAAAAAGAAAAGAACCAATATGCTTAAGACAACTAGCATTATCAGGAGATAATGGAAATGCAGCTCCCAAAGACCAAGAATTGGAGGCGGCTAGCCTACTAGCTAGAAATGGACATTCCATGGGGTTTCTTCTATTTGCTAGCCTACAGCACCAACATGAAGCCGGAAAAACTCCGCCATGTCCTATACGATTAAAAGAAGCATTCGAATTTTTACATTTTTGCACTGAACTTTATCCCAAGAATGAAAGTGGACAGTTATATATCGCCTATTGGAATGGCTTAGGAACCCCAAAAAGCGCTGCAAAAGCTTGCGTTCAAGTTCGAAGAATCTATGAAATAGGGCGTGAGAAAAAAGCTAATGATCAGGGATCATTATATAATTTTCAATTACTCTTAGAGCCAGTACTCGAAAATAATCCTATGACAAAATTAGAAACCGATATTAAAAGCCTCGAAGAAGAAGATTTTATTGTTCTCTTTCACGCATCATTCATTTTAAAAAATAAAGAACTATTTAATTGTCTTGCTGGACATCCAAAATTTCTTGAATTTGTAAAACAAGAAAATATTGAAGAAGTGATTGCATTATTAACTTCAAAAAATGCATACATGGTTGCCCAAGCTACAAAAGCAGAACTCGACGTAGTTTGCGATGCGATTGATGGGAGATTGCATTTAGACTTGTATAATATCACCCTAGGATACTGTGGATTATTTCATTCATCTTATCTAAAAATAAAGATTTATGACAAAGAAGTGAATGAATTGATAAGATTTTTAGAGAAATGTTTTAAAGAAAAAGATATTCCTCGGAATTTAAACTTAAATTCTGCTTACGAATTATTATGTAAAATAGACACTAAAGATACCAAATCAGCTTCTACTAAATTTAAAAAAATACAGCAAGAGGTAGCTAATATTTTAGCTAAACCTTTGACCAATAAAGATTTAGAAAATGAAAAGATACGTTTGTTAGGGGTCCACCAACCTCCTAATCATCATACTACTCACACTATTTCCCGTCACATTCAGCATCGTCGCTAAAGGGTCAATAATAATGCTAATCGCAGCAATAGCAATTAAAGCAGAAGTTGGAAAGCCATAGACACTTAAAATTAATACTTCCCCCAGCATACCGCCGCTGGGGATAGCCCCCATGACAGTTCCAACTAGTAAAGAAACCCCTAACGCTGTTAATAAAACTGACACTCCTGAAAAACTCAAATGAAAAATCCCAAATAAAAACGCGATTTTAATCACCCCGCCTATCACCGAACCATCTTTGTGAATAATGGCGCCCAAAGGCACTACGGTTTCATATATCTCGGGTGATACGCCCATCGCTTTAGTTGCAACTAAATTAGCTGGAATACTAGCGGCACTACTACAAGTTGCGATGGAGGTAATCATCGGAAGAAATACATTTTTCCAGAATAATTTAACCCCTTCTAAACGCCCTGCTAAATAAGCATAAAAAGTAAAGCCCACCAAAAAATAAATAATCCCAAAAACATAATAAATAATCGTAACACGCATATAACTATGCATTAACTGGGTGCCAAGCTCACTCACTAGCACTGCAAAATAACAAAAGAATCCTATGGGTGCATAATACATAATTATCGAAAACACGCGCATGAATATAACTTCGCCGGCTTGTAAGAATTTTAGAAAAGATTTGCCTACCATGCCTACTAAAATAGAAATAATTATTAAAACTAGAATGATATTAGGGAAACTGACGGTAGAAATTTTACTTTCAGGCGCAGTTAATTTTAAATAAACGCCTTGTGCGGGTGGAAAAATTTTCACAATGATCAAAGTATAAATGGATGCAACAACACCGGTGAATATAAATACACCTGCCGTATAAAAAATAATTTTCCCTACTTTTTTAAATGAGCCTATACGTGCAATAGCTGAAGAAACACTAAAGAATATTAGCGGAAAAACTGTCGTTAAAATTAATTTAAGAAAAATGTCACCAAAGGGTTTTAATCGGCCCACTTCTGGACCGACTAAATAACCCGTTAACCCCCCTAGCAAGACTGAACATAATAAAATAATAGGAAAAAAATGCTTAGCCCAACGCATAAGCCGATATCACATACTTATAAGGGTTTGCTACCACCAAATACCCATCCGCTAAAGACAGCATAGGATAATGGGATTTAATTCCCTGCATCAGCTCACTATTCCATACGGTTTGATGAGTCGATTTTGAAACAGCGGTAGTATAAAAATTGTTTTGAATATTATTAAAAACATTCACGAAAATAGTATCGCCTGTTACAACGATATTCCCTTGGGGTTGAAAATACCCGGCTGACACAGATATTTGCCAGCTTTTATCACCGGTATTTTTGTCTCTCGCGGTCAAATTTCCCGACTCAATGGTATAAATATATTGATCATCTGAGGCCACAGAATCTTGTGAGTCGATAACGATTTCGTATTTTGCTTTTTTAGTTTGCAAATCGTAAACATCCAAGAAATCTTGCGCAATTAAAGCTACTTTAGTCGCATCAATAAATACAATTCTGCCGTAAAAATATTGCAATACTGGAATTTTCATAACCGGTGGGCCGGCTTGATAGCGATCAAATATATTGAGCTCAAATTTATCTTGTTCATCTACATTCATTGCAGCTAAATAATTATCATTAACCGCATAAGAATTTGAAGCCACATAATTTTGTTTTAATTTTTGCAGATAAGTATGCTCAATGATTCGCGCCTGTGGATTAATACCCATAATTTGCACAGAATCTAGCTGCACATAAACCCCATCACTAGTTACAGTAGGATTCGACATCATATAAGAAACTTTGCTCTCGATAGGTCGATAGGACGCGCCAGTTTTAGCATCATAAAAATACAAAGCCGAAGATTGATCATCTTGATGATAACGATACTTGGTTAAAAACAATTTATCATTCACTAAACTGACCGGAGATAAATTAGTAACATCAACTAAGGATGATTGCCAAAGCTTACGGCTCGAATTGAGATCCAACGCAAATATATTGCCCCCGCTAGATTGATTCATTGTACTTGCATAAAGCACTCCGTCACTGATGATCGCTTGAAAAAAATTATAATTGACTGAAGCATCATAAGGCATTTCTTTAGCCCCACAATCACCTGCATCACAAGCAGAATAAGTCCAGGTGGGTGTTGTTTTTTTGGGGACACCGACTGCAATAGGCACAAATCCTGTATGCGCTTCGTTCCCTTGATATTGCGACCACGGTAAATTATCCGCTTTAGCTGAGGTGATTAAAATAATACTGACTAATAAAAATTTTTTATTCATTTTTTTACTTCCTTTTAAATATTTTTTGCATTTTAACGAATAAAAATTTTTAAAGATAGGATATAATAATTGAAACAAACTAAGGATGGTTCGTTATGTTGACATTTATCATTGGAATCTGCGGCATCTTACTCACCATTCTTCTCGTTGTAGGTATTCATGAATTTGGCCATTTTATTGTCGCAAGACTCGTAGGTGTAAAAGTTTTACGTTTTTCTATCGGTTTTGGCAAAGCTCTGTACCGTTTTCAAAGAAAAAATGGCACTGAATATGTCATCGCTGCTATTCCACTCGGTGGTTATGTCAAAATGCTGGATGAATCTGAAGGCAAAGTACCCGCTGATGAATTGCATCTCGCTTACAATCAACAGCCTATTTATAAACGTTTCTTAATTGTCATAGCAGGACCTTTATTTAATATTCTTTTTTCTCTCACTATTTATTGGTTTTTATTTATGGCTGGGATTGTCACTTTTGTTCCTTTAGTCGGCAAAGTATTGCCCCACTCTATTGCCGCAGAAGCCGGACTCAAACCAAACCAAGAAATTACCCATATTAATACTATTGCAACACCCACTTGGGAAAATATTGTCATTCGTATCCTAAATCAAGCCGGCGATACCGGAATGATGAAAGTAGGCATTCTTGAATCCAAAACTCATAAACCTAAACAATTGACGTTCAATTTAGCCGAATGGCATTTAGATGATTTAAAACCAGAACCTTTAGAAAGCTTAGGTATCACCCCTTATGAACCCCCTACCTCAACCCTTGTAGAAAAAATACAACCCCAATCTGACGCTTTCAATAAATTATTAAAAAACGATAAAATCATCGCCGTCGGCAATAAAAAAGTAAACGATTGGTCTGAGCTTGCAAAAATTATTTTAAGTCACCCGAATGAAACCTTACTATTTACCATCAAAAGACAAAATAAAACCCTCAAACTCCCTATTACACTCGGCACCAAAAAACATTTCTTCGCCAAAGAAACCGGATTCCTAGGCATGACACCCCAATTTGAATGGCCTAAAGAATTATTACGCGTCCAAAAATGGGGCCCAGCTCCCGCATTCACTCATGCTTTATCTGAAACCCAAGATTTAGTCAGTTTAAATTTAATTATTTTAAAAAAATTGGTCACGGGCAAAATTTCCATAAAAAGCTTAGGCGGCCCTATTACCATTTTTGAAAGCGCCGGCACCGCACTCAATAACGGCACTATTTCATTTTTGAGTTTTCTGGCTTTTTTAAGTATTGCGATTGGGGTGATTAATATTCTCCCTATCCCTGGTTTAGACGGGGGACATGTGCTATTTCAACTAATGGAATTCATCAGCCGCCGGCCAGTACCTCTGACTGTGCAGCTACTGTTTTTTCGCTTAGGAATCATATTCTTACTGATGGTTATGGCACAGGCGGTGATTAATGATGTGCTGAGGTTATCGTAATTATTAATGGAGGTATCTAAAATGTTGATAACGTTTCTCTCTAAATTCAATTTCATCACCTCGAGAAAACGCTTCAAATGAACTATTACCCATCAGTGGCCAAGAAAAGAAATAACGTGCGATCATAAAAAAAGGATAAAAACACGCGAGTTGTCTCGACTTTTTTTCGGCAAATTGAGGGGTAAATTTAGTTGCTTGATCACAAATATTTATTCCCATTTGTAACGCCAGTGTTTTTTCAATCATCGCCCAAGACCGGCTAGTTTCTACAGTTTCCCCCTTCTTATTGGTACCACGCCAAAACGAAAAGGAAAATCTTCCGGTTCTTGCTCTTAAATAATCAAATTTAGAATCTAAAAGATGCTTATGAAGATGAACAAGAAGGTCATTGTCGTTACATTGTTTGATAAATTTTATGATGCTTGCAGTATCTTTATATTTATCTCGATGGGTTAATTTTAGGGGGGTAATAAATTGTTGATAACGGGCATCATAGGACTGCATAAAAATATTTTTATTATTGTCTGATATACAATTATATTTAATCAAAATATCTAATATTCTACTAAGCTTACCTCGGTCAATCATACTATCAAATGCAAAATGCCAGTGATAATCATCTCTATTAAATAAATCACGATGAAATAAGTTATGCTCATCGTCTTCTCTCATAATAGTGCTTACATACCCGGGAATTTTTCTTATCTCCTTTGCTGCCTTTTGGGGGAAATTAGCATGATAGATAGTTAAGCCATCAAGGCTTAAACTCAACTTAGTTTTTGCAAAATCATGAAAAAGCGCAGACATAAGATAACAACTCGCTGTAAATGGTCGAAAATTATACCATAAAAACAGGCTGTTTTTGTAAAAAAATTACCGAGTTAAATCAAGTAATTACAACTGCATCGCCTGCTGTACATAGCAAGAATTAGGATAATTCGCCTGTAAAACACTAAACGCTTCATTCATGTTTTGAGTTAATTGTAATTGTCTATAACTCTTAACCATGACGACTAAAGCATCAGGGACAGAAGGTGCGCCTTCGAAATCTCTTACGACTAGGTTCGCGCGATTAGCTGCTGCAACAAACGCGCAGCGGCAATAATAATATTGGGCAACTTCTAATTCGTGTTTGGCCATTAAGTTGCGTAAGTAAATCATGTATTGGTGTGCGGCTGGGGCATAGCAGCTATTTGGATATAATCTGGTTAATTCAGAGAAATCATTAAAAGCTTTTTGCATTTGGGCGAGATCTCTGGTCGCTAAATCTACGGTAAATATTTTTTCAAACACACCTAGATTTTGATAATAATTAGAGAGGCCTTTGATGAAATACACATAATCTACGTGTGGGTTTGTAGGGTGTACATGGATAAATCGGCCTGCGGATGCTTCTGCAGAGACAAAATCACTGGTCTTATAATAAGCATAAATTAAATAAATTTGGGAAGTTTCAGTTTCTGATCCGAAAGGATATTGCACATCTAAGGCTTCAAAACGCTTGATGGCATTTTGAAAATCATTGTCGCGTAACTGATCGACACCATGTTGATAAATCTCGTGGGCGGATTCGCCTTTATAAGCTTCTGCGGCATCAAACGTGGTAGAACAGGCATTTAAAGTAGCCATTACGAGAGCTAGTACAACAATCAAAATCAAACGATTCATACTGATTAACCTAAAAGATGTTTTAGAGGGGTGCATTGTAAACCAATTTCTGGCATCATTCACCATCTTATGTCGCAAAAAATACATCTAGAAATAATTATTCCTGAAGAATTAGCCGGACTCCGGCTTGATCTTGCGCTCGCGCAATTATTGCCAGACCATACCCGTTCTCAAATCCAGGGGTGGCTAAAAAAAGGTGAAATCACCATTAATGGCAAAATTCCTAGAGCGCGTGATATCGTCACTGGCGATGAACAAGTTTTAATCGCAGCCTCTGCAAAATTCCAACCTGAATACTTAGCCCAAGATATTGCGCTACAAATTGTGTATGAAGATGATGATGTTTTGGTCATAAATAAACCGGCGGGGATGGTAGTACATCCTGGGGCTGGGAATGCTCAAAATACGCTATTAAATGCTATCCTCCATCACGCTCCTGCTTTGCATACTCTCCCCCGCGCGGGAATTTTACATCGTTTAGATAAAGATACTTCTGGGCTTTTATTAATTGCAAAAACCCAAACCGCTCTCACTTATTTATCTAGACAATTAAAAGCGCATAAAATAAAACGTATCTATCAAGCCATAGTCAGCGGTATTTTAATCAGCGGTAAAACCATTGATGAACCTATAGGCCGCCATCCTATGCAAAGAACTAAAATGACGGTAACACAGGCCGGCAAACCCTCGGTTACGCATTATCGCGTTATGGAGCGTTATAGAGCCCATACGCGAATAAAATTAGAATTGGAAACCGGCAGAACGCATCAAATTCGCGTGCATATGGCCCACACTCGTCATCCCTTATTAGGCGATCAAACCTACGGTGGACGATTACAATTACCTAAAAATGCAACCCCCGAATTAGTGAATGCCTTACGTACCTTTAAACGCCAAGCCCTGCATGCGATTGAATTACAATTTACTCATCCGACCTCAAAAGAATTAATCACGTGTAATGCCCCTATTCCCAACGACTTACAAGAATTAATTAAAGTTTTAGTCGAGGATAATAAACATGTCCGAAAATAATCTGATACGTCCAAACTGGCCTGCTCCTCCTCAAATTGAAGCTTATACGGGGAAAAAAGAATTAGTTGAACAATATATTTCTTTCCCATCAGAGCCCATCTGGCTACGCCAAGTACACGGAAATGAAGTGGTGGAAGCAACCCTTGAGAATCGAGAAAAAGAAGCAGATGCCTTATATACCAAGAAAACTAATCACGTCTGCGTAGTCGATACCGCCGATTGCGTCCCGATTTTGATCTGTCACCCCAAAGCAACTCTGGTGGCTGCCATTCATGCGGGCTGGAGGGGACTCGCCAAAGGAGTGATAGAAACTACGCTCTCTGCTTTAAATGTAGACAATAAAGAATTATTGGCTTGGATTGGACCTTGTATTAGCCAAAAACATTACGAAGTGGGCGATGAAGTCAAAGCTGCATTTCTTGCTCACAATCCGGATGCAGAAAAAGCTTTTATCCCATCATCCAACGGACGCTGGCTTGCAGATCTTTCGGAAATGGCAAGAATTAATCTAAAAAAACAAGGCGTTACTGAAATCTTTGGTGGTGAATACTGCACGTATTCTGATCCCGAACGTTTTTATTCTTATAGGCGCGATGGGTCTTCTCAAAAACGAAGAATCGGGACTTTTATTTGGATTAAGGATAGAATAAACAAATAAACTATTAGTAAACTATAAGAAGGAAAAAAAGATGAAAAAATTACTTTTAGCCTTACTAGTTCTAATTTTCTCCCACTCAAGTTACGCTGATTCAGTCGCTCCTAGTTCTTTCGCGACCATGTTAAAAAAAGTTAAGCCCGCGGTCGTTAATATCCGAACCATCATGATGCCAAGCTTAGCGCCACCTCCCACTAATAAGAAAAATTCAGAAGATGATCAACAAAATCCCCCACAACAAAAAATGGGATCTATAGGCTCAGGTGTGATTGTTGATGCTAACAAAGGTTATATCATTACCAATGCCCATGTGATTGAAGATGCCGCAAATGTTACGATCACCCTCGGTGATGGCAGACATTTTACAGCCAAAATCATTGGCGCTGATAAACCTTCGGATATTGCCCTTTTACAAATTAAAGCAAAAAATTTAAGCGAACTTCCTCTCGCAGATTCTAATAATCTACAAGAAGGCGATTGGGTGGTTGCGATTGGAAATCCTTTTGGACTTTCACAAACCTCTACTGCCGGAATCATCAGTGGTCTAGGTCGTACTATGTTAGGCATTGAAAATTTTGAAAACTTTATTCAAATATCAGCGCCTATTAATCCGGGTAATTCAGGCGGCGCTTTGGTCACCGCTGATGGAAAATTAATTGGGATTAATACTGCGACCGTTCCTGCTATTTATGGCGCGGGAATTGGATTTTCAATCCCCTCAGATATGGCTAAAAGTGTTATGGCGCAATTAATAGAATATGGAAATGTTCACCGCGGTGCCTTAGGCGTTGGCATACAAGATATCACGCCAGAATTAGCGACGGCTTTTGAATTAAAAATTCAAAAAGGGGCTGTCATCACCCAAGTCATGTCTGATTCCCCTGCTGAAAAAGCCGGTGCAAAAGTAGGCGATGTGGTCGTTTCAATTAACGGCTCTCCCATTAAAAACGCTAATGATGTCGTCAATGGTATCGCTTTTATGCGCGTTGATTCTAAAGCCACGCTTAATGTTTTACGCGACAATAAACCCATTACTTTAACTGCTGAAATTACTGATCCCGAAAAACGCAAAGAATGGCTAGAACACAAAGACCCATTCTTCTACGGCACAACATTTAAAAACTTTTCATTAACCAGCCCCATCCACGGCGATATCAAAGGAATTTTAGTCGTCGATGTCGAACAAGACAGCCACGCCTGGAGTTCTGATTTACGCGCGGGGGATGTGATTGTTTCTGCTGATCGGCAGAAAGTAAGCACTATTGCTGAATTAAATAAAATTACAGCGAAAGCCAAAGATACTTTGTTATTAAATGTATTAAGAGGCGCTGGCGCAGTGTTTCTATTGATTAATCGGGAGAGTTGACACCTTATTTAATCACCCGCTAATCTTCTATAGCGGGCCTTCCCTATAGTATATACTTTGTTTATACATAGGAGGCCATATGTTAAGGCCTGCACTAGTTATTTCACCGGCTTCTTATAACGGCGCGGTGGGTCTTGCACTACTCTGCCCTATTACTAGCAAAATTAAAGGCTATCCCTTTGAAGTTCAGCTCTCCAAACAATCTAAAATAAAAGGTGCCATTTTATCTGATCAGGTAAAAAGTCTTGATTGGAGAGCTCGAAAAGCAAAATTAATTGCTAAAGTTTCAGATGAAATTCTAAATGAAGTCATAGAAAAAATTCAGGCGATTATTTCTGGGAATTGATCCTCTCTCTACCTCCGTCATTGCTGTAAGGTTTACGTAGTTCTTATCGCTGGATCCCACGCACGAGGCCTCCCCCTAACGACTGGGACTATTTTATGGCCGCCGCCGTTTTTCGGGCTCTTCTTTTAATCCAAACTCTTCTTTAAATTTGTTTAAAACTTCTTTTGCATATGGATAGTTATAATACTTAGAATGTTCAATTTCACGAATAATAAGGGTTTTGATTCGCACTAAGAAATCTTTAGCTTTTGGTGTATCTTTTAAGGATAATCGGTTCACTCCATCAAGCATCATGTCATAAGAAGGTATACGCTTAAATTCATGCAATACAGCAATTATCCTACCGCGATCCTTAATCAGAAGATCTGCTTCACTGAGAGGTTTTTCTTCTTCCTTAGGCTTTTCTTCTTCCTTAGGTTTTTCTTTCATAAATTCTTTAAACAGGGCGGGTATTCGTGCTTTTAATTCTTTTAATATTGAATTTCCTTTGTTACCACCGAGTAACATTGCCGCTTCAAAAATAATTTTGGCATTAATTTTATCACTAGGGCCTCGATCCCATTTCATAGATGCAGACAAAGTCGTAATAGTTTCTTCTAAAAGAGTTGAAAAATGATGTGACTCTAAACCCAATTTTTTTGCTTTTTCCATACAAAAAAACATTTTTTCATAGTCACCGCCTTCCTTATAAAAAAACGCTAATTTATCTATAGCATAGATACTTCCTTTCTCCATCGCCTCCGTTAAATAAACCAGGCCCTTATTAACATTATCAAGACGATCTAAATAAAGCGTTCCTAAATTAGCTAAGGCATTCACTGAGCCTTGATTTACAGCGATTTCCAAAAAATTTTTCTTTTCCTTTGGCGTAAAGGCAAGGGTCTCTAATACAAAAATATCTTTTCCCAATGCGGCGATTACGTTTTTTCTTTCTTCCGGTTCTAAGTAAAGTTGTTCAGCAAATTTTGCATGCAGTGCGCCTCTTTTGAGAGCTTTATCAAAATGAGCTTTATTTTCTGCTGGGGCGTACACCAGGGCTCCAAAATATTTATCATGATCTTGAAAAGCCTTTGAATACAAATAATCAGCGAATGGATCATCAGGACTTGCTTCTTCAAATAATTCTTGAGCAATGGGAATCGTTCTGGGCAACCCAATTCCTCGACTAAAGCATTCGCCGATAACAATGAGCTCTCTTGCTGATACGGGTTCCGCCCCTTTATCATGTCGACGAGCAACAATATTATTCAGATTAATAATATAGGCATCCACTTGCGTACGATCTTTGTCAACACCTTCTGGATATAAGCTAACAAAGTTTCGCAATAAAACAGGATCACCCGTCTCTATATAATCAATCAGATAGTGAATTAATGGTTTATTATAAGCTTCTTCAAATTCTGTAAGACGAACAGCTTCAGTACCATGACCAGGGGTAATTAATTCTTCACTTTCTACTGCGTATTGCAAAGCCAGATCCGCGGGGCTTTCTAAAATATGCTCCGAAAGTCTTTCCTGCGCGCCTAACAAATGCTGTTCGATTCGCAAACGCGTTGCTTCTGCAGTCGCAGTCGTCCCTAATAAAGGTCTTACGGTTTGCCAGTCTTCTTCCATGACTAAGGCATCAAATGCTTCCGGATCTTGCATAGAAAGTTTTTGCATTTCATCGGTTTTTTCAAGCAATATACTCAAATAAAACAAGGCCTTAAAATTTTGGGGTAAATATTTTTCCCCCTTAAAAAGAGAAAGCGTTTTTCTCTGAGGACGTTTACTTTCTTCTTCTAAAATTTCATTGCATAATCTAATCGCACTTTCACGAACCTGATATAATGGCCAGTTAAATTTGCTCATACGTCTTAAATAATAGGCTGATTTTTCTTTATCAGTTGCGCTGTAGGTTTCATATAATTTTTTACTTACATAACCTTGTCTTAATATTCTTTCAGCAACCGTAAGATAAGCAATTGCAGTTTCTCTATCAGAGCTTAATAACATTTCTCCTAAAACATACAATCCTGTCAGATCACCTTCTTTAGCCGCCACTTTTGCCCAATCTAAAACAAATTGGCGCTCATCCATCTGCTCAGATAACCATTCTATACTACTCTCAATTAAATCAAAACCTTGTTCAAGCGTCCGCTTTGCATACTCTTTATATGTTTTAGGATCCCCTCTACCTAAAATAACAACAAGATCTGCACTTGCTACCCCACTGCCTCTATTGGAGGCTAATTGAAGAAAGGGTTTAGCTTCAGGTTTATCAACTCCCTTACTGATCGCTAATAAATAAAAAACTTCAGCAGGAATATCAAGATTTGCAAGATTACTTTTTTCATCAGGAACTACGTCATATTCTTTCAAAAGCTCTCTAGTAAGCGCAGGATCTCTCTTAAACTTTGCTAAAACACATTTTTCTTGCAAAGTCAGTGGCTGATTTGCTTTGTATTTATTATGCAAAACCCCAACATATTCATTGATAGGTTCTTTCTGATCATTTGGGTTTTGTTGTAATTTTTTTACAGCTCTTGCGAAATCTTTAGAATCGCCTTTTTCTACATAACGCTGTAAATCAATTGATGCAGGGATTTTATAAGCTGTATAAAAGCTCTCTAGAATATCATCTTTTTTCTCTTCCTTTGCTGCCGAGCGTGCCATAGGCTTGCCTCGTTTTGGTTATAGTTCAAGTATAGCTGATTTAAACAAAAGGGATTTTGTCAAAATAATCAGCATGATATAGTAACTAAGATTTAACCTTTACAGCGATGACGGAATAACCTATTTCACCACCCGCCACGAAGTACCGTTGCCACTATCTTCTAACACAACCGAAAGTGAAGATAATTCTTTGCGAATTCTATCAGCTTCAGCCCAATCTTTTTTGGCGCGCGCAGCGTTTCGCTCATTAATTAATTTTTCAATTTGCAAGGCATCGACATCGCCCTGTAAAAATACATCAGGGTTATCTTGTAATATGCCCAGCACTCCGCCTAAATGTTTTAATAAAGCGGCGTGTTCTGAGCAAGCTTTTAAGTCTTTATCACGTAAACGCTGAATTTCATGCGCCAAATCAAATAACACTGAAAAAGCAACGGGGGTATTAAAATCATCATCCATTGCTTCTATGAATTTTTTCTCGTAAGCGGAGTCTTTAACATATTCTGCTGCAGGGATTCCTCTTAAAGTCATATATAATCTTTCTAAAGCCTGTCTTGATTGTATGAGCGCATCTTCAGAAAATTGTAACGGACTTCGATACTGACTTAAGATTAATAAATATCTTATCACTTCACCCGAATGATGTTTTAAAATATCTCTAATAGTGAAAAAATTCCCTAAAGACTTAGACATTTTTTCATTTTGGATTTCTACATAACCATTGTGCATCCAGGTGTTGACAAATTTTTTGTGTGTTGCGCCTTCGGATTGAGCTAATTCATTTTCATGATGGGGGAAAATTAAATCTTTACCGCCACCGTGGATATCAAAATGCTCGCCTAGTATGCACATAGACATAGCGGAACATTCAATATGCCAACCAGGGCGCCCTGCTCCCCAAGGAGATTCCCACGAAGGTTCGCCGGGTTTGACCATTTTCCATAAGACGAAATCTAAAGGGTCATTTTTAACGTCAGTTACTTCAACTCTTGCACCGCTTTGTAATTGATCGATATCTCTATGCGAAAGATCACCATAGGTTTTAAATTTTCTAACATCGTAATAGACATCACCGTTTTTGCCGACATAAGCGTAACCATTATCGATTAACTTTTGAATGAGTGATATCATATGCGGGATATGATCGGTCGCGCGCGGCTCTTCATTGGGTGGTAATAATTTTAAAGCATGAATATCTTCATGCATGGCTTTGATAAAACGTTCAGTCAGCGCATGTATATCTTCTTTATTTTCATTCGCGCGATTAATGATTTTGTCATCAATATCGGTAATATTTCGCACATAAGTAACTTGAAACCCACGAAATCTTAAATAACGCACGACAATATCAAAAGCGGATAACATTCGCGCATGGCCTAAATGACAAAAGTCATAGACTGTCATGCCGCAAACATACATGTTTACTTTGCCTGCTATGATGGGCTTAAATTCTTCTTTTTGTTGGGTTAAGCTATTATAAATTTTTAGCATAGTTAATTCTTTCCCTAATTTTATCTTGTCCTAATAAGGCAACAATTTGCGCCAATTCTGGTCCGTGAGTCTCGCCCGTTAATGTAATGCGTATAGGCATAAATAAATTTTTGCCTGAAAGATTTAATTTCGTTTTTAAAGTTTTTAAAATTTCATCTAAGCTATCAGAGCTATCGATTGCACTTAACCACTCAGCAAAAAAGTTCTTTGGAACTGTTTTTAAAAATTCTTTATTTTCTTCTGATAATTCTAAATGATTAAAAAATATAGCCGACCATTTTTCTGCATCTTTTGGAAATAAAGCATTTTGTCGAATAACATTTAAAAATAAATCGCTCTGAGTAGAATTGCCCAACCACTCTTTTAATTCTTTATCATCTAATGCTAGCACCGCTTGTTTTTGCCAAAACATTAATTGGCTTTCATCAAATCGTGCAGGTGAGCGACTTAATTTATCTAACTGGAAATCTTCAGCCAATTCAGAAAAAGTTGATAATTTTTGATTATCCGTTGCGTGACCTAATCTTGATAAATAATTTAATACGGCTTTAGCTAAAAATCCTCTTTCACGTAAATCATGCAAACTTGAACTACCGTGACGTTTGGATAATGGGCTGCCGTCAGCGCCGACTATCAAAGATAAGTGACCGTATTCTGGGGCTCTTAAATTTAAGGCTTTTAATATCATTAACTGGCGAGGGGTATTGGTTAAATGATCTTCACCTCGCATTACATGGGTGACGCCCATTAAGGAATCATCGACTACACTGCAAAACATAAAAGAAGCCGAACCATCGGCTCTGCGAATAATAAAATCACCAATATCATCACTATTAAATTTTTGTGGGCCTTTTACATAATCCACAAATTCAATATTAGTTTTGGGCGGCATATGAAATCTTAAGGCGGGTTTTAAACCTTGATCGAGTTTCTTTTGGATTTCATCAGACGTCAATTTTCGGCAAGTGCCCGCATAACGTGGCGCTTGTTTGCGGGATAATTGTAATTTTCGAGTGAGGGCTAACTCTTGTTCCGTACAAAAACAAGGAAAAGCTAAGCCTTCTTTTTCTAATTGCTGATAATATTGATGATAAATTTCTTGGCGTTCAGATTGATGAAATTCTTCTTGCCAGGTAATACCTAACCAATTTAAATCATCTTTTAAGTGCTCAACAAATTCTTTAGTCGAACGTGCAGCATCCGTATCTTCGATACGCAGCAAAAATGATCCTTTACTTTTTGTTGCATATAAACAGCTAAATAATGCGGCTCGTACATTGCCTAAATGTAATAATCCTGTTGGACTTGGCGCAAATCTTGTTTTAATCATTTCTTGCCTCAATCATTAATCGTTTCATTTCACGTACGGCTTTTTCTAGACCTGTGAATAAAGCTCGCGCGACAATTCCATGGCCTATATTTAATTCATTAATTTCGGGGATGCGTGCGATGGGCTGCACGTTTTGATAATTTAAACCGTGCCCTGCATTGACTACTAAACCTGCTTTATGTGCAAATACCGCCGCGTGCATAATTCTATGTAATTCTTTTTCATCACTGTGATCAGCATACGCGCCCGTGTGAATTTCAATGGTTGGAACTTTACAACGAAGCGCTGCTTCTATTTGTTCAATCTCTGGGTCTATAAACAATGACACTTCAATCCCTGCATCTCTCAACTTTGTACAGGCTTCTTGAATTCTTTTTTCATCTTTCAATACATCTAAACCACCTTCGGTGGTTAATTCTTCGCGCTTTTCAGGCACTAAACAAACATGCTTGGGTTTAATTTTTAGTGCATAGGCAATCATTTTATCCGTGACTGCCATTTCTAAATTTAAACGAGTTAATAAAATTTGTTGAATTAATTCTACATCGCGCTCTTGAATATGGCGTCGATCTTCACGTAAATGAACAGTAATTCCATCAGCACCGCCTAATTCAGAGGCATAAACAGCTTCGATTGGATCTGGATAACGAGTATGACGCGCCTGACGTAAGGTTGCTACGTGATCAATATTCACGCCTAATAAAATTTTCTCAGGAAGAGATTTCATATAAACAATTCCTTACTCTTTAATTCACGGCCATTTAATAAAGGCTTAAATAATACTCGCATCAAACGCTTAGCTTCTTTTAATAACCCCTCTTCTTCTAATTTTTCTAAAGCTAAATCGAGTAACATTTTTCCAGAAAACGTATCTATACCGTCCGCACAGCGCACAAAGCCTGATTCTGGATAAAACCTATAAAATCCGTCAGCTTCAAAATCATTACGCCATATCCCATACCCTAGCTCTTCTAATAACTTCTTTTCAAATAATCGCAAAATCCGTTGTTGCAAAGGCATAGTTTGTAATTCTACCAAGGTATGCGCATAAATTGTATAGAGTTTAGGGTGTGGATCCTGCTTTAATAACAAATAATTCAATATTTCATTGATATAAAAAGCCGCTAATAAGCAATCACCCTGCAAATGCAAACCCGCGCCATTCGCTTCAGCACCCGTCATAGTCATCAGCTCAGTTTTACCCTGCCAAGATAACAATAAGGGCACAAAGGGCTGCAAAATAGCTTTATGAGAGGATTTGCTTTTACGAACACCCTTGGCAATGAGTGAAATCCGGCCATGGTCTTCTGTTAATACATCTAATAAATAACTCGTTTCGCCATACGGTCTTCTATGTAAAATAAAAGCAGGCGCAAGCGATACGCGCATTTACTCATACCCCAAGCTTTTCAAAATTTTATCGTCATCAGTCCAGCCTTCTTTGACTTTCACCCACAATCTTAAAAATACTTTAGAATCTAATAATTTTTCCATGTCTTTACGGGCCGCAGTACCTATTTTTTTTTAATAAAGTTCCGCTTGCACCAATGATTATCGGTTTTTGGCTCGCGCGTTCTACCCAAACTATCGCGCTCACCTCGACAATTTTTTTCTTTTTTACGATAGATTCAATCTCAACTGAAGTACTATACGGCAATTCTTGGGACGTCATTTGGATCACTTTTTCACGAATGATTTCCGCGACCTGAAATCGCTCCGTTTTATCGGTAAATTGTTCATCCGGAAAAAGATGAGGGCCATCCGGTAAATACTTTGCAATTTCTTTTTCTAATTCTGAAACATTTTCACCTTTCTTAGCAGAGATCGTTAAAAAATGACTGAAAAATCTAAGTGTGGCTATGTTGCAATTATCGGTCGACCCAATGTCGGTAAATCCACTTTATTAAATTATATTTTACAGAAAAAAATAAGTATTACTTCACCAAAACCGCAAACGACCAGACATCAAATTTTAGGGATAAAAACCGAAAACGATGTGCAAACTATTTATATTGATACGCCAGGTATGCAT
>JABDEM010000029.1 GCA_013287085.1 Gammaproteobacteria bacterium
TGAAGACATTTGCTCCTTCCCTGGCATAGGCCAGTGCAACAGCACGTCCGATTCCACTATCCCCACCGGTAATAATGGCTACTTTATCTTTTAATCTGTCACAAGCGTGGTAATGTTCGCTCATAGATTTTGGTTTAGGACGCATCTTACTTTCGATGCCGGGCTGTTGGTTTTGATGTTGTGGCGGCTGTTGATTTTTATTCATTAGTTTTCCCTTGAGTTAAAAATTAAGAATACTCATTAATGATAGGTGTATTAAATACCGTATTTTTGCTAAGTATTTTTTTTCTATCGTTTAGTAAAACTCCGTATTGCTGATTCTACCTAATAAAAGTAATACTGAAGATGCCATATAAAAAGGAGGCAATATGAAAAATAAAGATATCGTTAAAAAACTTACTGACCTGACCCAATTGGATATTGATGCGGTTCATGCTTATAAACAAGCGTTAGATAATATTACCGATGACGAAATTTATCGAAATATTTCATCTTTTAGAGAAGATCATATAAGACATGTGGAGCAACTCTCTATTTTAATTCGAACGTATGGTGAAGAGCCTCCTGAATTTACCAAAGATTTCAAAGGCTACTTTATTGAGGGATTTACTAGCTTACGCAGCTTAACAGGTACAAAAGGTGCTCTAAAAGCTATGGAAACTAATGAAATATTAACGAATAACACGTATAAGAAAGCATTAGAGGAAGATGGAGAAGAAGATTTACCTACCGAAGTTGTCGAATTACTTCGTCGGAATTACGACGATGAAAAAAGACATTTGGATTATATTAAGACTGTACTCGAATCCAAAACATTGGAATAATGAGTATGTACTTAGATCCCGTGATATTATCTCGTTTGCAATTGGGGCTATCATTAATCTTCCGATTATTTTTTTAGCTCCATATCAATCATATTATGTAAATGAGCTGCTGCTTGTTCAATATCATCGTATTTGTGCTGTTTGACCCGGATTTCTGCTGAAATGACAGCACAACGATGAACTTTTTTAAAATCTCCATAAGGAAATTTATATCTTGATTTTGTAGTTTCGTTTTTTGACTCATCGATTCCTAAAAACCACTTACCGTATTCTTTATAACCATGCTCTTGAATATATTGATTTTTGTCATTTTCTGCAGGTTGATGGTTACTCCAATCATGTCTTTCATCCCTCTCAACATTTTTTTCCATAATGAGTTTACTAGCGTGATTGTAGGCAGCTAAATGTAGTTTAATGCTAGCATTTCTCTTCTTAGCTCTTCGAAAAATCATGACTTTTCTCCAACATTGTTAGATTTAATGCTAATGATTAATAAGGTGTGATAAAAAGTGTTGAGCATTCGCAATTTCAGTCAGCGCGATCTCTCTTCTTTTTGCTCTAATTTCTATTTCATCCAGTTGTTTATAAATAGGTTTATGCGTACGGTAAGAGGCATAGCCTAATACTTCTGCTAATTGTAGTTGTGCACGGATATAATTAAGCAAACTTAATATACTTTGCATATGTTGATCAGATTGAATTTTTAATTCATTTATTTCCTTGACTATATCTAAGGACTGAAGCGAACGTATGTAAGGTAATGGGAAAACATGAGCTTTTACGACTAAGGTATTTAACGCTATTTGTAACTTAATTTTTGCTTCTTTTAGTTGGTTATTATCAATTAGTTTTATTACAGATTGAATTGCTTCTGGGTAAGTACCTAAAGGGATATGGGTGACATACACAGTCACTTCGCTAGCTAATGTACATATTAGTGCACGAGTAGATTGGAGTTTGCCTTGCTTTAGACTAGCTTTTGCTTGTCGAATAATGGATGAAAGCGCATAGGGAGGGGAAAAAACATCATAAGCAGTAATAGACACTTCAACCGGAGCTAAAATAAGATTAGGATATTTTGCTAAAACAATATTAAGTTTATTTATTGATTTTTCTAATTCATTCTTGGCTTCCTGAGGTTTATTTTCATATAGTAAATCCAGGGCATTTTGAGTTTCTTTTAAAGAAGTATTGGCTTGATCAATAACAGAATCCTTATAGATGTTTAGGCGTTTATTTATATCATCTTCAACCTGTCTTTGCATAAGTGGTAAATTAGAATTATTATAATTATTTTCTTCTATAATTGAAGGTTGCGCTAAAGTAACCCCCGGTGCTAAAAAACAATAGAGTAACGCTGTTAAGATAAAATAGGATTGTTGTTTTTTCATTGTAGCCGCCTTATTTGTTTAATTAAAATTAGTTTGCTACAACATAAAATTAAGACATAGCCCCTCTTTTATGCCAAAAAAAATAGAATTCGAAAAAATGCCGGAACAAACCAATAAAATTCAAGGGGTCACATATATATCTAACCTGGAAGATCCATGATTGAGCAGTGTAAAGAATGGGGTCAAGTATCAAATTGAAAGAGGTTTATATTTATTAATAATACCACCTCATTCAATTTGATACTTGACCCCATGACCCCTTTGCCGAAAAGCTCTTAAAAATAAAAATGCGCTTCGCTATAGGTGCGATGAATCTCATTGAGGAATAATTTTTTCCTATCGACTTTTCCGTTCGCTGTAAACGGAATATGGGTTACTTTAACAAATAAGGCTGGCCACTGTTGAAAGGCTATTAAATTCTCGTCAACAGATTCAAACACTAGAACATGATCAGCGACATAATAAGCTACCAAGATCAAATCATGATTATGTTCTTCAGCTAAAACAACAACTCCCTTAATACGTTTATCACGTAATAATATTTCTTCTATCTCAGTTAAGATAATCTTATCACCTCGAATTTTGACCTGATGATCCATTCGCCCTTTATAATCGATCATACCATTTTCTAATCTTTTACCTAAATCGCCGGTTTTATAAAATCGCTTACCATTTTCATAATAAAACTTCTGTCGCGAAAGCACTTCATCATTCCAATAACGCAATGCGACATGCGGACATTCAATAACAATTTCTCCAGACTCATTTCCCATATTTAGTAAAATAATTTCCGTATTTTTTACAGGATAACCTAAAGGCAAAAATTCATTTTCAACCTCAGTGGTTTTATCAATAACATATTGCATACACACGGTCGCTTCAGTGGGTCCATAGCCGTTGATAAAACGACATCCATCAGGAAAAAATTTCTTATATAATAAAAAATCGTGTTTCCGAGCAACCTCCCCTCCTAAAACAACCATGCGCACACTCATCCAATCGGAACAAAATGAACTTGCATGGACTAACACTCTAAATACTGTAGGAGTTGTATGAAAAATTGAAATACTATTATTTTTAACAAATTGGATACAAGGCTCGATGCCATTCTCATTTATAGAAAAGGGATAAAGTGTTGCACCGTTTAAAAGCGCCACGTAAATGTCCATGACAGCTGAATCATATGCAAAAGATAGCATTATGCTAACTTTATCAAAATGGGCAATCTGTAATGAATTGCTATATACACGATTGTAATGCAATAAATTTAAATGGTTTTGTAACACTCCCTTGGGGTGATTTGTGGTACCTGAGGTATACAATATATACGCATTACTTTCTGAAGTACATAATAT
The DNA here is from genome assembly GCA_013287085.1 of Gammaproteobacteria bacterium. Lineage (GTDB taxonomy): Bacteria > Pseudomonadota > Gammaproteobacteria > DSM-16500 > DSM-16500 > JABDEM01. Next base: position 3,571 of record JABDEM010000029.1, read on the forward strand.
GGAGCATTCACGATAATCTTTGGACAATTCATCTTCTATCAATACGGGAATGTTTTCGAATAAAGTTTTGGCTAAAATAAATGTCGTACAATCCACAATCATTAAATCGGGATTAATATCATTAATAATTTTAACTAGACGCGGATGCGATGTATTTTTATCTAACGGCACATACAAGGCATTTACTTTGAGTACCGCAAGCATTGCTGCAATCATAGGAGCATCGTGCTTCATTAATAGCACTACCCTTTTAACTTTTATTTGCCGTTGCAAAAGTGCATTGGCAATTTTATTGATTTCTTTATTAAGGTTTTGGTAGGACCATTTATAATTGAGGGAATGAATAGCTACTTGGTTTGGAAATTGTTCTACCATTTTTTTAAAACGATGCAAAATAGATTGCTTTTGAATGGTGATATCCAAAAAATGTAAGTAATTTTTGAAATACTGCACACTCACATCCATTCTTAATCCATTGGCGCCTTTAAACAAATAAATATCAGTTGATTGTATTTTTCGTGTGAGCAATGCTTTATGTAAGGCTTTTCGGTCTGACAGATGAAGCACTCTATCCGCAGAAAACCCACACTCAATTGCTCTCTTACCAATTTCTTCTGCGTTCCCTAAAGGCTTTTTAGCATCATCAAAAGTATAAAGATAATCAATATTTTTATTTGCTAAATACTCACCTATTGCCCGATGCTCATGGATTGAATAATCACCCAACCAAGCAATGCTCCCTAATACTGCTATTTTCTGCCCTTTCCCCACCGCGGATAATACATCGATTGCTGCTTTCATGGCTTCAACGCTAACATTAAAAGTATCATCGATGAGAGTGACCCCGCCAACACGGTGCACACCCATCCTATGAGGCGGTTTTTCAAATTCTGATAATCCCTTTTTGAGCTGTGCAACCGATAGGCCTAAACGGTCGCCAATAGCAATGGCAAATAAAGCGTTTATAACATTGTGCTCGCCCCAAAGCGGAATCTGAAAAATATGAAGGTGATTATTAAGAGCCACTTCAAATACCATACCCTCATCCGTATATTCAAGGTGAGAAGCACGATAATCAACGCTTTGAGTCTTAGCCCCCACATAAATCACATCCCCTTTAAACCCGCCAAATTCAAGTAACTTGGAATTCTCATCGTCGCCGTTAAGTAACAAAACCCCATTAGAGTTCATGCCTTTTATTAATTCAGACTTTGCCATAGCAATATTTTTAATGCTGCCTGCAAAACATCCTAAGGCCTCTTTACCAATATTCGTAATAATCCCTATATTTGGCTTAATAAGCTCACAACTTTTTTTTATATCATCCGGTTGATATTTAGTTAAACCATATTCCAGTACAATGGCTTCATGCGTCGCATTAATTTCTGTTTTATATTTTTCCGTAAAGTAAGGGCAATTACCATTCTGAAAAGATTTAAAAACATGCCATTGTTGATTAAGAACGGAGGCCACCATTTCTTTCGTGGTGGTTTTTCCTTTACTTCCTGTAATTGCAATCACGGGTCTTTCGGTCATTATTGCACAGCTATTTTTTTAAAAAATGTTTTAGAAATAGTTAAACAATGCTTAATAAAAAATTCAACAGTCGGTTGCATATTCAACCGTGCAGTGGCTTTAAGTAAAAAAGTAGTTAAAGGTAGAATAGAATGCTGCTGCAATTGTGCATGCAACTCAAGTTGTTCATCACAATGAATTAGATGACTAGGGTTAAAACCTGCCTCAATGGCTCCCTCGCCAATTAATTTCGCCTCCCTACCGTAAGTGTAAAGAAAGTGAATATTTTTACTGGCGAGATATTTTCCTATCTCTTTATGGGCCTCTATAGAATATTCTCCTAAGCCTGATACATCTCCCAATATAGCCACATTATTACCTTTTCCTATCATTGATAATACGTCAATTGCTGCCTTCATGGATTCAGGACTTGCATTAAAAGTATCATCAATAACATCAATTCCTGGCAACCGATAATGTGTTAATCTCGAATAAGGTTTCTCAAAAGATTTCAATCCTTGTTGGATTTCAGCAAAAGATAAACCCAGCTTAAAACCCACACCGATCGCAAAGAGAGCATTATAAATATTATGCCTACCCCAAACAGGAATAAAAAATATTTGATTTTCTCCTTGTAATTGGAAACTCATCCCCGCGCGAGTGCATTGTATAGAGTGAGCGATAAAATCAGCCTTGTTATTTTCGATACCTATCGAATAGCGCTGGCCATGGAAAATTTTGGTGTTAATTTGTTTTGAGTTTTCATCATCTGCATTTAAAAATAATAAGCCATCTTGATGCATACCCTGGACTAATTCGGATTTAGCTTTAACAATACCTGCAATTTTATCTTCAAAGCGAGAAAGATGAGCCGTACCAATATTAGTGATAATACCAATATTGGGCTGTATATAGTCACAACTTGTGCGAATGCTGCCGTGATTTGCTATCGCATATTCCAAAACCACGGCCTCGTGATTGGGTTTGATTTGCTGCTGATAGCGGGCAATATGTTCGGGTAGGTTTAAGTTACGCACGGATTTAAACGTTTGAAAGCGTTGTGCCAATACAGACGCTATCATTTCTTTTGTCGTCGTTTTGCCCACACTACCGGTAACAGCGATGATCGGTTTCATAAAGGGTAAAATTTTTCGTGTAGTTTTAAGAAAGTCGCTGTATGGTGCATTTTATACTTGTTAGAACCTTTTACTAAAATAGTGGTGTTAGGTTCAATCGCTTTTTTTAAAAGTTGAGTATGTAACTCGCGCTGCGTCGCTGCATGCATCACTTTGGCGGCAGGATATCCTGCTTCGATAGCGCCTAGGCCAATATTTCTCCCCTCCGTACCATACGTATAGACAAAATCAATTTTCTTGCCAGCTATATACTTTCCCACTTCTTTATGCAATTTTTCCGAAAATTCACCTAATTCAACCATCGTCGCTAATATCGCTATGTTTTTCCCCATACCAACCTGTATAAGCACATCAATAGCTGCTTTGGTGGCTTCGGGATTTGCGTTAAAAGTATCATCAATCAGCGTAAAATGTTTAAATTCGTAAAAATACAGACGTCTAAAAGGCCTTTCATAATTGCTTAACCCTAACTGCATTGTCTCAACATTAAAACCCAGTTGATGCGAGACCGCAATGGCGAATAAGGCATTGTATACGTTGTGGGGACCCAAAATAGGGATAAAAAAATCGTGGGTTATTCCATTAAGAGCAACTTTAAAAGTCATACCCACTTTATTTTTATATTGAATGGAATGCGCATAATAATCGGCCGTACTATTTGTTATGCCTACCGATATAATTTTACCTATAAAATCATTTGTCTCCAACAAGGATGAATTTGCATTATCAGCATTTAAAAATAATAGACCATCTTGTTTCATTGCCTTAATCATTTCAGATTTGGCTTTGGCTACCCCTTGGATTTTACTTCCAAGACTTCCCATATGAGCAGATCCCACATTGGTAATGACAGCAATATTCGGCTGTATAAGCTCACAATTGCGCTTTATAGTACCAAATTTCGCCATTCCATATTCTATTAGGATGGCTTCATGGTGAGGCCTTATCTCATTAAAGTAATTTTCAATATGAATATTGCATGATTCAATCGATTTAAGAATTTTCCATCTTGTTTTTAAGATGGCTGCAATCATTTCCTTGGTAGTTGTCTTACCAGAACTACCTGTTACCCCAATAACCGGGCGCGGTAGCATTTAAACAACCTCTTGTCTCATGGATAACTCAAGATCTTCATCAATTGGATCTATCATCAAAAGCGTATCAAGATCATCATAAACCAAAACACGGGGTTCTTCGAATTGCTTTGATAACTTATCATACTCAATTGAAATCGCTTCGTTCTTAGAAGGAGCGGTCGATTTTTTTACAATTTTTAGTTCTTGCAGTTTTTCGAGAAATTTTGTTGTAGAAGGTTCGCAAGATGTTTGGTAGTGATTTTCTAGGATTCTATTAATTTCATTGTCTGACTCACCCTGCATCAGCAATTCCCAAATCAATACACCTACTTCAATTTCAATACAACCATAAACACCCGTTGCAAGATCTGCGATAACAATTTGATTACCAATTTTTTCCCAAATAACGGCATCGCTTGCGATTTGATAATAATTTTGCATAAAGTCCCTATCTTCTTAAAATCCTGAGGCAAAAATATATCATGCTCATTTATATTTTACTACCCACAAGATAGCTCATTTTTTAAACTGTGCCGCTGCTTCACAAAATGCTCATAAAAAAGTTCTAAATAATATAATGCCATAATTAATTTATATTTCTGTTTTTGCCCTATCGTTGAAAATAAAAGAGAGAGAGTTTCTATATTAAATAGGCTTGAACAATGCGAATTTGTTGCCGAGACTTGATAGACCAATTCATCGAGCACACCTTCTGTATCTAGCTGACTCATCACTCCAGGCATCCAGGCTTTAGGCTTGTTTAAAATTTTCTCAGGCAATAATTGATGCTCTAAGATCATTTGTTTCAATAAATTTCTATAATCCGCTTTATTAGGAAGATAATAATTAAGTGATTCCATATAATCCATAAACTGCGAATCTACAAAAGGGAACCGATAAGCTTGATCAGAGTTTAGCGTTCTTATTTTTCCGTTAAGAGCGCCAATTAAGCTCGCGCGCACATCCAAACGAAATTTTTTAAAGCTAAGATGTTTATTTTTAGCGGTAATAATTGTTTTTGTTTTCTCAATATAATGCATTTCGCTATGGGGCTTATTATCCAAAAGGAGTCGAGTAGATGCCCGATCCAAAATTCCATAATTATGAGCATAAAATTCAGGAGACTGCTTCAGTAAACTTGAATTAGGTCCCATGGCATCACCGGTTAACATAAGAGAAGAGTGGATAAACTTAGCAAACGCCGTTTCTACAGCAATATTAAGTGATAAAGCTCCCACTGCCTCACTTTCTCCACGACGAATGCTTTCTTGCACATGATCTAGAAAATGGCTGCTTTTAGCATTAAAATAATGAGTCTTCACGTTAAATGTTTTACTGAGATATTCTACTGCCGATGTTTCTACTTTGTTTTCATGAGTGATTAGCGTATATAAATGGATTTTTTTGCTAGTCACCTGCTTTAACAATGCCACGAGCAATGACGAATCTAAACCGCCACTACACATCACACCTATCTCGTCACTATTTTCAATACATCTTTCCATAGACGTTAGCAATAATGAAAGCATATTCTTAGTATCAGGAGCTTCGGGTTTGTTTTCAGGTGTTGCCCAAATTGTCTTCTGAACTAATGACCCATTAAATTCGATGACTTCACCTGTGCTCAAGACATAAACATCTTTTATGAGTGTGTCTGGCGGGCACACAACACCAGAATAAAATAATTCGAATAAAACAAGTTGATTCAATTCTACCTTTAGGTTGGGATAGAGCAAATTTCCTTTCAAACGCGACGAAAAAACGATAACTTCATCGTGGAAATGATAATAAATTGGCATTGTGCCAAAACTATCATTTAACAGCACAATTTTATTATTTTTAACATCAATAATAACAATAGAACACAAACCCGGAATGGCCTTAATTTTTTTTATTCCGCCTGAAATATAAAATTCATAAACCTTATCAATTAATAATCCTTCCCCCCAACATAAGATAAATAACCCATTTATGTTTTTTGTCATTATTTTTTGATTAGATCTCCTATGATAAAAAAGCTTATAGGAAACCTCGCACCCTGACTCCTGAGAAAAAATTTCTGATGAATTACCCCCCAACTCATCAATAAAGTTAAAATTTTCATTTGGTCTCGGGCTAAATGCACCCAGTAGAAAATTATTCATAGCCAACCTAACAAAATAGAGTGTTGAATTTTAACACTTGTATTATACTTATTCACCTATAAAGATAATTAATGGGTTATTATATGAGCGTTATAATTGGTATCCTGGATTCAAATCAAAATACAGATGTCATCGTCAATGTCGATACTGTCAATCAAAAACTTATCTGGATTCCGCGCGATCTTTATATCTTTCCGCTAAGAAACCGAATAAATATTGCCTTTAGCAAAGGGGGACATACCCTTTTTTTAAACATGATCAATCGCTTAGGTTATAAAGCAAAACACTCGATTTGTATCCCCCATACAACGAGCATGAAAGTATTTGAATCGCTTAAAATCAGCGTCCCAATAAGAGAATATAGTCAGTATTATTATCCATTAAAACCATTTACTTTTATTGAAGATGGACAAAAGATCATACAATTTGACCCACCTAGCGAAGAATTATATGGTGAACGTATTCATCAATACCTAGGTGCTCGCTATCGTATCGATAAAAAGCCCGCTTTTCTTGATTTTGATCGCATTGCAAGACAGCAGCTATTTTTAAAAGCTCTTTTAGAAACTAAATTTGATTTTAGCCAATTTTTAAAAGAACCCATTTATATTTCAGATCAAGATGCAATCCAAGAATTAAAAAAAGTTAATTCAGAATACCAGCTCGAACTATTTGACCATGTCGTTTCTGCAAGAATTCGCAGCAAAGAAGTATTGTTAAAAAAAACATGGTATGCAAAATTAATTAGAATTTATTTAAACCGAGTAGACCCTTTCTTATCCTCTCTAAATCCTTTAAGCAAATGCAAATAGTCGCTTCTAAATTTTTTATTTACTAAACTTGTATTCTTAGTATGAATTCTTCGCATAGCTAACACTTCATCTATAACGATAACTTTCCAATCCATGTTTTTTGCCTTAAGATACCATTCAATAAACTCACCCAGCTTTGTTTCCTCGTTAAAACACCCTATGCTTAAAAAAACTGAAGTTTTAATTAGCATGGTGCTCAAACAATACCCGGGTAATATTTTATTTTTAATAGCAGAGCTACTTTGAAACTCAGGACTAATAAACTGCTCAATGAGACTGAAAACTATATCCGCATCATTATTAACTATTTTCTCTAATTGTTTATCAAGCTTAGTAGGTAACCATATATCATCAGCATCAAGAAAAGCGAGATATTTACCTTGAGCAAGGCTAACACCCGTATTTCTAGCTGCCGCAGCACCTTTATTAGCTTGTTTGACATAACAAATTTTATTGCCAAAATCATGAACAACCTGGGAGGTCATGTCATCTGAACCATCATCGACTACTATTACCTCCAATTCGTTATTATTTTGTTTAAAAATACTCTCTAAAGCATCGGGCAAATAATGCCCTAAATTATAAGTTGGAACAATCACACTGATTAGATCCATTTTATTTTTTCCTTAAGTTTATTCTTAATGAGCATTAGGCGATATATTATAAAAACAATATAATCCCAAGCTTTCGTCGACTTTAACCGTCGCAATAATGAATTTTTCTTTATAAACATTAGTAATAATTTTGAAGCTTTTATTCTAGTATCTGAGCTTTTATCTTTATATGATTGAAATTCGATGATATTTTTTACCGCCGTCAAATATTCTGTATTAGATAAATTATATTTACCCTCATTGCTCGATACCTCAAAATTCTCTGTAACCAATGAGTCAAGTGCCTTATCAGATAAGGCTGAGTAAATTTCCTTATAATGGCCATCGCAAACATGTGAGCAAAGGATAAGATTACAGCCGCTTTTTAGTGCCTTGGTTATTCTTGTTTTTAAGTGCATGCCCATGACCGCGGCGCTCGACATTTGAAGACAGTCGGTCATAATAAGTCCCTTAAACTTAAATTGTCCCCTTAAAATATCCTTTAGCCATTTTTCAGAACCAGCTGGCGGATTATCATCAACATTAGAATATATTTGATGAGAAAGAGCGATAATCTTCAACAACCCCTCACGAATCAGTTCTTGATAAGGATAGGTTTCATGCTTTATTAATTCATCTAAGCTTATATTGGATAGAGAAATATTATAGTGGGTATCGGAAACTTGATTTGCCAGCCCTGGAAAATGCTTAGGTACCGCAATTAATCCATTACTTTGTAATGCGCTTATATAAACTTTTGCCAAGGTAGTTATTACACTATTTTCAGAACTGTAACAGCGCGAAGAGATTTTTGCTGGTATTTTAGGGGTTAAATCTAACACTGGGCCCATACAAACTTGCACCCCTAGATCACCCAACTCATAAGCCGTTACTGTGGCCACATTTTCAATCAAATTTATCGCTAGCTTAGCATTGACTTGATACAGCTCGCCTATTTCCTCAGCACTAGGAAGACAGGTAAATTCAGGTCCAGCCAAGCGCTGCACTGTTCCACCTTCATGATCTATTGCAATAATAGCCGGAGCTAAATTTTGCTTATAGCGTACAGCTTGGATCGATGAAATGAGCTCTTTTATTTGCTGTTTCGATTGATAGTTTCGAGCAAAAAGTATTACCCCTCCCAAATGAGGATGAGCTAATAATTTTTTTTCAATTAAATTTAATTGATATCCAGCAACACCTACTATAATTGGCGCAATCATATTCATTTAGTATTTATTTCGTAACGCAAAGGATTAATTTTGTTTTTAAAAATACGATTTAAAATCCGGCAAAAAAATACTTGCCACCGAGGTCTTGATAGTAAGTTAGAGTTAATTTTACTTAAAAGATTTTCACCATAATGATTATTATGAACGCTTATTCTAAGCATTTGGTAACGATCACACAAATGTATGTTAACGCCATAAACAGTGGTTACGGCAGATCGCAAACCAACTTTTTTAACAATTCGTCTTACTTTCCAAGTATGCTTTCCATACGGATAGGAAAAATCAAGTGCCTGTATTCCCATTCCTTCCAATTTACTCTTGCTGACTAAAATTTCAGAATTCAATTGCTTGCTATTAAGATTAGGCAATAGTAGATGGTTTTCAGTGTGAACACCAATATTCATACCAGCAGCCTGCATTTCTCTAAGTTGGTTTTCTGTTAAATATAATTTGTTTGTAATAATATAAAATGTTCCAGTAAAATTATATTTTTTTAGAACGGGAAATGCTTCCGTATAAGCATCTTCATAACCATCATCAAATGTTAATATAATGGGCTGGGGTGGTAATATTGTATTATTAAACAAATCTGAAAATGAAATAGTATTATAATTATTTTCAGATAAATATTTTATTTGTCTTTCAAAATTTTCGGGGGAAACTGATAGTCCAACCCCAAGAGAATCTTCTTGATTATCATAATTCCGTATATAGTGATACGTTAATATAGGCACTTGCCAAGGTTTTGTTTTCTTTAACATACACATCCTATTGATAATGAAAATTCAAATACTATTTTGTCATAGCTATTTCCATAGTTTCCTTGATTAGCAATAAACCCCTCTCTTTCTGCAATCTGTTTTATCTTTTTGCTAACACTTTTTCGTAACAATAATTGTCGCTTTTCTTTCGCTGTATTTAACTCCCGATCTTTAAAAACGATATGCATAAATTTAGCAAACGTGGGTTTTTTTCGAAAGCCTGCTTTAATTAGCCGTTCTCTAAAATCATCGTCATCCCCTCCCCACTCAATAAAACTTTCATCATAACCACCAATCAGTTCCGCCTGAGACTTATAAAAGCAAATTGAACCATGGGGCAACAAGGGTGATAAAACATTCTGATATGATTCAGTTAAATTGTCAGCTCTCATTTCTAATTCCTTTTTTGAAATATGTTTAATAATACCAAAGGAAAATGAATTTTTATCGCAGTGCGCTGATATTTGTTCAATACTATGAGGTAGGGCAACCGTTTCTGGCGACATGACAAGAATTTTTGGATATCTTGCATGCTTAATTCCTACATTAATAGCGCTCGAAGGGCATCTCCAAGCATGAGAATTTTCATTGAGAAACGCTATAATGGCAAAGTTAGGGGAACAGGATTTAGTCTTATTGTCTAAGTAATCAATAAGTTCATCGGTTTCAAAAGGATCATCGATACTTAAAATGAGCTCAAGATTCTGATAACGGTTGAATTCGTTAAAATTATACTGATCAAAGGCAAATATAAACTCGGTTAATTTTTTATAAAATGGCATAACAATAGTAATCATATATTCTTCCAAACTTTTTTAAACATAAACTGAAATAGACTTCCTGAAATTCCGAAATAACCTCTTATAAATTTTGGAAAGCCTCCAAAGGCACCGCAATTTAAATATATTCGACTATAAAAACTTATTTTTCTAACCAAAGGAATGCGACTTATTTGCATCCGGTAAAAAATTCGCTGAAAAAAATCAGGTTTCCTACTTAAAAAGCAGTTAACCTCTTCTTTCAAAACCATGGAAGAATCAATAGTCTTAATATAATAAATAAAATCTTTAATAAAACCCACCAATCGATATTGTTGCGATAGTAAAAATATTTTATTCCAATTAATATTATGTTGCTTAATTAGATACAAAGCATCGATTACCCACCAACATTTACCGTCTTCAGACATTTGATTCATACCGTGTATACAGGAATGGAATAACTGGGCCTCTGCTGATAACACATAAACTTTATTATTAAATAGGGTCACCTCATTCATTTCTGAGAACAAATGATCGAAAGTTGACTCCTTCACAAGAGACATTAATTTCCAATGCAAGTCAATTTCAAGATTTTCATGTCGATAAGTAATCGCATGTAAACCCTGAGTGGTAAACCCCTCTGCTTTTATTTTTTTTTCCAATTCCTCGCCTTTATACTCAAAAAAATCTTCAGGAGAAAATCCAAATCCTTTTAAAATATCTATTGCTTTAGGTAAATCTTCTTCTTTAATTAATATATCAATATCATTCATGCCTGGTCGCATGCCCATATTTTTATAAAAATATAAGAGCATCGCAGCACCTTTTAATAAGCATATTTTTATATTCTGCTGGGTTAGCAAATTAATAATTTCAAAAAGCTTATTAAATTTAAGAGAGTTTTCTAACCAAGTCATTTGATAGTATTGCTGGTAACGCTTAAAAATATTTGGTTCTATCTTAAACATGGGAAACGATTGAATAACAAATGGCAAAATCGCACGGGTTGAAGCATCGAGATCTGATAAGCTAAATTTTTCATGCCACTCTCTTAAACAATTAGCAGCCAGTTCTGATTGACCAAAAACCGCTTTTAGTAACAATTCTTGTTTTTCATTAGGCCAAAAATGTAATTTCATATTTTGCTCTTTAAGAACTCTGCAATTAAACTAACATTTTTTTGATAATTTGAAGATAAATCCATTTGGTAACAAGGAATAAACCTAATAAATTCTTGAATATTTTTTGTAACGTATTCTGCAAGATGCTTTGAAACCCCTACCGTTTGTCTCATCGTATTAAAAATCAAATGACTGTTTAGATCTTTGGCGGTGGATGCAACAATTCGAGGATGAATCGACTTTTTACTATTAAGCTTTAGAATAGCCTTAACCGGCTTAGCAGTAGCCAAGTTAAACGAAGCAATTTTATTGGAATGAAATATCGCTTTTTCTATGTTTTCTTTTAAAGTATAACCTTCTTCTTTCCCCTTAAGAGCACTAAAATAAGCATTATTAAATAATTGTTTATCAATCTTAAAAGTATTATAAAGAGCATAAACCATAGGCTCATTTTCATATTTTAAGATACATTGATCATCCCCTAAAAAATGTAACCCGCCTAATAGACAAGATACCGTCGTAGTAGATTTTCCTACGCCTGAACCACCCGTTAATAAAACTGCGCTATTATTATCGGCAACAGCAGCCACATGCGTCACCTGAATATTCTTCCTCGCCAACCAATCATAGAAAAATAATCGAAAAGGATTGGCAAGCGCGCCAAATTCTACTGCATCTAAATCATTGACTACCCAGAGTGAAAATTGATATTCATCGTTTAAGTAATAAATTAACTCATCAAAACAAAAAGGACCATTGGTTGCAGTTCTTTTAGATGGAAAACTTGGCTTCATAATGAATTCTTGATAAAAATTGATGAGCGAACGACCCATATTAAGTGATGCTAAGTCAAATATATAAATACAAAAGGCATCCTCTACCTTATCGATTTCAAGGTGTTTAAGCGCGGGGAAGTATTTATTTTTGTGCCGTTCAGACGCGAAACAAAGTTTAATAGAATGATTACATATTCGAATGAAACGTATAACCTGGGAACGAAAAAAATTTTGATGAAAAAAGACTTTTACGTATTCATGAAAATCTTGCTGCCAATGATGAGTCATTCCCTTTTCAACCTAATATCCTAGGCCGTTAATATATCCGAATTAACCTATTTTTACCATAGTTGATTTCACAATAAATACGCGAGAGTACCCCATTAAGTCCAAGAACACTCATCGAGATGATCAAGCGTAGTTACACAGGCGTTGCCATTGGTAGGAAATTTTGTATGAGCTATATCAGTAACAGCAGTAGACCTGGCTTGAAGTGACATGGAAGCACCGTTTACATTTCCGTTGTCGCCGAAATTCTCCTTGTAATGAAATACATCAAAAACGCAGATGACATTTCCATTAGAGGATAGATATACCCTCACCTTAACATTGGGAAATTGCTTAAGGTTAGTTTTTTTTCTAGGATTATAGTCACTCCAATCGTATTCATCCCAATAATCTTTGTTGTAAGTGCTGATATCTTGCCATCCAGCCGTAGGGTCTAATGCCCACGTTACAAAAGGAGGAACAAAAAACGATCCATTAGAATAAGAAGTTTGTTTCCAATTAATGGGGCATTCTTCGGAAAATGCGGCATAGGAAAAACTCAACAATAGTAAGGCTAACAGGCAGCTTTTCATTAACACCCCTAGCAAAATATTTTTTATATTTTGTGCCTATCTAGAGTGATAGGCTAGACCCATTATTGGTTCCGGTAAATTTTGATGAATAATTGTTGCGATTTGATGTAATTCTTTTAATAAATCTTGGCATCGATGAGTTAGCCTAAAATATTTTTAATTAGTGGCTAGATGATTGGCAAACCTATACCAATTTTGGACTTGACCCCGGAGTTCTATGAGATTACACCTTCAATTTTATTTTATCCATTTTTACTAATATTCTGTATTTCCATTCAATTTCGACCCGTGCAGATGCTCCGCGTTAATTGATCTAAACATCCTTTTTCTTCATTGTTAATTGTTTTTCTTACGGATTCAATTTTTACGCGTTTGTTTTCTGCACAATTTCGTGTATTTTCATTATCCTTACGAGTCTCTGCAAACATCCCAAGCATAAATAGGGCACCAAGTCCTACAGCATAAAATGCAAATGTTGGATTAGTAACCACAACAAGAGCCACTATTCCAACCGTAAGCACATTGAGAAGAATATTTAATCGTTTTTGTACATGAATTGCATGCTCTTCGGTTTGAGTTTCAGCGTTTTTATCACTATCAATTACTCGATTAATATTGGTTTTGCAATTTTCTGCTAACTCAATGACCTGCGCTTTTGTTCGCGCCTCTTCTTGTAAATCAGCACATGATTTAATAAAAACTTTTACCAATTCACCAATGGTCTTCGCAGACTCATTATTATCTAATTCTAACGTTGTATCTTTTATTTGACTTAAAATGCTTTCGAGATCTACTTCGAGTCGATGTGGGTGCATTTGACTTAATGCGCTTTTCGCTTCTTCGTAGTGTCTATCAATCGCCTCAATATCTTGATCTTGTGTCCTAGGTACCTCAGTTGCTTGTCCTAGTATACAATTCACTAAATAAAAAATCCCACCTATATAAAGACACAAAAAACCGATCGCACCCTCTACTGCTGCAGCACCACCAAAAGGTCCACCAGGATCGAATGAGCCAGCAACAGCAATAGGACCGGGCTGAGGAAGGTCAAAGTTGTATCCACGACGAACAGATGTATTTGCAGGCATGATTTTTAATCTCAACTAGTCAGTAAAAATCGCTATTATAGCAGAGAGTTCATTTGGAACTAAGCACTTGCTGTTGTTCCCCCACTCGACTACGAAGCTAAATTATCAATCCGGAACTTTGAGTATTACTCATAGTTTGCTAAAATACCTATCCAGGCAAAGTCATGATCCACCGCGTCAACATACTAAAAACGAGGCTTAAATTATGATATCTAAACAACGAGTCGTTATTTTCCCTATTCCTTCTCTCCACACAGACGTGGGCTGGGCGCATTTTGTGATGCAAGAAATAAAGCGATTAAGAGATTTAAATATTCCTATTGTTTTTGCTGATGAAGAAGCAGCTGACAGGTCTGCCGAAGAAAAGCTGGCGGAGAATAGAGAGGTCGGTGGACAATGTAAACGTATTATACAACAATGTGGTCTCGAGCAATTAATTCAGAAAGGAAACAAAGGTAAAGGTCGGCGTTATTTTCCATCAGGGTCAGAAGATGCAGTCAAAAAGAAACTGAGAGATAAATATCCCGAAAAATCGCCTGAAATTATAAATGCCTGGACTACCGCTATTATTATTAGTTGTTTTCACGAACAAAATTTTCAACTGCTAGAATTTTTAATAAGAGAGCGCATTCCTTATCAAGGAATAGAGTATTCACAAAAACAGAGTAGAGAATTCGACACTCAACGATTCGAAAATGATGAGAATGCAGTATTGATCGCTCATGAGCAAAATCGCTGTTCGAACATGATGCGGAATATATTTGAACGAGCCATCCCAAAATTAAAAGGTCAAGATGGAATGATATTAGTGCATGTGGGGGCAGCCCATATGTTGCGAATTTGCGGCATGATGCGGTTAAAATATAAAAATACAAAACAACTTAGAGATCAGTTTGATTTGAGTATTTTCCCTTGCCAATTATTCACACCCTATGGCTTTGATGGAATCGTAAACCTTAAAAGGACTGAAGCACTCTTCGCGAGCACCGATCCTAAAGAATTACAAAATGAATTAAAATTATTATATCAGGGAATGTTTATGGTAGAAGAAGATCCACGCACGGGTCAATTTTATTCCGCGGAATTTCGTTACTACCTTGATACAGCGATACGTTTTACTAAACAACCGATAGAACGGTTTACTATTCCTGATTTTAATGCGGCTAAACAAGAAAAAATTGCAAGCTTAGACGGTAAAGTCATTAATACCAATGATGAAAAAGGTGAATGCAAAGAAGCGCTCGTTGAATTAAACTCTTCTTTATTAATAGCCGAACATCGCCAGTTATTAGGAATTGAACGCGTACGCATTATTTTTGATCCTGAAACTGTAACAGCAAAAGTTAATACCTTAAGGAAAGATAAAAGTATTACGCTAGAAGCAACCGATCAACCTACTATTTTCTTAGTGACTTATCCTGCAGAGAAAGCAAAATGGGTGCAGCAAATAGCCAATCCTGTAAAAAATAGACCTGCTACAGCTGCAGATTCAAGAATGTTTAAAAGAGCAGCGCCTCCCGCACCACGGGATAACCGCTGTAGCCAAGCGATGCATCAACTTGGCTGTACTATTTTGTGAGAATGGGGTCAAGTATCAAATTGAAAGAGGTTTATATTTAACCCCATGGCCCACTTATAATCTCAGTGCCTGCTGTGGTTCCGGTAAATTTTGATGAATAATTGTTGCGATTTGATGCAATTCTTTTAATAAATCTTGGCATCGATGAGTTAGCCATCCCTTAGTCAGTTCGCCAGATTGCATTTTAGATTCTAAATAGTCAATTTTTTGTTTCCAAGGGGTGTTTGTATTGCGGAGCGTACGGAATATACTTTCGCGCGCTTCAAAGTCAGTTAAACTATTGGCAAAAAAGACAAAGCAATTTTGCTGGGTTTCGAGTCTTCTTTGATCTAGATATTGATCAAATCGTTGCAGACAACCCCTAAAAAGTTCAGCGCCTAGAACAGGTAATTGGTCTTTTAAATCTTTTTTGACTCGTTCAAATTCAGCAAGATGAATTGAGCTTTCATCGTGGTCTTTTACTTCGATAACTTCATTAAATTCATCTCGATAATAATTGCTTACAAAATTATTTAAATAAACAGGAAGAGTGAGAACTTCTCCCGCTGAACTCTTAGCAGAAATGGTATGGCCTGCCATATCTACATTTCGCACTTTTTGCTCTTCAGCTGCTTTATATAAAAAATCCAGCGCTTTTAGTTGTCGCGCTTTGCAGAAAAATACATTGCCTTGTTCTATCTCTTGCTGAGCTGTTATGAGAAGCGTCTCCCCAATATCTTGGCAAAGAAAAGCCTCTATATTTTCCACTGAACTAATTGCCTCGAAATCTTTCCAAGCTTGATCCGATGTGCCTTTATTTATTATTAAAAGTATTCTTCCTCTCAACGCTAATAAGGAATCTCTATAGCGTTCTGCATTATTCGAGCTTTCTAGAGTCTTAAGCGCTTTGGATAGAATTTCTAACCATTTTTTTGGATGAACCAAATTGTCATCTCTTAAACGACGAATAATATGCTTGGTAACAAATTCGATAAATTGCTGGGGATGTTGCACCATCGCCTCTTCCGGATTTTGCATAAACTGAACATGTTGTTCAAATTGTTGTAGCGTGGCTGGCGTGAAATTTATATTCTCTCGCATACGAGGAACAAGATATTCTAGATTCATACCTCGCCATGATGAAAGGAAAAATAGTAAAGGGGCTTTATCTAATAGTTTTAAAAGATTTTCTTCATTAATTACACTGGTATTGATAAGATATTTACTCAAGTTTTCTTCTGTTAATCGCTCCATAAGATTAGCGGTGATTTCATGTTGCAAGTTTAATTGCACAAATCTTCTTTCAACATTCACCTCAAATAAAAGGCCCTCGAAATGCAACCTACCGTAGATATCATTTAGAGTGTCTTTTTTTATTTTTTGACAAAGCATTTTGAAAAGGTTTGGATTATGTTTAAATGAAAATAACATTGCTCCTTTTCTGCAAGCCTCATCAAGCACATCCAGACTTAATTTTTCGGTTGCTTTTTCACTCTGAGCTTTAGGACACTTCAAAATTGCAATATTAAACCAATTTCGAGGTTCGCCCTCCCAAACATATTCATATTTTTGATGCGCTAGTTCAGATTGTAATAAGTTATTGAATGTTTCCTTCGGGACTGTATCAACGATAATCCCGAAAAAACCTGCCTGAATAATGTCAACCATGGGAGATAGATTCGTCGCTGGATATTTATAATATTTATAGTTGAAGATTTCAACAAAACAATTTTTTGCGCTGAGTTGTTCAATTAAGACTTTGAATTGAGGAATAGTTAATCTGCCTCGTCCCGAAAATATTTCTTTAAAAAAGGGTACTTGAAATCCCCACATCATGGAGGGTTCATTGGCATAACCCCAAGTAGAAATTGTTCGGTTAAATAATCCTATAAACTGTTCAGCACTTGTTGCTCTTGCGAGCTCTTCAAATCTCTCAACAGTTAAATTTTTCCAATGCCACCAATCTAAATCAGCAAGATTACGGGCTCTCACTGGATCATTATAATGTTCGTTACGTCCAAGCATGATTTATTCGCTCTTCTAGCAAAAATTCGTTCCAATTCTATCGCAAATGTATTATTATTGTCCAATAATAAACAAAACGAGGTCAAGAATAGCCATGGCGCATACACGTGAGAGTTTACCTGTTTTAAATAAAGATAAAATAGAGCTTAATCAATCAGTTAGCGCAGCACCAAAAGCTAAGGCGCGAAATCGCATCCCAAAATGGAAGGGGTCCTCTCTCCTCCCTGAATTATTAACGCATCTCAAATTTGTGGAAGGGATAGGATTAGTACTCTTTGAACCCACCCATACTAAAGCAAAATATAAGCAAGAAAATCTTTCTAGAAGAATCAAATTAACGAATAAAAATATTAGATTACGTATCATCAAGAATACTAGGATCATATTTGTTTATGATGCCGAAAATCCCTTTACCCCGACGGATGAATATTTTAAGCAACACAAAAAAACCTTAGGGATATTCTTAACTCAGTGTGCCAAAGTATATCAAATTGAAGGTTTTGATTTTGACGAGCTAGTCGAAAATCTGGGTAAACCAAGTCTTGAAGAAACGGAAGAAGCACTCAAGAATTTTAATCTAGTGTTTGCTACTACTTTTCAAGTGACAGAAGAACAAAAAGAAATACTTCGTAATATAGAACCTGTCTATGATGGTTTAAAAGATCAGCCAATGAAGGGAATTTCGAGAAAAACTGGTATGTTAAAGCAGAGCTTAAAACGAAAAAAATCTGATGAAGAAAAACCCATTGATGCAGTCACGGAACCTGAAGTAGAACCCAAAAAATCAAGATCCTCTTCCGCGGCTAGCTCCTCTTCGTCAAGTTCGAGCTCCTCTAGTCATGAACAAGATTGGTATGGATTAAGCCATTTAAAGAACACATCTACATTATCTCCCTCATTGGAAGATCCGGAGATAGGTGAAACCACATCAGTTCTATTAAGTATGGACGATGATGACGAAGTGCGTGGACCCACTCCTTTAGAAGCAGAAGCGGAAGTTGAAAGAGGCCCTTCAAGATTAGAGAATGAGAATACTGATTCACTACCTATGCCTTCACCCATGCTATCGCAATCGGGTTTATACTTACTGGACAGTCCGCGAGCATTGGGATTAACACAAGGGGGAGGCGGAGCCACTTTATATTCTCCTCGTCATTTAAAGCCTTATCAGGCATTAGATATAGATAGCGCTCAGAAAAATAATCCATTATCAATTCTGATGGAATCTAAATTAATATAAGATTAAAACAGGGTGAGGAAAAACAAATAATGTATAGCAGCGCTACGTCAGATTATTCACTTGCACAATCCCTTGATGATGCGAGTGAAACTACGCCACTTTTAAATAACGCCCCACAACCAGCGGGGGATGCTCCTCATGTTATTACGATTTTGCAAGAAGAGAAGAAAGAAGAAAAACCCTCAACTCGACGATTGGATATCAGAGAAGCCCAGCAAGAATTGGCCGCAACGGGAAATAGGTTAGAGTTAATTCATCGTCGGGTTAATTCACATCAAACAGCACTTATACCGATTTATGCTTTTTTTGGCTTAGCAGGCTTATTTCTTTTTGTTTTAGGGCTCACGGGTAATGGTGCCAAAGGAACAGACTTTGATTATGAGGGTAATACCTATCCTTATGATGAAAATACCGAGGACTTAATTGCAGGACCTATTTTTTTTATTGCTGCTCTGGGGCTCATTTTGCATTCCACCCATTGTGGGCGAAGTAATAGATTCTTTAGATATTTCTTTGGACCTATAATTTCTTGTCTAGCTAAGCTTATCTCTTGCCTTTTTCCTGGGAATAATGGTGAGCGTGAATTTCAAGAATTGAGTCAAGATCTGACAAGAGTAGGCGAAACATTCCCCCCCAATCTACAAACTCATTTTCAAAATCTAGGTTCTGATGCGTTTGAAATAGAAGGAAACATTCTAAGCGCTCGGAGAGCCCTTGAAGAACAAAAAAGTGATTTAAGATTGAGTGCAATATTAAGAGGAGAAAATTCTGCTCCATCATCTACTTCAGCCTCACAATCTTCTTTATCGTCTTCAAGCTCAAGTTCTCGTGGCAGTTCATTGCTTAGTGCTATGAGTAGTCGATTTTTTGCAGGTACTGCGACATCGAGTGCTAGCTCTTCTTTACCCCCTTCTCAATCTGAAACCGTTAATCATGGGACAGAAATAGTTGAGGAATTAAAACAACATCTCCCTGTTGACCTCTTACCAACAATCGCTGATTATTGTTTTATGCCTAGAAAAGTTGGATGAAAGAGTGAGAAAGACCATTTGCACACTCAAAATTCCACTGTATAATCCTATTTTTTAAGGAACTGAAATTTAATCGCCGGATAAAAAATGAAACTCAAATCAATCCGTTTAATATTGATGTTATTTACTTTCTCATTTTATGTATTTGCTTATGCTCAAACAAGCACTATTCAATCTTACGAAAAAAACTTTGACTTTAACTGGAATGATTATTCTACGATCGAACCTAATAAGATAAAACTACCAAAAACAGAAGCTTTTTTAGCTACTCTTAATGATTACACATCTTTAC